>DATCFG010000096.1:0-25243 GCA_036509655.1 Solirubrobacteraceae bacterium | reverse complement strand
AGTGGCCTCTCGCCATCTGCCGAGCGCAAGCTCATCCAGGCCCACCGCGGGCTCGGCCTTGCCCGGCTCGTGCTCGAGAGCGGCGATATCGAAGCGGCGCGTGAGCAATCGCGTGCGGCGCTTACCACCGTCGCGCGGTGGCTGTTGATCGCAAACGGCGTTTTCCCGCTTGCCCGCGACGAGCTCTCCGATCAGCTGCTCGCGCTCGGGTACTTCGACCTCGCCGCGGCGCTCGACCGGCTGATCCATGTCCAGCCCTGCCGCGAGGAGTTGCTCACCGATTTACAGGTCGGCGAGCAACTGGTGAATGTGTAACTACTATCGGCGAAGCGCTCATGCCATGTGCAAACACCCCACGAAAACGGGGGAGACCACCGCCCGGCCTGCGTCGTCTTGACGTCACCTCAGTCGGGCTCGGCGAACAGCTCGTCTGCCGATACGAGGCGTACGCCGTCGCGCTTGGCACGTTCCACGAGGCGCTTGTGGAAGTCTCGTGCGAAGACGTACAGGGTCGCGGAACCCGCTCCGCGGATCTGGCCGCGGAGCTCGATCAGGCGGTCGAGGTCGTGTGTGTCGGCTCTCCTCGACCACTTGCACGACCCCACGGCGACGATGCCCTTCCGTCCGCGCGCGACGAGGTCTACCTCCACATCGTGCGTGCGTGTCCAGTAGGCGCCGATCTCCTCGGCGCCGGCCAGCTGAGGGTCGGCGCTGTAGCGTCCGGCCCAGTCACGGCAGACCTGCTCGAAGATGCTGCCCATGTGGTTGTCGATGTCCGCGAGGATCGCGTCGCAGGTCTCCTCCACCCTGCCTCGCTGCAGGCGTGAGCGGTTCGGGTAGACGTAGCGGAACCAGAAGCGGAAGAAGGGGTCGCTGACCGACCAGCCCGGTGAGCCGTTACCGCCGATGGGACGGCGCTCGTCGATGTAGCGCAGCTTTGCCAGGCGGTCGAGGCGGCCGGTCAGGAGCTGTCCTGAGGAGATCTTGGACTGTTGCAGGATCTCGTTGAAATGCGTGGCGCCGCGAGCGATCGCGCGGAGGACCTCGTAGTAGTTACCCGGCTCCCGGATCGCGCTCTCGCCCCTGATCAGCTGCAGCGGCTCCTCGAACAGAGGCTCGTCCTTGGTCAAGATCCTGCGCTTGAGGATCTCGCGAAGCGAGGCCTGTCCGGCCCATACCTGGTACTGCGCCGTCCCGCCCAGGACCCCATATCGCAGCAGCTTCTGTGTGGCGTCAGTGCGCTCAGACGCGAACAGCGCCGCATCGCGATAATCGAACGGCTGCAGAAACGGCCGGTAGCCAGCGCGCCCGAACATCGGCCTGTCGCTCTCCAGCAGCTCCTCCATCATCGTTAGCGCGCTGCCGCTGAGGACGAGCGTGATCGGGATACGCGCCCGCTCCCAGCGGTCGAAGTGACGCATGATGATCGAGTCCAGCAGGGGTTCGGCCAGCAGCATCCACTGAAACTCGTCGAGCACGACCACGAGCGGCTGCTGCCGGGCCTGCTCGTCGAGTGAGCCGAGCGCCTCGTTCCAGTCGCCGAAGGCGATCGGAGCGTTCACGAGCCGTCCCAGCTCGGCCGCCAGCAGGTCCAGGTGCCCGCGCGCCTCTCCCTCGTCGGCTTGGAAGTACACGAGACGGTGCTCGGCGTAGGCGCGGTCCAGCAGGTAGCTCTTGCCGACACGACGGCGCCCACGCATCACGACGAGCTGAGGCGCCTCCGCGGCGGCAGCGTGTAGCCGATCGAGCTCCTCCCGACGATCAATCACGCTGCCAGAGTAGCAAAGTTATGGTTTGCAAACTTATAACTTTGCAACTTACGATTCTACGGGAGGAATGGCCGCTGCCCCCTCGTGCGTCGCGGGCGCGACCCGTCCGACCCTGCGCGCGCTCTCTACCGCAGCACCCGCACCCGCGTGCGAAACAAAACGAACACCGCCCGGAATCCGTCCCGCCAGGTGATGTTCTTGCCCTCCTCGTAGGTCCGGCCGTAGTAGGCGACGGGCGTCTCGTAGATCCGCAGCCGCCGGCGGCAGATCTCGCCGGTGATCTCCGGCTCGATGCCGAAGTGGTTCTCCGTGAGGTGGAGCTGCTGTAGGGCCTCGCCGCGGAAGGCCTTGTAGCCCGTCTCCATGTCGGTGATCGTGGTGTTGTAGAGCAGCCCCGTGAGCAGCGACAGGAAGCGGTTGCCGACGAGGTGCCAGAACATGTAGGCGCGCTGCGGCCTTCCGCCCGACAGGCGCGAGCCGTAGACGACGTCGGCCGTCTGGCGCTGAATCGGCTCGATCAGCGCCGGCACGTCGCCCGGGTCGTACTCCATGTCGGCGTCCTGGATCACCACGATCTCGCCCTGGCAGTGTGGGATCCCATGTCGCAGCGCCGAGCCCTTGCCGCCGTTGGGCTTGCTCAGCAGGCGCACGCGCTCGTTCTCCGCGGCACGCGCGGCGACGATCGACGCGGTCGCATCGCTCGAGCCGTCGTCGACGACGATCGCCTCGTAGTCGAGGCCGAGCGACGCGACGCGATCGAGCACCTCGGCGATCGTCCTTGCCTCGTTGTATGCGGGGATGAGGAAGGTGATTTCCATCGAGCGCGGCATCCTATGCGGCGCGCCCGGGCGCTGCCATAATCGGCCAATCGGCCCGTCGAGGAACGAATGCCCGTAGCGATAGTCACCGGATCGGGAGGACTGGTCGGCTCGGAGTCGGTGCGCCACTTCGTGGGGGCGGGCTACGACGTCGTCGGCCTCGAGAACGACATGCGCGCCGAGCTCTTTGGCAGCGACGCCTCGACCGCGCACACGACGCGGGCGCTGCTCGAGCGCCACCCCGACGAGTTCCGCTCGCTCGAGCTCGACATCCGCGACGCGGACGGCGTGGCGAAGGTCTTCGCCGAGCACGGGAGCAGAATCGAGCTCGTGATCCACACCGCGGCGCAGCCCTCGCACGACTGGGCGGCTCAGGACCCGCAGACGGACTTCGCGGTGAACGCGAACGGCACGCTGAACCTGCTCGAGGCCACTCGAATCCACGCCCCTAGCGCGACGTTCGTGTTCTGCTCGACGAACAAGGTCTATGGGGATCTGCCCAACCAGCTGCCGCTCGTGGAGTTGCCCGAGCGCCTCGAGCTGCCCGCGGAGCACCGCTACTGGGGCGGGATCGACACGACGATGTCGATCGACATGAGCACCCATTCGCTGTTCGGGGTCTCGAAGGCGTCCGCCGATCTGCTCGTGCAGGAGTACGGCCGCTACTTCGATCTGCCGACGGTGTGCTTCCGGGGCGGCTGCCTGACCGGCCCCAACCACGCCGGGACCCGGTTGCACGGGTTCCTCTCCTACCTGATGCGCTGCACGATGACCGGCGATCCCTACACGGTCTTCGGCTACGGCGGCAAGCAGGTGCGCGACAACATCCACGCGGCCGACCTCGTCGCCGCGTTCGCGGCCTTTCACAGCCGGCCGCGGGCGGCGGCCGTCTACAACATCGGCGGCGGCCGCGAGAGCAACTGCTCGATGCTGGAGGCGATCGAGTGCTGCCAGCGGATCGCCGGCCGCGAGCTCCGGTGGAGCCTCGGCGAGGAGCACAGGATCGGCGACCATCGCTGGTGGATCGGCGACCTGGGCCCGTTCAAGCGCGACTACCCCGAGTGGGAGCTCACGCGCGACGTCGAGGGCATCCTCCGCGAGATCCACGACCGCAACGCCGAGCGCTGGCTCGCCGTCGCCTGAGGGGCTGTCATAGGCGGGCCCAGATCCGGTCGATCGGCATCACATGCAGGCGGTCTTCGAAGTTGTACGCCCGGGGGCCGGTATAGAGCGCCACACCAGCCAAGAAGCGTTCGCCGAGCGCCTCTCTCAGCTTGCGCAGATGGCGCATGTCCGGGCCGGAGACTTGTCCCGCGGCCTTCACCTCAAAGGCAACGACGCCTCCGTCGTCACGTTCGATCACCAGGTCGATCTCGTCGCCGTCGTAGGTGCGCCAGTGTCCCAGCGCCGCGAGTCCATCGAGCCACGAGGCCTGCCGCACGAGCTCGCCCACCACAAACGTCTCGAGCAGATGGCCGAACTGCGACAGGGAAGACGGATCGCGCCGGGCGAGCTTCTCCGGGGTGAGTCCCAGCAGGCGTGCACCAAGGCCGGCGTCGACCACGTGCACCTTCGGTGCGCTGGTCGCTCGCGCCCTCACGGTAGTTCCCCACGCCGGCAGGCGCATGATCAGGAACACGGCCTCGAGCAGCTTCACGTAGTCCGCCGCGGTGGTCCGCTCCAGTTCCGCCTCGCGGGCGGCGGTCGTGACGTTCAGGACGCCCGCGGTCTGTGCCACCAGGCGGCGTAGCAGCGCGGGCAGCTGCTCGCGCTGGCGCAGCCTCGACAGCTCTCGCACATCCCGCTCCAAGACGAGATCCACATAGTCGTCGAACCAGCGGTTGCGGGCTGCGGGGCTGCGCCTTGCCAGGGGAATCGGCATGCCCCCGGCCGTGATGCGCGCTATGTACTCCTCCCTGTTGGTCGCCGAGACAATTCCGCGGGGAGGCGCACCCACCGGATCGTCGAGGAGCGCCGCGAGCAGGTTCTCCCTGACGCCGTCGATCTCACCCTGGGTGAGAGGCCACACGGTCAGCAGGTGCACGCGGCCCGTGAGCGATTGCGCCGTGACGGGCAGCGCGTCGTAGCGTGTGGATCCGGCGATCACGAACCGTCCGGCACGCAGCTCGCGGTTCAGCTCCGCCTTGATCGCCTCCAGCACAGCCGGCACGTGTTGGTACTCGTCGATGCACACCGGCGACGGCCCGTCGACGAATGCCCCGGGATCGGCCAGCACCGCGCCGCGCGTGGCGGGTTCGTCGAGATCCACCACATCGACCCCGCGAGAACCCGCCAACTCCCCCAATAGGGTTGACTTGCCTACCGTTCGCGGTCCCTGCAGTGCGATGACCGGCTCATCCTCGAGGCGCTCGCCTGCCACCTCCAGGAGTCGGCGTGCGATCACACCTGAGATCGGTGATCCGTTTCTGTCCATGAGCTAACCGTAGCATTGAGTCCACTATTCCGAGGGGCTTGAGTCCACTATTCCGAGGGGCTTGAGTCCACTATTCCGAGGGGCCTGAGTCCACTATTCCGAGGGGCTTGAGTCCACTATTCCGAGGGGCCTGAGCTCGATCTCCTGAGTTGGATCGATGGATGACGACGGTGTGAGTCCGCGCTGCTGAGCAAGAAGGATCCGGGTTCGAGGGCCCGCGCCCTTGTAGGCTCCGAGCCACAAATGCAGGCGATCCCGACGACCCTCCCCGGCCTGACGATCCTCGAGCCGCGCGCGTTTCCCGACGAGCGCGGCTTCTTCACCGAGACCTATCGCCGCGAGTGGCACGCGCAGGCGGGGATCGCAGCGGCGGAGGAGTTCATCCAGGACAACCACTCGCGCTCGAGCAGGGGCGTCGTAAGGGGCATGCACTTCCACATCGGCGCGGGCGTCGCCAAGCTCGTGCGCTGCGCGCGCGGGCGGATCGTCGACGTGAACGTCGACCTGCGCAGGGGCTCGCCGACGTATGGCAAGTGGGAGGGGGTCGAGCTCGACGACGTGGCTATGCGCGAGCTGTATGTCCCCGTCGGCTTCGCCCACGGCTTCTGCGTTCTGAGCGAGACCGCCGACGTGCTCTACAAGCAGACCGCCTACTACGACCCGGCGGTCGAGCGCGGGATCGCCTGGGACGACCCGGAGATCGGGATCGAGTGGCCGCTGCCGGTCGAGGAGCTGATCGTCTCCGCGCGCGACCGCGAGGCCCCGCGGCTGGCCGAGGTCGCGGCCGAGCTGCCGTTTCGCTACTGACCCGCGGGCTACCGCTTGATGGCCAGGAGCTCGCGCCTACCCTAAGGAGGACTCGTTTTCTGCCGATAGATCAAGTGTCTTGCTTCTTCGCTCCCCGCCACGTGCCCCTACGCGCCTCCCGCTTCTCCGTACTCGGCTCCGTCGAGCGCTGATGCGCCTGTCGACCGCCGCCCTGCTCGCGGCCTGCCTGCTCGCCGGCTCGGCCGGCACGGCGGCGCTGCTCGCCGCGCCGGCGCCCGCGCAAGCCGCCGAAGCGGGTGTGAACCTGAACAGCCTCGAACCGTCGGCCGTCGCCCAGGCCACGGCGCTGGGGGCTCATTGGGTCCGCGTGTTTGCCCCCTGGCCCGACCTCGAACCCGCCCCGGGCGTCCATTCCGCGTACTGGCTCGGCCAGTACGGCCGCCTGCTGGACTCGCTGCCGAAGGGCGACCACGCGATCGTCGCGTTCGTCGACACGCCCTCCTGGGAGAGCGGCTCGGCCGCGTCGAACGCCCCACCGAGCAACCCCGCCGACTACGCGAACATCCTCCACTTCCTCGCCGGGCAGTGGCAGGGGAAGGTCGCCGCGTATGAAATCTGGAACGAGGAGGACACGCCGCTGTGGTGGTCCGGCGCCCCCGACCCCGCGGCGTACACGCGCCTGCTGCAGGCCGCCTACCCGGCCGTGAAGTCGGCCGACCCCGCCGCGAAGGTCGTGCTGGGCGGGCTGACGGGCAACGACTACGACTTCCTCGAGGGCGTGTATAAGGCCGGCGGGAAGGGCTACTTCGACGCGGTCGGCGTGCACACCGATACCGCCTGCGACGTCAACTCGCCGTTCGCCTTCTTGCGCAACAACGACGGGCAGATCAACCAAGACTCGTTCATCGGCTACCGCGAAGTGCACGCGACCGAGATCGCCAACGGCGACGACGTGCCGATCTGGATGACCGAGATGAGCTGGCGGACGACCAGCGCGGAGTGCGGCGAAGGCGCGTTCGCCGGGCAGAAGCCGGAGGGCGTCAGCGAAGCCCAGCAGGCCAGATACCTGCGCGAGGCCTATCACTGCCTCGCGCAGGCCCCCTATGTGAAGCTCGGCCTGTGGTACCCGATCCAGGACGAAGGCGCGGTCGTCTCCGGCCTGGAGCGCGCGAACCGCTCCCCCAAGCCCTCATACGCGGCGATGCGCGCCTACATCAAGCACGGCGACCGCATCAAGGGCGGCTGCGGAAACTTCAGCGGCCCGCGGATCAAGGTCGAGACCCCGACGAGCGGTGACCGCTACAGCGGCCATCTGTGGATCAGGGTCAGGGCCACCGACAGGACGGGCATCGCGACCATCCGCCTGCTCTACGACGGCCATTCGATCCGCAACTTCGACCCGTTCGTGGAAGGCAGGGGCTACCCCCGTACGGTGCTCGCGCAGATCCACTGGGCGGGTGCGCGGCACATCTCGATCGGTCATCACACGCTGACGATCCTCGCGTACGACAAGCTGAAAAACGTGACGCGTGCGAACGTCTCGATCGTGCACCTGCCCGAAGGCTCGTCTCACCACCACGGGTAGACCTACCATCCTCGGGTGAGCATCCGCCGCTGGATCTTCGCCGCCTGCCTCGCGCCCTTCCTCGCGGCGCTCGGCCTCGCCCTCGTGTCTCTCCCCGCCTCGGCCGGCGCCCTCCCCTCCGCCAACGGGCCCCTCACCTCCGCCAACGGGCCCCTCACCTCCTCCGCCGGGGCCCTCACCTCCACCGCCGCGACGGCGACGAGCCATGTCGACGGGATCTCCGACCAGAGCCTCCCGGCGTGGGACGGCGGTTTCGACCAAAGCTATTTCGCGGGCCTGTTCGACGACGCCTGGGTGCACGGCCCCGGCGCGCACGTCGACTTCGCGCGGTACGTCGTGCAGTGGAACGTGATGTCGGGCGACTACCCGAGGTATCTGGGCGAATTCGAAGCATGGCTCGATGACGTGGCGAGTATTGAGCTTAAACCGGAGATCGCGTTGACCAGCTACGACGGTTCACTTCCAGCGTCACCGAGGGAATATGAGTTCGAGCTGGTGGAGATCTTGGGTCGTGCGCGCGCGCTCGGCCACCCGATCGCGTGGTTGGAGGCGTGGAACGAGCCGAACGGCCAGGGCGGCGAGCCGGCGGCGGAGGCCGCCGCCTTCACGAACGCCGCGTCGAGCGTGTGCGAAGGGGAAGGCGACTGCACGGTGATCGCGGGCGACTTCGAGGACTCGCCGGGCGTCGCGGCGTACGAGGACGAATACGTGAAAGACCTCCACCCGGTTCCGGCGAACTGGGGCGTGCACCCCTATTACTCGGTGGAAGAGGAAAGCGAAACCCCGTTCGAGACCGTCCGCGAACACCTGCCGAACGGGGGCAAGGGCGCGCGGATCTGGTTCACGGAGGTCGCCGCGCGCAGGTGCACGGACTTCGCCGGGCGCCTCGTCGAGAACGGCGAAGCCGGGCAGGCGCGGCGCGCGGACTGGCTGGTGAACACGCTGATGCGGAACGCGCGGCCGGTGCACGTCTTCTACTACGAGCTCCTGCTGCGGGCAGGCCGCGAGCCGTCGTGCGAAACCGAAGGCAGCGACAGCGCTCTCTACGTCCCGAGCGGCGACCCCGCCGAGCCGGACAGCCCGCGCCGAGCGGCGGCCTACGTCTGGGGCGACGGCGGCGGGAGCGCGCCGGGCGAAGCGGGCGAACCGGGGGAGCCGGGGGATGCCTTCCTGGCGAACGCCGCCCAGGCGACGCTCACCGGGGGCGCGGAGCTCTAGGCACGCCAGTCCCAGCTGTGCAGCTCGCAAGGTCCGTCCTCCACGGCGACCGCCGCATAGCTGGCGGGACCGACGTCGAGCTCGGCCGTCCACAGACCTGTCCGCCGGGAGTCCCCCGGCTGCGTGGCGAGCCCGAGCCCGTGGCACTTGATGGCCGCCTCGTGCGCAACCCAGGCGCGCATGAACTCTCGCTCGCGCGTCCGGGGATCGAGCTCGGCCAGGCGCGCGGCCTGCGCGCGGCCAAGCACGCGCGCGGCGATCGCCAACTCGTCGACCCGGCGATCTGCGACCTCTAGGTCGATTCCGACCTCGCGTCCGGCGGTCACCGCGACGAGCGCGAGCCCGCCGGAGTGGGAGAGGTTGAAGCGCAGGCCGGCGGTCGGAGTCTGCCCATCGGGCAGCAGTGCGGGCTTGCCGTGGGGGCCGAACGCGAAGCGCAGCTCCCGTGGATCACGCTCCAGGTAGCGGCCGAGGAGCGCCCGCAGCACGCCCCGCGAGCGCGCCCAGAGGACCCGCTTGCGCGCGGGCACGATCCGTGCCGCGCGCACGAGCTCGTCTTCGTGGAGCAGCTGCTCGAACCCGCCCTCGACCTTCGTCAGGTCGGCCCGCCACACGTGGACGATGCTCTCTGTGGCCCGCATGGTCAGGCATCTTGGCATCCTGTAGGGCGATGAGCGGAAGACTGGAGCGACTGCGCGAGCGCACGAACGGCTACACCGTCACCCCCGAGCAGTACCTGCGCGTCGCCCACTTCGCGCTGGGCGCGCTGACGCTGATCGTGCTGAGCGGCGCCGCGGTCCGCCTGACCGGGTCGGGCCTCGGCTGTCCGACGTGGCCGAAGTGCTACGGCAACGTCTACCCGCCGCTGCAGACGCACGCGCTGATCGAGTTCTCCAACCGTCTGATCACGGCCCCGGTGTCGATCGCCGCCGGCTTGGCGTGGCTGGGCGCGCTACGTCGGCGGCCGTACCGCCGCGACCTCGTGTGGCTGGGCGCGCTGCTGCCGCTGGGCGTGGTCGCGCAGGCGGTGCTCGGCGGCTTCACCGTGAGGGGTGAGCTCGACTACGGCTGGGTGATGGGCCACTTCGCGCTGTCGATGCTGATCCTCGTCGCCGCGGTCGTGCTCGTCTGGCGCGCCGGCCGATCTCCGATCGGTCACGAGTCCCAAGAGGGCACCGATGCGGCCGGAGCCGGCCCCGTCGATCGCACGATCGTCCGAGGCATGCGCGCGCTGCTGGCGCTCGCCGCGCTGACGATCTTCGCCGGCACGGCGGCGACGGCCGCCGGTCCGCATGCGGGCGGCTCTCCGGGACAGAAGATCAACCGGCTGGACTTCGACGGGCGGGGCACGATGGACTTCGTGATCCACCGTCACGCCGAGATCGCCTTCGTGTTCAGCCTGGCCGCCGTGGGCCTGTGGTGGCTGGCCCGACGACGTGCCGCAGGGCCCGAGGTTCGGCGCCCGTTGACGATTCTGTGTGTCCTGCTCGCCCTGCAGGGGGTTGTGGGATTGGATCAGTACGAGACGCATCTCCCAACAGAGCTCGTCTGGGTGCACGTCGGCCTCGCGTCGCTGACGTGGCTGTCGGTCCTGTGGGCGGCTTGTGTTGCCGGTGCGCTCGTCTCTCGCAGAGTCGACAGGCCGGCCGAGCGCGCCCTGGAGGGCCCGCTGAGGACGGCCTCGCCGATCAAGTTCCCCGGAAATTAGGGCTTCTATCGGCGGTGGATCGGGCCGTGGGGCATGTAATCGTCCTAACTAGCGGTTAGCCTGCGGGAAGAACGACACTCGAGAAGGGAGTGCCATGACCAAGAATGAGCTAGCTGAGCAGGTCGCATCGAGTACGGGCCTGGCTGCCAGCCAGGCCCGCGAGGCCCTGGAGACGGCGATCGAGATGATCGCCAAGGAGCTGGAGGCCGGGGGCGAGGTTGCGCTTGCCGGCTTCGGAAAGTTCAGCGTCAGTCAGCGTGCCGCACGGCAGGGACGCAACCCATCAACCGGCGAGACGATCAACATCGCGGCCAGCAAGGCGGCGAAGTTCTCGGCGGCGAGCGCGCTGAAGAAGCGCCTCAACTAGATCCACCCGCGCACTGTTCCCGGTGCGCACCGGCCCGCCTCGGGCCGGTGCGCACCGGGTCCGCGGTTGCGGCGGAGGATCGATAGGATGCCGCCAGCACATGACGCTCGCACCGCAGACAGACCGTTCCTCGACCCGCCCAGCTGACGGAGGCGCCGGATGAGCAACGTTCCCGGCTGGGGCTCGTGGAGCTTCAACCCGATCGTGATCCTCGCGCTGCTCGGTGCCGGCTACGTCTACTGGCGCATGTACACGCGCGCCGCCGCCCGCTCGAACAAGGGCCCCGGCATCGGCCATTGGCTGCCCTACATGTGCGGCCTGGTGACGATCGCGATCGCCCTGCTCTCCCCGCTCGACCCGATCGGCGACGGATACCTGCTGTCGGCGCACATGATGCAGCACGTGCTCCTCTCCGACATCGCGCCCGCGCTGCTCGTCCTCGGCCTGCGCTCGCCGGTCCTGCCGCTCGGCCTCTCGCGCCGTGCGCTGACGGCGGTCGCGCCGGGACGCCCCTCCGGGCGTGCGCTGGCACGGCTCACCTCGCCGTTGGTCGCGATCCCGTTGTGGATGCTCGCCACCTGGGTCTGGGCGATCCCGAGCATCTTCGACTACACCGCCCAGCACCCCGTCGTCCACGCCTTCGAGCACGCCACGCTCTTCTACACCGGCCTCGCGATGTGGTGGCTGATCATCGACCCGCTCCCGCGCGCGCGCCTGCGCCCCAACGGCGAGCGCCTCGCGCTGCTCGGCTTCACCCGTCTTGCCAGCGCCTGCGTGTGCCTGCCCCTGACCTGGCTATCGGCGACCGAGTACCCCCTCTACGCCGGCGCCTTCCGCGCCTACGGCCTCTCGGCGATCAACGACCAGCACCTCGCCGGCGCGGCGATGTGCTTCGCCGAGTTCCTCGTCTTCGGCATCGCCTTCGCCGCCGTCTTCATCACGATGTTAGGCCGCGATGATTCCCGCGTCACGCTGGCCGAGTACGCAGCCGCAGGTTCGCCCGACCACCTGCCCACCTGATTCCCGCGCTTTACGCGTTCAGCTCGGATAAGGCAATGCGCCCCTGAGGCGCGCGAGAGCCAAGCAGATCAAGGACGCAGCGAGCGACGTGTGCGGATAGCACACGAGCGAGCGAGGACGCAGAGATGCGCCGGCTATCGCGCGCCTCAGCCACAACCCGTGTTGTTGCCGCACGACGAGCACGTGTAGCAAGACCCCGTCCGCTGCATCATCCCGCCGCACTGGCTGCAGGCGGGGCCGAGGTCGAGGCCCTGGAGGCGGGCCGGGACGACCGGGGGCGTGTCCGTGAGCGCGGCCGTCGGGGCGCTCGAGCCGCCGCCGTTGCCGCCCGACGCCTTGGGCGCGCCCGAGCCGGCCGAGCCGTTGGGTGCGGTCGCGGGGGCGTCGCCGCCGGCGGGGCCGGCGGTGTCGGAGGAGGCGACCGACTGGGCCGTGTCCTGGGACGCCGCGCGGGCGCGGACGGCGGGCGTGAGGATGCCGAGCTCCTCCTGGATGTCGGTGTCGAGGAAGCGCGAGGCGAGCCAGCGCATGATGTAGTCGGGCATCGACTTCGCGAAGGGGATCTCCGGGTTGTTGGTGATCCCCTCGGGGTCGAAGCGCATGTAGCAGAACTTCTGCACGAGCGTCTCGAGCGGCACCCCGTACTGGAGCGCGATCGAGATCGCCGTGGCGTAGGAGTTCATCATCCCGCGCAGCGTCGATCCCTCCTTGCCGATGTCGGTCAGGAAGATCTCCCCGACCGAGCCGTCCTCGTACATGCCCGCGGTGATGTAGCCCTCGTGACCGCCGATCGAGAACTTGTGCGTGATCGACTGGCGCTCGCGCGGCATCCGCTTGCGCTTGGGGCCAGCCTCGGTCAGTGCCTTGGCGACCGCCCGTTCGACGAGCGCATCGACATCGACGGGCTCCGTGGCACCCTGCTGCGCGTCGGTGCGGAGCGCCTGCGCGGTCTTCGAGCCGTCGCGGTAGATCGCGAGCGCCTTCACGCCGAGGTGCCATGCCTGCGTGTAGGCGTCGGCGATGTCCTCGACCGTCGACTCCTGGGGCATATTGACCGTCTTCGAGATCGCGCCCGAGATGAACGGCTGCACGGCGCCCATCATCTTCAGGTGGCCCATGTGCGTGATCGCGCGCTCGCCGACGGCCACGTCGAACACCGGCAGGTGCTCCTCGCGCAGGCCGGGAGCGCCGAGGATCGTGCCGTGCTCGGCCAGGTGCGCCTCGATCTGCTCGAGCTGTTGCTCGGAGTAGCCGAGCGTCTGCAGCGCCAGCGGCACCGTTTTGTTGACGATCGTCATCTGCCCGCCGCCGACGAGCTCCTTGAACTTGACGAGCGAGAAGTCGGGCTCGACGCCGGTCGTGTCGCAGTCCATCAGGAACGAGATCGTGCCCGTCGGCGCGAGCACCGTCGCCTGCGCGTTGCGGTAGCCGTGGCGCTCGCCCAGCTCCACCGCCTCGTCCCACGAGCGCCGCGCCGCCGCGAGCAGCTGCTCGTCGGCGCAGGTCGAGTCTACGATCGCGTAGGAGGCGTCGCGGTGCATGGCCATCACGCCGTTGTGCGCGTCGCGGTTGACCTCGTAGTGCTCGTACGGGCCGAGCGCCGCCGCGATCTCGGCCGAGCGGCGGTAGGCGCGACCGGTCATCAGCGCCGTGATCGCCGCCGCGGTGCCGCGCCCGCCGTCGGAGTCGTAGGGCATCCCGTCGCTCATCAGGTAGGCGCCGAGGTTCGCGTAGCCGAGCCCCAACTGACGGAAGGCGCGCGCGTTGACGCCGATCTCCTCGGTCGGATAGGAGGAGGGCGAGACGACGATCTCCTGCGCCAGCAGGAGCACGTCGACGACGTGCTCGAAGGTCTCGGTGTCGAGCGTGCCGTCGGCGCGGCGGAACTTCATCAGGTTGATCGACGCCAGGTTGCAGGCGGAGTTGTCGACATGCATGTACTCGCTGCACGGGTTCGAGGCGTTGATCCGGCCGCTGTTCGGCGAGGTGTGCCACCGGTTGATCGTCGTGTCGTACTGCACGCCCGGGTCGGCGCAGCG
Source organism: Solirubrobacteraceae bacterium (assembly GCA_036509655.1). GTDB lineage: Bacteria > Actinomycetota > Thermoleophilia > Solirubrobacterales > Solirubrobacteraceae > Palsa-744. Next base: position 11,517 of record DATCFG010000096.1, on the reverse strand, counting down.
CCAGGCGGCCTCGGCGATCTCGCGCATCAGCTCGCGCGCCGGGATCGGCTCCCCGACGGGCTTGCCGGTGGCGCGGGCGGTCAGGTGCCAGTCCTCGCCGTTCTCGACGGCGCGCATGAACTCGTCGGTGACGCGCACCGAGTTGTTCGCGTTCTGATACTGGATCGACTTGAAGCCCTCGCCGTCGATCGACATGTCGAAGCCCGCGTCTCGGAGGGCCTCGGCCTTGTCCTCCTCCTTGGCCTTGCACCAGATGAACTCGCGGATGTCGGGGTGGTCGACGTCGAGCACGACCATCTTCGCCGCGCGCCGCGTCTTGCCGCCGGACTTGATCGTGCCGGCCCACGAGTCGGCGCCGCGCATGAAGGAGACGGGGCCCGAGGCGGTGCCGCCCTTGGCCAGTGGCTCCATCGAGCCGCGGATGTTCGAGAGGTTGATCCCCGAGCCCGAGCCGCCGCGGAAGATCATCCCCTCCTTGGTGTTCCAGTCGAGGATCGACTCCATCGTGTCGTCGACGGAGAGGATGAAGCAGGCGCTGCACTGCGGCGACTCCTCGAAGCCGACGTTGAACCAGACGGGCGAGTTGAAGGCCGCCATCTGGTGCAGCAGGATGTGGGTCAGCTCGTCCTCGAAGGCCCGCGCGTCCTCGTCGCTTGCGAAGTAGCCGCGCGCCTGACCCCAGCCGGCGATCGTGCCGGCCACGCGGGAGATCATCTGCTTGACCGAGTGCTCGCGCGCGGGGTTGCCGATCTGCCCGCGGAAGTACTTCTGGGCGACGATGTTCGTCGCGTTCTGCGACCAGCTCTTCGGGAACTCGACGTCGGTCTGCTCGAACGCGATCCGGTCGCCGTGGCCGATGCGCGCGTCGCGCGTCTCCCACTCGACGGCATCGAACGGATGCTCATCCGGGGTGCTGAGCAGGCGTCTGATCTGAAGCCCGGCTCCGGGCGTCGTCTCCTGGGTGGTCGTGGGATGCGTGGTGGGGTTCATCGGCCTGCCTCCTCTGCGCTGTGCCGGCGCGCGCGACGCCTACTCGAAGCTGTTGTCTGGGCCGAACATCATCTCTCTCCGACCGGCGGAAAAAATCAAGGATGCACCCTCGATTTTAGGACGTCTCAGTGTCCCAATCGGATCCAGTCCGCAAATTCCGCGCACGTTGCGGAAAGGCGAAAACCGGCCTCGGCGATCGCGTGGCGCAGCGAGAGCAGCCAGTGGGGTTCGAACGTGCGCCGCCGGGCGAGCGCCCAGGCGATGCAGGCGAGCACGAGGACGGCGGCGAGCACGAGCGCCGCGATCGCCGCCGTCGAGAGCGATTCGGAGTGCTTCGAACGCGCGTGCGTGGACGCGCGCGCGTTCGACGTCGATTGAGTCGTGGAGTTGCCGGCGGCGGGAGCGCCCGTGGGCACAGAGATGGTGTGGGTGCTCGCGGTTCCGGGAGCGGCCGTCGTGGCCGTCGTCGGGGCCGCTGTCGTGGCCGCCGTCGAGGTCGTCGCGGTGGGGCTCGCCGTGACCGGGGCTTTGACGGGCGTGCTCGCGCCCGGGTGCACCCGCGCCGACGCGGGCACCGGGAAGCTCGGGGTGGAGGCGGTGCGGGTCGGTGTCGAGCCGGTGTCGAGGGCCATCTGCCTGTGAATGCTAATCGCCCGCTCGGGCTACAGCAGATCGGCGATCGCCGCGAGCGCGTCTCCCAGCACGTCCGCGGGCGCCTGCCCGGCGTCGATCGCGCGGATCCGCGCCGGCTCCTCGCGCGCGAGCTCGTCGTAGGCGGCGGCGATCGAAGCGAAGAACCGCGCCCCCTCGCGCTCCAGCCGGTCGGGCTCAAGCGCCCGCTCGCTAGCGCGCGCGCGGCCCAGCGCCGGGTCGATCCGCAGCAGCAATGTGCGGTCGGGGACGAGTCCCCCGGTGGCGAACAGGTTGACCGCCCGCACCTCCTCCACGCCAAGCGCGCGCCCGGCGCCCTGGTAGGCGAGCGAGGAGTCGACGAAGCGGTCGAGCAGCACGAGCGTGCCCCGCGCCAGCAGCGGCGATAGGAGCTCCTGCACGAGTTGCGCGCGCGCGGCCGCGTAGAGGAGCGCCTCCGCGCGTGGCGCGACCGCCAGCGCGGGGTCCTGGACGAGCGCGCGGATCCGCTCGGACACGTCGACCCCGCCGGGCTCGCGCAGCAGCTCCACCCGCAGGCCTCGCGCGGAGAGCTCGCGCGAGAGCGCGAGGGCGAGCGTCGACTTGCCGGCGCCGTCGATGCCCTCGATCGTGATCAGCTTGCCGCGCGCCACCGCGGGGACGGTAGCGCCTCTACGATGACCTTCGTGACCACCTCCGCCCAGACGACGGCGCTGCCCGGCATCGACGCGCACCCCCACGCGCGCGCTGTGCTCACGCCCGCTCTCGGGTTGGGTGGGATGCCTGTCCGCGGGCGGGAGGGGGCGCCATCGCACGCCTATCTCTTCCACGGGCCGGCCGGGACCGGCAAGCGGGCGATCGCGCGCGCGTTTGCGGCGGCGCTGCTCGGCGACGGCGCGCGCGACCCCGGGGCGGTGGCCGAGCGGGTCGCGCGCGGGACCCATCCGGACCTGACCTGGGTCACGCCGAGCGGCGCCGCCGAGATGCTCGTCGGCGACATCGAGGAGCCCGTCGTCGCCGCCGCGACGAGGACGCCGTTCGAATCGGCGCGGCGCGTGTTCGTGATCGAGGGGGCCGACAGGATGAACGACCAGGCGGCGAACAGGATGCTGAAGACGCTCGAGGAGCCGCCCTCGTTCGTCCATCTCCTGCTGCTGACCGACCGCCGCGAGGACGTGCTGCCGACGATCGCCTCGCGCTGCCAGGCGGTGCGCTTCGACCCGCTGCCCCCGGCGCGGATCGCGGAGCGCCTACGGGAGCTCGTGGAGAACATCGAGCCCGAGCGCGCGCGGGCGTGCGCGCGACTGGCGCTCGGCGACGCGCGCCTGGCCGCGCGCCTGGCGAGCGACGAAGGGGAGGCTCTGCGGGCGGGCGCCGAGGAGTTCGTGCGCTCGGCCTTGAGCGGGAGAACCGCCGAGCGGCGCTGGACCGGGCTGCTCGACGTCGCGAAGGGTGCCGGTGTGGCCGCGGGGGAGGCCGAGGAGGAGCGCCTGCGGGAGGAGCTGGAGCTGGTGCCGGGCAAGGAGCGCAAACGCTACGAGCGCGAAGGCGCGGACGCCCGCCGGCGGGCGGAGCGCCGCGCACGCACGCAGGCGCTCGATCTCACGCTGCGCCTATCCGAGCTGTGGCTACGCGACGTGCTGTGCGTCGCCGAAGGCGTGCCCGAGTGCGTCTACGCGGTCGACCGTCTCACGGAGTTGACGGCGGACGCGCGCGGGCGCGACGGCGTCGCCCTGCGCGCGGGTGTGGAGCTCGTGCAGGACACGCGCCTGCGGCTGACCCTGAACGTGTCCGAGGAGCTCGCCCTGGAGGCTTTGAGCTACCGGGTCGAGCGGCGGCTCGCGGTGCAGTCCGGCTTGGTCCAGTAGGGACGAACGCCAGAGATTTTTATTTAATTTAAATTAAAAGGAGCGATTCAGCCCGCGAGGGGGCCGAGGTTTGCTTCCAGGCCGTAGAGCTCGAAGGCGAGAAACTGGGAGAAGAGCCGGTTGTCGGGCCCGTGGAAGTCGGCCGATCCGGTGCTCAGCAGGCCGAGCTCCGCGCAGCGCTCGGCCAGGAGCGTCGTCTGCTCCTGGGTGTGGGTGACGTAGAAGGCCTCGACCCCGTCGATCCCGAGCGCGCGGAAGCGGTCGATCGTCGCGAGCACCTCCTCGGGATCGGGGATGTCCCAGAAGGGATGCGCCCACACGACGACGCCGCCGGCCTCGTGGATCGCCACGACGGCCTGCGCGACGGTGGGGGTCTCGCGCAGACGGAAGGCGGGCTTGCCCTCGACGAGATAGCCGCGGATCAGCGAGCCGATGTCGTCGATCTGCTCGTCGCGCAGCCGCGCGGCGTTCGCGGGCGCGGCGAGCACCGCTTCGGCCAGGTGCGGGCGCCCGATCGGCTTGCCGGCGGCGACGCGCTCCTGCAGCTGCGCCTCGTCGAGCTCGAAACCGAGCTCCTGCAGCGCGGCGGCCATCCGCAGCGTGCGCCGCTCGCGGTCGGCGAGGAACTCGGCGAGTCGCGCGGCGAAGGCCGGGTCGGTGTGGTCGATCTTGTAGCCGAGGATGTGCAGTTCGCGCGGCGTCTCCCCGTCGGCGTCGATCGCGGAGATCTCGACCGCGGGGAGGACCTTCACGCCGTAGCGCGCCCCCGCACGCAGCGCCTCGGCGACGCCGGAGACGGTGTCGTGGTCGCTCAGCGCCAGCAGCTCCACCCCGGCGCGCGCGGCTCGCTCCACGACCTCGGCGGCCTCGAGCGCGCCGTCGGAGTGCGTCGAGTGCGATTGCAGGTCGAAACGGATCGGGGTGGCCATCGCGGGGAGCGTACCGAGGTTTCGTCCGCCGAGACCTCGGTCCGCGGCGGTCCGCGGCGGCCGGCGGCCCGCGGCGGTCGGGCGCTCAGTAGCTCACGTGTTCGTGCGTGGAGCCGTTTCCGGGGAGGGCGATCAGCGTCGCCACCTGGCGTCCGAGCACGTCGCGCAGGGTCTGGACGGCGGCGTGGAAGCGCCGCGCCTTGCTGGGCAGCGTCCAGCCACCGTCGTCGGGCGGGGCGTCGGGCTGCTCGCAGACCTCGAGCTGGGCGTAGGCCGCGTCGGTCTCGGCGGCGCGCTGGGAGGCTTCGATCCAGAGCACCTCGAGATAGGCGAGCGCGGCCCCGAGCTGCTCTTCCGGCAGCCCGTCGGGTTGCTGGAGCTGGCGCAGGACGGGGCCGAGCTCGAGGCTCAGCCAGCGTTGCTCGGCGTGGGCCCGCAGCAGCAGGCAGACGTCAGAGGGAGGGGATATGTCCTGATCTTGGGTCATGCAAGCATCCGTGCTCGGTGTCGATCGACGCGATCGGCGACCTGCTCCTGGCTTCGACGGACTGCCGCGATGGCTTTAGGAGATCGGGAGAGTTTCCACGCTTCTTGGGGAAGTTTTGGATCGAGTACCTGTCCGAAAACCCCTCAGCTCGCGTTTCGGTTGCCGCTGAAGAGGGACTCTGGGGTTTTCGGACCCTTCTTCTAACCTAAAGGGGTAGCCTCGAATCGGTCGATGCAAGGGGAGAGATGCAGCTAGCGAGCTATGACCCGAGCTATGACCCGGCGGCCCGCGCGCCCGGCCAGCACGAGCGCACGACCGTGCGGCGGCTGCGCATGCGCACGCTCGTGGCGCTGGGGATCCTGGCGGTGGCGACCGCGGTCCTCGGCCGGACCTTCGGGCTGCGCAACCCGGGCTTCCTCGGCTCGGAGATCGGGTTGCTGGTGGGCATGTTCGTGATCTTGCGCTACGTGCTGCCGCTCGCCGAGCGCCACGACCGCGGGGCCACGGGCGAGGAGCAGGTGGGGGGGCTGCTGGACGCGATGGCCGGTGAGGATTGGCACGTGATTCACGACGCGAGCCTCGGGCGGGGCAACGTCGACCACATCCTGATCGGGCCCGCGGGGGTGTTCACGGTCGAGACCAAGAGCCACCCCGGCCCGATCCGCGTGGCGGGCGTGCACGGCGCCACGCTGCGCCAGGCGCAGGCGCAGCGCAAGGCGATCGAACGCGCGACGCGTGTCCCGGTGGAGCCGCTGCTCGTCTTCAGCCGCGCGTGGGTCGACAAGCCGCTCGCGCGGCGCAAGGGCGTGCGGGTCGCGCCCGCCCGGATGCTGCCCGGGTATCTGGAGCGCCACCCGGCGACGCTCACGCCGGCGGAGGTCGATCGGGCGCGCGCGCGGGTGGCGGAGGCACTACACGAGCATCGCGCCGCGGCGCCGGGCACGGACCGCTCGACGCGTCCGGTCCATCGCCGCTGGCAGGCCGCGAAGGCGCGCATCTTCGGCTAGATCCCCCAAGCCGGCCGCAGCGAGGGGTAGCTTCTGGGAGATGGAGGCATCGACCCAGACAGCTGCCCCGCCAAGCCCCGAGGCGCTGCTCGAGCGCTTCGGGCTGGACAGGTTCCGCCCCGGGCAGCGCGAGGCCGTGCAGGCGGCGCTCGACGGGCGCGACAGCCTGGTCGTGATGCCGACGGGCGGCGGCAAGTCGCTGTGCTACCAGCTGCCGGCCCTCGCAGCCGATCGCCTTCCCGGCCGCCCGCTGGTGGTGGTCGTGAGCCCGCTGATCGCGCTGATGGCCGACCAGTGGCGCCGCCTGCGGCAGACGGGCGTGAACGCGACGATGCTCGCGTCGGGAATGGAGGAGGGTCACAACTCCCAGGCGCTCGCCGAGATCGCCGCCGGCGAGACCCAGCTCGTGCTGGCGGCGCCGGAGCGCTTCGCCTCGCGCGCCTTCCGTGAGGCGCTGGCGCGGCGGAAGGTATCGCTGTTCGTGGTCGATGAGGCGCACTGCGTGGCGGAGTGGGGGCACGACTTCCGGCCGGACTACCTGCGGCTGCACAGCGCGATCGAGGCGCTCGGCCGCCCGCCGGTGATGGCCGCGACCGCGACGGCGACCCCGCGTGTGGCCGAGGAGATCGCCGCGCGGCTGGGGCTGCGCGAGTGGCTGTCGGTCCGCTCCGGGTTCGATCGCCCGAGCCTCTCCTTCGATGTCGTGAGCGTCGAAGGCAAGGGCGCGGTAGCGCGCAAGCGCGCGGCGCTGCTGCACGTTTTGGGAACCCCACTCTCCCCACCCTCCCCCGCCTTCCCCGCCTCGTCGGCCCTGCCGGCGATCGTGTACTGCGGCACGCGCAAGGACACCGACGAGGTGGCGGCCCTGATCGCCGAGCGAGCGGGGATCGAGACGGTGCGCTACCACGCGGGCATGAGCCCGGACGCGCGCCGCTCAAGCCAGGAGGCGTTCATGGAGGGGCGCGCCGAGGTGGTGGTGGCGACGAACGCGTTCGGCATGGGCGTCGACAAGGCGGACGTGCGGACGGTCGCCCACTGGGCGCTCCCGACGAGCCTCGAGGCCTACTACCAGGAGGCCGGTCGGGGTGGGCGCGATGGTCGCCCGGCCCGCGCGCTGCTGCTCGCCGCGCGGATGGACCTCGGGAGGCTGATCAGGTTCATCAACGAGCGCGAGACGAGCGTCGAAGACGTCAAGCGCTACGTCGCCGGCCTGCGAGGCGGGGCCGAGGACGACGTGGTCGCGATCGGCCCGGGCGAGCTGGCTGACCGCGACCGCGTCCTGCTCTCGATCGCCGAGCGCGCGGGCGCGGTCGAGCTGGCGCCGGGCGTCGGCGGCGGGCTGCGGGTGCGGCTCACAGGGAGGGGCTCTCCCCGCAAGGCCCATCAGGCGATCAGGGCGGCGAAGGACCGCGGCTGGGAGGCCTACCGCTCGATCGAGCGCTACATGTCCAGCGGCGAGCGCTGCCGCCGGAGGCAGATTCTCGACCACTTCGGCGACCCCCAGGCGGGTGCGCCCGAGGGCCGCTGCTGCGACGTCTGCGACCCGGATCCGGAGCTCGAGCGGGCGCTGCTGGCGGGGCGGGCGGGTCCAGGACAGCCCTCTCGTCAGGGACGCGCCCGCGCCGGGCGCGGGGCCGGCGCAGGCGGCGTGGCGGCGGCCTCAGTCGCCGGCTCCGGCCTCGCGGCGGGCGTAGCGGGCGTGGAGCCCGAGGAGCAGGGAGAGCCGGTCGACGAGGGGGAGTTCGAAAAGCTGAAGGCGTGGCGCTGGGAGCGCGCCGAAGGCAAGCCGGCCTACACGGTCGCGGCGAACGCGGTGCTCGAGGAGGTGCTCCGCAGGCGCCCGCGGAGCGTCGATGAGCTGATCGAGATCCGCGGTATCGGCCCGGCGTTCTGCGAGAAGCACGGCGAGCCGCTGCTGGAGGCGCTGGGCAAGCTGGGATAGCATCCGTCCCCGCGCCGACGTAGCTCAGCTGGTAGAGCACTTCACTCGTAAAGAGCAGCCCCGGGTGCGGCTCAATTCCAGGCGGGGCGCCAAAAGAGTGGTGTTAGCAGGCATTTCTCGTGTTTTAGTGTCGGACAAACGCGGACGAGTTAGGGCAAAAAGTGTAGCGATCTGCGGTAACGGTGCGGTAACGGATTGCGTCTCCGCGATCTGGGAGACCCCGATCCGGGAGAGCCGACGCGGGGAGTCGAACCCCGGACCCCTCGCTTACGAAGCGAGTGCTCTGGCCATCTGAGCTACGTCGGCGTGATGCTCGCATCGTACATCGGCTCGAGATCGCCGCAAGGAGCAAGCCCGTCGATTCCGCATATCTTCGCTTGATCGCGGCGCGGGTGCATCGCTGCCGCGACGGAGGCACGAGGAGGCGATTGCGGCGGCCAGCGCGAGTGGGACCAGATCTTCGCGGTGGTGCGCAGCGAGATGCGGGCGGGCACCGATCCGCGCGACGCAGAGCTCGATTCCTGCCGCCAACGTGTCCGCGAGCTACTCGACGCGGTCCGCCCCCCGCCCGGCGTAGTGGTCGAGGGGCGGTGTTTCTACGCGAGGACGTGGCGTAGCGCGGAGGGTGTATGTCCGGTCTCGCTGCGCAGGACGCGGCAGAGGTGGCTCTGGTCGGCGAAGCCAAGGTCGGCGGCCAGGCGCGCGAGATCTCGCTCGCCGCCGGCTAGCTGCTCCAGCGCGCTGCGGGCGCGTAGGCGCATGCGGTGACGGGAGATGGTGTGGCCGGTCGCCGCACTGAACATGCGGCTGAGATGGTGGGGAGAGACCGCCAGCTCGCGGGCGAGGTCTGCCAGGGAGGGCTCCGGGTTCGCCGCGAGGATCTCACGCGCCCCGTCGGCTACCGCGCGGCGAGCACGCGTGGCAGTAGGACGGCCGGCGGCGACGCGGCGAGGATCGGCCTGTTCGAGCGCCTCGGCGATCAGCAGGGTCGCTCGCTCCAGGATCTCGTGTTGGTCGTCGTCGCGACGTCCCGCGCTCAGCAGCAGCCGGTGCTCGAGGTCGATCTCCGGCGAGGTTGGTAGCGGCATGAAGGGCAGGGTCTGCCCGCCGCCCCATAGCGACGCGACGAGATCGGGCTGGAGGGACAGCGAGGTGCAGTCGTCGCCGTGGTCGTGCGGGTGGTCGTAGCGCTGCTCTTCGCCCGGGTTCATGCAGTAGGCGAGCGTCGGGTCGAGCAACGTCTCGACTCCGTCGGCGCTCCGCAGGAAGCACCCGCGGCGAACGAACACGACCGCATGACCGCCGGTCTGCTCGCCGGTGTGACCGCGGCCACGCGTGTGCCGGCAGGCGACGTCGGCGATCCCGACGCCGTCGTGATGCAGGAGGGTACGTGCGCTCAGCATGCACTGCCAGTCTCCCAGACGCACACGAATGTCCAAGACTTTGCAAACGGTTGCTGTGACGCTGGCTGGAATACGCATCTACTGGTTCTGCTCACCGGAGAACCCGAACAGTCAGGAGAGATATATGGCTTCAATCCGCAAGGAGATCCTGGTCCACGCCAGCCCCGAGGAGGTGTGGGCGGCTGTTCGCGATTGGGCGGCTCTGCATGAGCGTCTCGTGCCCGGGTTCGTCCTCGATACCCGCCTGGACGGGGAGGACAGGATCGTCACCTTCGCCAACGGCACCGTGCTCCGCGAGCGTCTCGTCGATCTCGACGATGAGACCCGCCGGCTTGTCTGGTCGATCGTCGACGGGCCATACACCCACCACAACGCCTCGGCACAGGTCTTCGGAGAGGGAGAGAATAGGGCCAGGTTCGTCTGGACCGCCGACCTCCTGCCGAACGAGCTGGCAGGTCCCACCGGCGAGGCGATGGGGCAAGGGACAAATGTCGTCAAGCAGACACTCGAGACCCAGGCCGCGCGCGCTCCCGCAGCGGCCGGGAGCTGACAGCGCCGATCCCGTCGGTGGCGCGGGCGTCACGCGGATGGGTTGTGGAAGTAGTGGCCTTGGTCGAGATCGTCGATCAGTCCGGGCTGTGTCGGCTCCCATCCCAGCAGCTCGCGGGTCCATGCGCCTGACGCGGGCGAGTCGAGCCCCAGGAACCCGGCCATCCAGGTGAAGTGCTCGCCTGCGTCCTCGGCAGAGATGGACACGACCGGGAGGTCGAGATGGCGCCCGATGACCTCGGCGATGTCGCGGATCGGCACGCCCTCCTCGGCGACCGCGTGCAGTGTCGATCCCGCGGGGGCCTGTTCGAGCGCGAGGCGGAAGAGGCGCCCGGAATCGAGCCGGTGCACAGCCGGCCAGCGGTTCGCGCCGTCGCCGATGTAGCCGGACACGCCCCGCTCGCGGGCGATACCGACGAGGGTCGCGAGGAAACCGTTATCTCCGTCGCCATGATTCGTTGGCGGGAGTCGCACGATCGACGAGCGTACGCCCTGGGAGGCGAGCGAGAGCGTGTACTCGGCGGTTTCCCAGCGGGCCTGAGGACCGCCGCCGAAGGCGGCCGCGGTCGCGGTCGCCTGGGAGCCATGGCCGTCCTGCTCGGTCGCGACGTGCCCCGGCGTGAGCCCGAGCAGCCCGGAGGCGAGGACGAACGGTCGATCCGAGCCCGCGAGCGCCTCGCCGAATGCCTCGACGGCGCGGCGATCGGCGTCGGCGGCGCCCTGGAAGTCCCCCGAGAACGCGAGATCGTGCTTGAAGGCGAGGTGGATCACGCCATCTGACGCGCCGGCCGCATCGCGCAGGGTGTCGAGATCGTCGAGCGTGCCGCGGTGCACCTCTGCCCCGGCGGCGGTGAGGGCATCGGCCGAGGCATCCGAGCGCGCCAGCCCGATGACCTCATGGCCCGCGCCGAGAAGCTCGGGAACGACGGCGGAGCCGATCCAGCCGGACGCGCCAGTGACGAAGATACGCATGAGAAAAATCTCCAGGTAGAAGACCGATGACAGTGACTGCCATCAACATAGCACGTGATGTCAGGCGCTGTCGTCGGATAAGCTTGGAGCATGGGTCGATGGGAGCCAAACGCGCGCGGCCGGCTCGCACAGGCGGCCTTCGCGCTCTACGGCGAGCGCGGGTTCGAGCAGACAACGGTGGCCGAGATCGCCGAGCGGGCGGGACTGACCGAGCGAACGTTCTTCCGGCACTTCGCCGACAAGCGCGAGGTGCTGTTCGCGGGCGCCGACGCCCTGAAGGAGCTGCTGGTCAGCACGGTCGCCAAAGCGCCCGCGTCACTGGCGCCGATCGACGCGGCAGCCGCTGGCCTCGAGGCCGCCGGCGCTTTCATCCAGGAGGGCGGGGAGCTCGCGCGTCAGCGCCAGGCCATCATCGCCGCGAGCGCGGAGCTGCAAGAGCGCGAGCTGATCAAGCTCGCGTCACTTGCTGCGGCGCTCGGCGAGGCGTTGCGCCGGCGCGGCGTCGAGGACCCGGCCGCGAGCCTGACCGCCGAGGCAGGGATCGCCGTCTTCAAGGTCGCATTCGAACGCTATGTCGAGGAGACCAACCAGCAAGACTTGCCGCGACTCATCCGAGAGTCGCTTGACGAGCTGAAAGCCGTTACCGCAGGCTGATAGTCGCCGATCAGCCTCGCCGAGCACCAAGCCGTCAAACTGCGACTCAGCGGGTCAGGAGCTTGAGGCGCGTGGAGCCCTCTCGT
>DATCFG010000095.1:0-7489 GCA_036509655.1 Solirubrobacteraceae bacterium | reverse complement strand
GAGCCGGCCGGGGTCGCCACGACCAGGCCGTCGCAGCGCACGCTCCCGACCTCCTCGCCGTCGAGCGCGTAGGCGATCTGGGCGATCCGCTCGCCGACCTTACGGTGGATCGCGACGTCGTTAAACGCCGTCCGCCGGGCGCCTCCGGGACCGGCGCCGACGCCGGGTATCTCCGCCTGCCCCTTCGCTGCAGCAGCTTGGCCTGCCGGCGCGTCCGCCCCGCTCCCCGGCTCGTCGAGCACGATTCCCGGCAGCCGCCGCAACTCGAAGTCGCGAGCGAGCGCGCGGGCGATGCCGTCCTCGATCTCCTCCGGCTCGACCGTCGCGAGAAACCCGATCTGGCCGAAGTTGATCGCGAACACCGGCACGCCGGTGCCCGCGTAGCGCTGGAGCGCGCCGAGGATCGTCCCGTCCCCACCGAGCACCACGCACAGCTCAACCTCGTCCTTGACGGGCGCGTTGACCATGAGCCCCGGCCCCTCCCGCAGGCCGTGCTTGCGCGTCTCCGTCTCGTCGAGGCGCAAGCTCACGCCCGCGTCGGCCGCCGCCGCCGCGAGCCGCGTGAGGGCCGCGCTCGTGTCGTCCGGGCGCCGGTGCGTGAACACGGTGATCTCTCTCATCGCTCCATCCTCCCATCACGCGATCCTGGACGGGTCCAGGATTACGGCTCCACCTTGCGCGCCATCATCTCAATCTCCTGCGCGTCCCGGGCCCCGCCGGCCCGTCCGGGCTCGGCCAGCCACAGGAACGTCTCTTTGTTGCCCTTCGGCCCCGCGAGCCCCGACGTGTAAAACCCGAGCACGCTCGCGCCGAGGCCTTGCGCGGCCTCCCCGGCGCCCACGAGCGCCGTGCGACGGTCGGCCGGATCGCGGATCACGCCGCGCCCCTTGCTCGCGAGCACGCGGCCGACCTCGAACTGGGGCTTGACGAGCGCGAGCACGTCATAGGCCTCGACCAGGCACCCGAGCACCGCCGGCAGGATCTTCGCGAGCGAGATGAACGACACGTCGATCGTCGCCAGATCGGGCGTGTACGGGAGCATCTCGGCGCCGAGCGCGCGCGCGTTGACGCGCTCGAGCACGCTCACGCGCGGGTCGTTGCGCAGGCCCCAGTCGAGCTGGCCGTAGCCGACGTCGACCGCGATCACGCCCGTCGCGCCGCATCGCAGCAGACAGTCGGTGAACCCGCCCGTCGAGGCGCCGACGTCGAGCGCGCGCCTGCCCGCGACCGCGAGCCCGGTCGCCGCGAGCGCGTTCTCGAGCTTGATCCCGCCCCGCGAGACGAAGGCCCGGTCAGCGTCCAGACGAGGCTTTCCCATGCGGGCACGGTACATACTCGAGCCATGCCTGCCCGAGCCACTCCGCCTCGGGGCGCGCGATCACGCGCGCCTGCCGGTAGGCGTGGTCGGCGCCGAGCACGGTGCCGGCCCGGCGGGCGCCGGAGGCGGTGCGTTCGACGACGAGCGCGAGGTCCGCGCCTGGCGACGCTCCGCCGAGATGGAGTGGCAGCAGCAGGTGGATGCTCCCGCGGTAGTACTGGGCCACGGCGAGCCTGTAGTTGCGGCGGATGCGTTCGGGAAGCTTGCCCAGCGCGCTCTCGAACACCAGCCTGGCCAGCTCGGGGTCGGAGCGCAGGTGCTCCGGGAAGCGGTCGAGATGGTCGACGAGGATGTGCTTGGTGTCGACCCGCATGTCCACGACCTCCGCGGGCGTGATCGTCAGGAGCTGGGGATCGCCCAGGTAGTCCGCGGGGGCGGGCAGCTCCGCGACGTCGCGCATCGGCCCCTCCTCGGCGGTGAGGAACCCCCGCCACCACCATCTGCGCGGATCGTCGCTTGCGCGATGCTCGTCGAACAGGGCGTAGATCGGCCCGCCCAGATCGTCGATCAGGCCCGTGTCGAAGATCGCGTACTCGCGGCCGCCCGCCGTCGCGCCCTCGAGGATCGTCGGAGCACCGCCGCGTCGCTCCTCGAGCAGGCGTTCGAACGTGGCTTCGAGGTAGCGACGGAGGATCGGGTACGGACCGCGCTCCTCGGCGTACTCGTGGCGATAGCCCCAATCCTCCGGCGCGGCCTTCCGCGCGAGCGGCGCCAGCCACTCGCCGGAGTCGTGGGGGAACTGCGCGAAGCGGTGGAGCGCGGGTAGCGGATTGCCGAGCTTCACGGCCTTCGCGACGGGGTCCGAACCGGGCCGCGGGTCGCGCCCGCCGAGCGTGAAGAAGACCTCGTCGCCGGGCTCGATCGAAGGGTAGTCCCCCTCCAGCACCTCCGAGCGGTGCAGAAAGCAGCGCGTGCCGTCGTCGGCGGCGATCGACCCGTGTCCGAGCATGAACGAATACTCCTCGACGACGCCCCGCCGGCGGCTCTCCGCGGGGAGCACTCGGAGCGCCCGCTGGCGGTCCTGGCGCTCGGAGGACGCGCCATGGGAGCGCGGCTCGCCGGGAGCCGCCTCGTACAGCACGCGCTCGCCCCGCGCCAGATGCGGGAGCGATTCCGCGAAGCCCTCCAGCGCCTTCACGCTCACCCACACGTCCGGCTCGCCAGGCTCGTCGGGCCGGATGAACCCGTACTCGTTGTGCATCTGCCAGAACGTCACGGTGCCGGCGCGCAACGGGCCGTCCGCGCCGCCGGGGGCGACCTCCCGCTCGACTGCTACAGGCGCCGGCGCGTCCCCCGCTCCCCGCGCCGACGCCTCGGGTTTGGCCTCGTCCTCGTCCTCATAGAACTCCACGGACCCCTCATGTGTTCGCCAGCGCAACATCTTCAATCAACTCCTCGCTCGCCATGCGCCACGATACCGCTCTCACGGGACACCTTTCAGATGGTCGCACACAATCCACATGATGCAGACAATACACCGCATTTGCAGACGACACAGGGCATAAACGCCCTCCCACCACTCGGCGCCATCCGCCAACGGCCTCGGCGGGATGCTCTGTGATCAAGATCACAGATAGCCACCCCACCGATGGGCATCATGATGAACGACCCGAAGCACAGAAGCACAGCAGCATCCCTCCTCCCCGAAACGGCCCGCTTCCCCGGCGGGCCGTTTCATTTAAGCCGACCGGAACGATGGCCGGCGCATCTCTGCGTCCTCGGTCGCTCGCGTGCTAGCGCACGCCACGCTTCCTGCGTCCTTGACCTGCTTGGCCCTCGCCCCGGTCGACCACCAGACTCGCCGCTATGCAATCGGTGCGGATTCACGCGCGGTGATCGCCGCCCTCACGCGCTCGGCGATGCGTTTGCCGGTGAAGCCGACCTCCTCGTGCAGGAGCGCTGGCTTGCCATGGGTCACGTAACGGTCCGGCAGGCCCACTCGCAAAATCCGCGGAATCGTCGTGCCCGCCTCGTTCAGCGTCTCCCACACGGCGCTTCCAAAGCCGCCCGCCAGGACGCCCTCCTCGACGGTCACGAGCAGGTCGTGCTCGGCCGCGAGCTGCGCCATCAGGCCCGCGTCGATCGGCTTCGCGAAGCGCGCGTCGGCGACCGTCACCTCGATCTCATCCCCGGCCAGCTCCGCGGCCGCCTCCAGCGCCTTGCCGACACCGCTGCCGTAGCCGATCAGCGCGACCCGTCCGCCCGCCGGAGCGCTGGCACCGCGTGGGTGGGGCTCAATCAGGATCTCGCCGGCGCCGATCTCAATCGCGCGCGGGCGCTCTCCCAGCTCCGCGCCCGGCCCCTCGCCGCGCGGGTAGCGCAGCGCGATCGGCCCGTCGTCGTAGACGAGCGCGGTGTGGAGCATGTTCACGAGCATCGCCTCGTCGCGCGGGGCCATCAGCACGATGTTCGGCAGGCAGCGCAGGTAGGCGATGTCGAAGGCGCCGTGGTGCGTCGGCCCGTCGTCGCCGACGAGACCCGCGCGGTCGAGCGCGAACACGACGTTCAACCGCTGCAGGCAGACGTCGTGGACGATCTGGTCATAGGCCCGCTGGAGGAACGTCGAGTAGATCGCCGCCACCGGCTTGACCCCCTGGAGCGCCAATCCCGCGGCGAACAGGATCGCCTGCTGCTCGGCGATGCCGACGTCGAAATATCGATCGGGCATCGCCTTCTGGAGGATGTTCAGCCCCGTGCCCGAGTTCATCGCGGCGGTGATCCCGACCACGCGCTCGTCGCGTTCGCACTCCCTCACGAGCGCCTCGCCGAAGACCTGTGTGTACTGAAGCCCGCCCGCCCGCGGCGTGCTCGCGGAGCCCTTCGCGGGCGCCGGCGCGGGGCTGGTGGGAGATCCGTTGAGGATCGAGTTGGGCTTGGCCGCGTGCCACTTCTCCATCCCCTCCAGCCCGCCGTCCTCGGCCGGGGCGAAGCCCTTGCCCTTGACCGTCGCCACGTGCACGACGACCGGACGTTCGGCCGCGAGCGCCTCGCGCAGCGCCTCGCGCAGCACACGCACGTCGTGGCCGTCGACGACGCCCATGTAGGCCCAGTCGAGCTCCTCCCACCACAGGCCGGGCGCCCAGAAGGCCTTGATCGACTCCTTCAGCTGCGGCCCGAGCCGCTCGAGCGCGGCGCCGATCCCGCCCGGCAGGCGCGTCAGCCCGCCCTCGACGCCCTCGCGCGCGTGCCACAGCTTGGGGTTGAGCCTCACGCGGTTGAAGTATTTGGAGAGCGCGCCGACGTTCGGCGCGATCGACATGCCGTTGTCGTTCAGCACGACCACGATCGGCGTGCCGAGGCCGCCCGCCTGCCCGATCGCCTCGAACGCGACGCCCCCGGTCATCGCGCCGTCGCCGATCACCGCCACGACCTTCCCCTGGTCTGAAGAGCGAGGGGCCCGGCTCGCCGGCCCTTGGCCGGCTGCGCCACCCTCGTAGCGCGCGCCCTGGCGCATGCCCTCCTTGATCCCGACCGCGTAGCCGATCGAGGTCGAGGCGTGCCCGGCGCCCATGATGTCGTGCGGGGACTCCTCGATCGAGCAGAACGGGGCGAGGCCTCCGTACTGGCGGATCGTGCCCAGCCGGTCGCGACGTCCGGTGAGGATCTTGTGCGGATAGGCCTGGTGCCCGACGTCCCAGAGGATCTTGTCGCGCGGACTTTCGAGCACCGAGTGCAGCGCCACCGCGAGCTCGCAGGTGCCGAGGTTGGCGCCGAAGTGCCCGCCGATCTCACCGACCGTGTCGATGATGTGTTCGCGCACCTCCTGGGCCAGCCCGGAGAGCTGCTCGTCGGAGAGGCCGCGTAGATCCTCGGGCCCGTCGATCTGCGCGAGGAGGCGCTGCTGTTGCGGTCGCTGTTGCTCGTCTTTGCTCATGAGGTACGGGTGTTCACGATGGTCGGGGTGTTGTTCATGAGGTGCGGGTGTAGATGAAGTCAGTGATCTGCTCGAGCTCGCCGGTCGCCTCCGTCTGGCCGATCTGCACGGCGGCCGCGGCGAGCGCCTGGCGGGCGGTCCTGTGGGACTCCGCCGCCAGCTCCCTGGCGCGCTCGATCCCGAACTCGCTCACATATGTGCGCTTTCCATGGCGCTGATCGCTGCCCTGCGGCTTGCCGAGCGCGTCGTCGGTGCCCGTCACGTCGAGAATGTCGTCGACGATCTGGAACAACACGCCCAGCTCGGCGGCAAAACGGCGAAACTCAATTGTCGCAGGTCCGTCCTCGATCCCCGCCAAGAGCAGCACGCACAGCACCGAGGCGCCGATCAGGCGGCCCGTCTTCAGCTCGTGCAGCCGCCGCAGCGCCTCCGGCCCGCCGGGAGTGCGCGGGCTCACGTCGGCGTACTGCCCGCCGACCATCCCGTCCACGCCGGTCGCCGCAGCCAGCTCGGCGGCGGCCGCGAGGACGCGTTCGGGCCGCTCGCCGCGCTCGCTCAGCAGGTGGCGGAAGGCCTCCGCGTACAGCCCGTCGCCGGCGAGGATCGCGACGTCCTCGCCGAACTTCACATGGCAGGTCGGCTGCCCCCGGCGCAGCGCGTCGTCGTCCATCGCCGGCAGGTCGTCGTGGATCAGCGAGTAGGTGTGGATCAGCTCGATCGCGCCCGCCAGCGGTAGCACGTCCTCCTGCTCGAGCCCCACCGCCCGCGCGCTCGCGAGCGCCAGCACCGGGCGGATGCGCTTGCCGCCCGCCAGCAGCGAGTAGCGCATCGCCTCCTCCAAGCCTGCCGTCAGCGCCTCCTCGGAGAAGCGCATCGCCTCGAGGTAGCGCTCGATCAGCTCGCGCAGGTGCTCGGGATAGGAACGCCCGCTCGCTTCCTGCTCCACGCCGCTCGAACCCGTGACGTTCACCGCGCGCTCGGGTGACCTACAGCAGCGAGTCTTGGCCGGGCGCCGGCGCGAAGGCTTCTGCGTGCGCCAGCTGCTCGAGCTCCGTCGCCGCCTGCGTCGCCAGCGCGGCGCAGTCCTCGACCATCGTCGCGGCGGCGTCGGGCGAGAGCTCGCCCGAGCGCAGCTGCTCGGCGGCGCGCTCCAGCCGCGCGACCAGGTCCTCCAGATGCTCTGCGCCGCTCATATCGGTTTAGACGCTACCCGAAAACTCCCCGACTTCTGATCTGGATCTGTCGCGGCGCCATCCGGGGAGCTCTCGGAGGGTCTCTCATCCTTTTCGCGCGCCTCGCGCAGAACCGCGCCCAGCACCCCGTTCACGAACCCCGGCGCGTCCGCGCCGCAGAACGTCTTCGCGCTCTCCAACGCCTCCTCGATCGCGCCCTCCGCCGGGATCGGCTGATCCGCCGGCGCCACGTCGGGGTGCAGCATCTCGATCAGCGCCACCCGCATGATGCTGCGCTCCAGCGGCTGGATCCGCTGCACCGACCAGCCGTGCGCGTGGCGGTCGATCACCCCGTCGAGCTCCTCGGCGCGATCGGCCGCGGCGTACGCGAGCGCGCGGGCGAAGGTGGACGCGTTCGGCCCGAGCGTCTCCAGCAGCGGCCGGCCGGTCAGATCGTGCTGGTAGAGCGCCACCACCGCGGCCCTCCGCTGATCCGAGCGCCGCACTCTGCCTCGCCCCCCTCTACGCCCGTGAGACGTATTCGCCCGAGCGCGTGTCCACGCGGATCCGCTCGCCGACCTCGACGAACAGCGGCACCTGGATCGTCGCGCCGGTCTCGAGCGTCGCCGGCTTCGTGCCGCCGCCCGAGACGCTGTCCCCGCGCAGCCCCGGATCGGCCTGCGTGACCTCCAGGTCGACCCCGCTCGGCAGCTGGATGTCGGCCGGCTCGTCGTCGATGAACAGCACGTCCACCTCGCTGCTCGGCTTTGTCCAGCGCAGCATCTCCTCGAGGGTGCTCTCCGCGACCGCGATCTGCTCGAAGGACTCCGTGTCCATGAAGTGCGCGTCGGTCCCGTCGGCGTACAGGAACTGCATCCTCCGCGCCTCCGTCCGCACCGAGCGGAACTTCTCCCCCGCCCTGAACGTCCTGTCGATCACGTTCCCGTCGCTGGCCCTCCGCAGCTTCGTCCTGACGAACGCGCCGCCCTTCCCCGGCTTCACGTGCTGGAACTCGAGGATCTTGAAGACGGTCCCATCCACGTCGATGTGGTTGCCGTTTTTGAA
>DATCFG010000094.1:0-19573 GCA_036509655.1 Solirubrobacteraceae bacterium | reverse complement strand
CCGTGTGGCAGAGCGCGGCGTGCAGGTGACGCTCACCGACTCGGCACGCGAGCTGATCGCGAACATGGGCTATGACCCGACCTATGGGGCGCGGCCATTGCGACGGGTGATTCAGAAGCAGCTCACGGACCGCCTCGCACTCGCGCTGCTGAAGGGCGAGCTGCGCGAGGGGGATTCCGTGACGGTCGACGCGCGGGACGGGGAGCTGGTGCTGGCCGCGCCCGATCCGGTACAAACGACTTGAGCCACTGGGTCCCAACCGACGACAAGGAGCCACAGCCATGCCCACCTACATCATGCTCTCGACCCTCACGCCGGAGGGCGTGCAGACCGTGAAGAACAACCCGCAGCGGATCAACGAGGTCAACAAGGAGGTCGAGCAGCTCGGCGCCGTCGTGAAGGCGCAGTGGGCGACGCTCGGGCACGTCGACTTCATCTCGATCATCGAGGCGCCCGACGAGGGCACGATGGCGAGGGTCTCGCTGGAGCTGGGCTCGCGCGGGACCGGGCGCTACGAGACGCTCTCGGCGATACCCGTAGACGAGTTCATCGCGTCGCTGTGAGCGGCGCCTCGACGCGCCTGGCTGTGTCGCCGCGAGCGCGGCCGTGCCAAGCACTGTCCCCGCTCGCGCTCCTTGCCAGTCACGACGATTCGCGGCTCACGGGGATCGAGTAGATGAAGGTCCTCGTCGTCGGCGCGGGCGGGCGCGAGCACGCGATCGTACGCGCGCTGAAGCGCTCGCCGCAGAAACCGGAGCTGTTGTGTGCGCCGGGCAACGCGGGCATCGCCGCCGATGCCCGCCTGCTGGAGATCCCCGCCGACGACGTCCAGTGGCTGCTGGCCGCGGTCGAGCGCGAGAGCGTCGATTTGACGATCGTGGGGCCCGAGGTACCGCTGGTCGCCGGGCTGGTCGATGCGCTTGCCGAGAAGGGTCACCTGGCATTTGGCCCGAGCGCAGCAGCGGCGCGGTTAGAGGGTTCGAAGATGTTCGCGAAGGACGCGATGGAAGCGGCCGGGGTGCCGACGGCGCGCTGGTCGCGGGTGCGGACGCTGCAGGAGGGGATCGACGCGGTGCGCGAGCTCACGCGCAAGCCGGGGTCGCCGGGTGCGGGCGTGGTGATCAAGGCCGACGGCCTGGCGGCCGGCAAGGGCGTGACCGTGGCCGACACGCCCGAGGAGGCCGAGGCGGCGCTCAGGGAGATCTTTGTCGAGGGCCGCTTCGGCGACGGCGAGGCGAGCGCCGTGGTGGAGGAGCGATTGACGGGCGAGGAGCTCTCGCTGCTCGCGGTCTGCGACGGCGAGCGCGCCGTGGCGCTGGCGCCGGCCCGTGACTTCAAGCGCATCGGCGAGGGCGACGAGGGGCCGAACACCGGCGGCATGGGCTCCTACTCGCCGGTGGCGGGCTTCGACGAGGAGCGCGTGCGGGAGATCGTCGCCACCGTCCACCAGCCGGTCGTCGATCTGATGTGCGAGCGCGGCACGCCCTTCCACGGGATCCTCTACGCCGGCCTGATGCTCACGCCCGACGGCCTGCGGGTGCTCGAGTTCAACGTGCGCTTCGGCGACCCCGAGACCCAGGCGGTGCTGCCGCGGCTGCGCTCGGATCTGCTCGATGTGCTGCTGCGCGCCTCGCGCCCGGGCGGCCTCGAGGGCGTGCGGTTGGAGTGGTCGCTCGCCTCGGCGGTGACGGTCGTGCTGGCGAGCGCCGGCTATCCGGAGTCCGCCTCGCAGGGCGAGGTTATCGCCGGGCTGGAGCAGTTTCGGGAACGCTACGGAGATGCCGGCTCTGAGCGCGCGCACGACAGCGGCATGGCCGTCGAGCTGACGCACGCCGGCACCGCGCGCACCGCGGCGGGGGTGGTCACGGCGGGCGGGCGCGTATTGAACGTGACCGCGCTCGGCGACGGCGCCGACTCCGCCCGTGACGCCGCGTATGCTGCGGCCGAGATGATCTACTTCGACGGTATGCAGCTCAGGCGCGACATCGCCGCGAATGCGGAAGTGAAAACCGCTCAGGCAACGAGCGAGGACACCCGATGAGCGAGCGCGAGACGCCGGGGCTGTCGCTGGCGCCGGAGCCGATGAGGGAGGCTGAAGTGCAGGCGCAGCTCGACGACATCGATGTCGACGCGCCGCGGGTGGGCATCGTGATGGGCTCGAAGAGCGACATGGAGGCGATGGAGAAGGCCGCGAATGAGCTCGAAGGGCGCGGCATCCTGCACGAGATCCGTGTGATGTCCGCGCACCGCGAACCCGATGTGGTCGCCGACTACGCGAAGAACGCGCACATGCGCGGCCTGCGCGTGATCATCGCCGGCGCAGGCATCTCCGCCGCGCTCCCGGGCGCGGTCGCCGCGCACACCGACCTGCCCGTGATCGGCGTGCCCCTCTCCGGCCGCCTGACCGCGGCGGGCGGGCTCGACGCGATCCTCTCGATCGTGCAGATGCCCCCGGGCGTGCCCGTCGCCTGCGTGGGCCTCGACAACGCCCGCAACGCCGCGATCCTCGCCGCGCAGATCCTCGGAGCGTAAGCTGGCGCCGGCCGGTCGCGGGACGAAATCGCCTCGGGGTCGACACGGCGAAGCGACCGGCAGGCGATACTTCGATACATGATCGACCGCTACACCCGACCCGAGCTCGGCTCGTTGTGGACGGATGAGGCGCGCATGGAGACCTGGCGGCGGGTCGAGGTCGCGGCTTGCGAGGAGCTCCCGGGGCTGCTCGGGGTGTCGACCGGATCCCCGCCCGGGCGGGAGGGGCCTTCATCACAGGATCTGGAGGCGATCCGCGGCGCGACGTTCACGGTCGAGGCCGTGAACGAGCGCGAGCGGACGACCGACCACGACATGGCGGCATTCGTCGACGTGCTCGCCGCCTCGGCGGGTGAGGCGGGGCGCTGGATTCACTTCGGGCTGACCTCCTCGGATGTGCTCGACACCGCGCTCGGGCTGCAGTTGAAGGCGGTCGGCGAGGTGATCGTGCCCGGCGCCCGCGCGCTCACCGCCGCGTTGATCACAGGCGCGAGAGAGCACGCGCAGACGCTCTGCGTCGGCAGGACGCACGGAGTCCACGCCGAGCCGACGACCTTCGGCGTGAAGCTCGCGGGCTTCGCGTTCGAGGCTCACCGGAACGCCCTGCGCCTGGAGCGCGCCTTCGCGCAGGTGGCCGTCGGGGCGGTGTCGGGCGCCGTGGGGACCTACGCGGCGACCAGCCCCGAGTTCGAGGCCCGCGTGCTGGGGCGGCTGGGGCTGGAGCGCGAGGACGTCTCCACACAGGTCGTCGCGCGCGACCGGCACGCCGAGCTGCTGAGCGCGATCGCGCTCGCCGGCGCCGGGCTGGAGCGCTTGGCGACCGAGATCAGGCATCTGCAGCGCACGGAGGTGCGCGAGGTCGAGGAGCCGTTCCGTGCCGGGCAGAAGGGCTCGAGCGCGATGCCCCACAAGCGCAACCCGATCAAGAGCGAGCAGATCTCCGGCCTCGCGCGCGTGCTGCGGGGAAACGCCCAGGCGGCGCTCGAGGATGTCGCGCTGTGGCACGAGCGCGACATCTCCCACTCATCGGTCGAGCGCGTCGTGCTGCCCGACTCGACGATCCTGCTCGACTATTTGCAACATCGCGCGATCGCGCTCGTGGAGGGCATGAAGGTGAACGAGACAAGGATGCGCGAGAACCTCGAGCTGACCCACGGCGCGCTCTTCTCCCAGCGGGTGCTGCTGGCGCTTGTAGAGGGGAATCCCGCGGAAGGGAATCCCGCCCACCCCAAGACCCGCGACGAGGCCTACCGGATCGTGCAGGAGCTGGCGCAGCGCGCCTGGGAGGAGGGCACGCCCCTGCGCGAGCTGCTTGCGAGCGACGACCGCGCGGCCGGCCTGGACCTCGACGAGATCTTCGACTACGACCACTACACGCGCTACGCCGAGGAGATAGTCCGGCGGCTGGACGGGATATCTTCCGGGCCATGACCACGCTCGTCGACCTGCCTCTGATCGCCAAAGGGAAGGTCCGCGAGATGTACGGGCTGGACGATGAGCGGTTGCTGATGGTCGCCAGCGACCGGATCTCCACGTACGACGCGGTCCATCCGACGCCGATCCCCGACAAGGGCAAGGTGCTCACGGGCTTGTCGGTGTTCTGGTTCGAGAAGACGAAGGAGATCGTCGCCAACCATTTGATCTCCGCAACGGAGGACGTGCCCGACGAAGTACGTGGCCGCGCGCTGGTCGTGCGCAAGCTCAAAATGCTCCCGGTCGAGTGCGTCGTGCGCGGCTACATCACGGGGTCGGGCTGGAAGGACTACCAGGCCACGGGCGCCGTCTCGGGGATCGAGTTGCCGGAGGGACTGCGCGAGTCCGAGCAGCTGCCGGAGCCGATCTTCACGCCGAGCACGAAGGCGGACGTCGGCCACGACGAGACGATCGACTTCGCGCAGGCGACCGAGCTGGTCGGCGACGGCGCGCTGATGGAGAGGGTACGGGATAAGTCGATCGAGCTGTACTCGTTCGCCGCCGGGCACGCGCGCGAGCGCGGCGTGATCCTCGCCGACACGAAGTTCGAGTTCGGTCTCGACGAGCACGACGAGCTGGTGGTCGGCGACGAGGTGCTGACGCCCGACTCCTCGCGCTACTGGCCGGTGGACTCCTACGAGGTCGGCAGAGGCCAGCCGAGCTTCGACAAGCAGTACGTGCGCGACTGGGCCGCGGGCAGCGGCTGGGACAAGCGCCCGCCCGCGCCGGAGATCCCGGACGACGTCGTCGCGGGCACGCGCGCACGCTACGTCGAGGTGTATGAGCTGATCGCGGGCGAGCACTTCAAGGCGTGGCTGGACCGCGCCGGAGCGGGCGCATGATCACGCGCGGCGTCTCGATTCCTCCGGCTGCTGTGGCCGCTCTGCGATGAGGGCGCGCGTGCTGATCCGCCCGAAGGCGGGGATCCTCGACCCGCAGGGCGAGGCCGTCGAGCGCGCCCTGCCGGCGCTTGGCTTCGCGGGCGTGGCGAACGTGCACGTCGGCCGGCTCGTCGAGCTCGACGTCGAGGACCCGGCGCAGCTGGAGTCGATGTGCGAGCGGCTGCTCGCGAACCCGCTGGTCGAGGATTACGAGATCGTGTCTGCAGACGCGGCGACCTCGAAGTGAAGTTCGGCGTTCTTCAATTCCCCGGCTCGTGTGATGAGGTCGATGCGCTGAACGCCGCGAGGAAGGTCGGCGACGCGGAGCTGTTGTGGCACGGCGATCGAGACCTGAAGGGCGCCGACGCGATCGTCGTCCCGGGAGGCTTCTCCTACGGCGACTACCTGCGCGCGGGCGCGATCGCACGGTTCGCGCCGGTGATGGAGTCGGTGATCGAGTTCGCCGGCGACGGCGGTCTCGTGCTGGGGATCTGCAACGGCTTTCAGGTGCTCTGCGAGGCGCATCTGCTGCCGGGCGCGTTGTTGGGAAACGCGAACCGGCGCTTCACGTTCAGGCAGGTCGGACTGGAGGTGCTGAACAGCGGTGGCGCGTTCACGCAGGGATGTTCACTCGGCGAGCGGCTGAGTATTCCCGCGAAGCACTCGTGGGGGCGCTACCACGCCGACGCGGAGACGCTCGCGGCGATGGATCGCGCCGGTCAGATCGTCTTGCGATACGCCGACGGCGAGAACTTCAACGGCTCGGTCCACGACATCGCGGGCGTGAGCAACGAGCGGGGGAACGTGTTCGGGTTGATGCCCCACCCCGAGCACGCGGCCGACGAGCTGATCGGTGGCTCGGCCGACGGGCTGAAGATCTTCGCATCGATGCGCCTGACGGTGGAGGGCGCGCATGCCTGACAGCGCGGTGCTCCCGACCGTCGAGGACGCGCTCGCGCTGGGTTTGACGCGCGCGGAGTACGAGCTCGTGTGCGAGAAGCAAGGGGGCGCGCCGAACCAGGTCGAGCTCGCGATGTACTCGCTGTTGTGGAGCGAGCACTGCGCGTACAAGCACTCGAAGAAGCTGCTGAGGACGCTCCCGACCGAGGGCAAGCATGTGGTGATGGGTCCCGGCGAGAACGCGGGCGCGGTCGACGTCGGCGATGGGCAGGTGTGCGCGTTCAAGGTCGAGTCCCACAACCATCCCTCCGCGGTCGAGCCCTTCCAGGGCGCGGCGACGGGCGTGGGCGGAATTCTGCGCGACATCTTCGCGATCGGCGCGCGCCCGATTGCGGTGCTCGACTCGCTTCGCTTCGGGGAGCCCGGCGGGAGCACGACTGAAGATAAAGACGCCGGTGGAGACGATGCACAAAGCACGCCGAGCGCGCGCGTACCCACACGCGCGGGCACGCGAACGCGGTTCTTGCTCGACGGAGCCGTGCGGGGGATCGGCCACTACGGCAACTCGATCGGCGTGCCGACGATCGGCGGCGAGGTCTACTTCGAGGGGCCGTATGAGCAGAACTGCCTCATCAACGCGATGGCGCTGGGGCTCGGCGAGCGCGAGAAGCTGGTGCGCAGCGCGGCCGCCGGCCCTGGGAACACGCTCCTGCTGTTCGGCGCGCGGACGGGGCGCGACGGGATCGGCGGGGCGTCGGTGCTCGCCTCGGCCGAGCTCGGCGACGCGGACTCGGGCGAGGACAAGCGCCCGACGGTCCAGGTCGGCGATCCGTTCGAGGAGAAGAAGTTGTTGGAGTGCTCGCTGGAGCTGCTGGAGCGGGGGTTGATTGTCGCGCTGCAGGACCTCGGCGCGGCGGGCCTGACGTCCTCGGCCGCGGAGATGGCCTCCAAAGGCGAGGTCGGGATCGACCTCGACGTCGCGAAGATCCCGTTGCGCGAGCCCGGCATGGAGCCGTTCGAGGTGATGGTGAGCGAGTCCCAGGAGCGGATGCTGTGCGTGGTCGAGCCGGCGAATGTCGATGCGGCGATGGAGCTGTGCGAGAAGTGGGAGGTGAACAGCGCGGCGATCGGCACGGTCACCGAGACGGGCAGGATGCGGATCTTCGACGGAGCGGAGCTCGTCGGGGACATGCCCGTGCGGGCGCTCGTCGACGATTGCCCGCTGTATGACCTGCGCCCGGAGAAGCCGACGGCGCCGATCTACGCGCCGCCGGCCGCGACCCTGGCCGCGGCGACGTCGCCGCGCGAGGCGCTGCTGGCGCTGCTCCGGTCCCCGAACATCGCCTCGCGCCGGCCCCTGTTCGAGCAGTACGACGCGATCGTGCAGTCAAGGACGGTGCGCCGACCCGAGCAGGCCGACGCCGCGGTGCTCGCGCTCGAGCTAGATCGCGCGACCGCCGGCGAGGGCTACGGTTCTGCTTCCGTAGGCGAGGGTCATAGTTCCGCCGCGGCCGGTGACGCCGATGATCCCGCAATGGCCGGCGAGGACCGGCCGATCCCCGGGCTGGCGGTGAGCATCGACTGCAACGGACGGCGTGTCGCCGCCGATCCGTACAGGGGCACGATCGAGGCGGCGCTCGAGTGCGCGGCGAATCTCGCGTGCGTGGGCGCGGAGCCGCTGGGGACGACGAACAACCTCAACTTCGGCAACCCCGAGAAGGGGCACATCGCCTGGCAGCTGACCGAATCGGTACGTGGCCTGGGCGACGCCTGCCGCGCGCTGGAGGCCCCGATCGTCGGCGGGAACGTGTCGCTTTATAACGAGAGCCCACCCACCCGCGCCTCGGGCGGGCCGATCTACCCGACGCCGGTGGTTGGCATGGTCGGCCGTCTGCCCGACGTGCGGCGCGCGGGCCGCATGGGATTCGTCCGAGGGGGAGACGCGGTGGCGCTGGTCGGGCCCTTCGTCCCGTCGCTTGCGGCGAGTGAGCTGGCGAAGCTGTGGGGCGAGCCGCTGCCCGACGGTCTGCCGGAGTTCGCGCTCGACGCCGCGATCGCGGCGCAGACGGTGGTGCGCGACGCGGTCAGGGCGGGCGTGTGCGCGAGCGCGCACGACATCGCCGAGGGCGGTCTCGCGATCGCGCTGGCCGAGTGCTGCCTGGCGGGAAACCTCGGCGCCGAGGTGGATCTCAGTGGGCTCTTTCCCGACGCCAGCCCCCACGAGGCGCTGTTCGGCGAGTCCCCCGGCGGGTTCATCCTCAGTGGACCGCCCGATGCCCTACGCGGGCTCGCGGGCGCCGCAAGCCGGGCCGGCGTCGCGCTGGCGCCGATCGGGAGGGTCTCCGGCGACGCGCTGCAAATCGAGCTTGGCGAGGGATCCCTCTCCGCTACGCTGGAAGAGTTGAACGACGCCCACGCTTCGCTACGCGAGTTGTTCCCTTGATGATCGAATCATCTCAGCCGGACCGCGACGGACCGCGCGACGAGTGCGGTGTGTTTGGCCTATACGCGCCCGGGCACGAGGTCTCGCGGCTGTCGTACTTCGCGCTGTATGCGCTCCAGCACCGCGGGCAGGAGTCGGCGGGGATCGCGGCGGCCGACCGCGGCGGGCACATCATCACGCGGCGTGAGCTCGGATTGGTGAACCAGGTGTTCACCGAGAACGACCTGAGCACGCTCGCCGGCGAGCTCGCGATCGGGCACGTGCGCTATTCGACGACGGGCTCGAACGCGTGGGAGAACTCGCAGCCGGTGCAGCGCTCGGTCGGCACCCGCGGCTCCCAGCGCGAGGTCGCGCTGGCCCACAACGGCAACCTGACAAACGCGGTCGAGCTGCACAACGAGCTGCTGGCGCAGGGCGTGACGTTCAGCTCGACCTCGGACTCGGAGATCATCGCGGCGCTGATCGCTACGCACCCGGCCGAGCACGTCGAGGACGCGATCGCGGCGGTGCTGCCGAGGCTGAAGGGCGCGTTCTCGACGGTCGTGATGACGAAGGACCGCGTTGTCGCCTTCCGCGATCCGCACGGGCTGCGCCCGCTGGCGCTGGGGACGTTCGCTTCCGACCCGGCCGCTTCCGACCCCGCCCGCCCCAAGGATTCCGACACCAAGCTGCGCTACTGCGTGGCGAGCGAGTCGTGCGCGTTTGACATCATCGGCGCGAAGTTCCTTCGCGACGTGCAGCCGGGCGAGGTCGTGACGCTGAGCGAGGAGGGCTGCGCGAGCAAACAGGTGGTGTCGGACGCGCGGAAGGCGTTGTGCGTGTTCGAGTACATCTACTTCGCGCGCCCCGATTCGAGAATGAACGACCAGGTGCTGCAGGTGGCGCGCGGGCGGATGGGGGAGATCCTGTGGCATGAGGCGCCGGTGGAGGCCGACGTCGTGATCGCGGTGCCGGACTCGGGCAACCCGGCCGCGCGGGGGCTTGCGCGCGCGAGCGGGATCCCCCAGGATGACGGCTTCGTGAAGAACCGCTACGTCGCGCGGACGTTCATCCAGCCCGGCCAGGAGCTGCGCAAGCACGGTCTGCGGCTGAAGTTCAACCCGCTGCCGGACGTGATCGCGGGCAAGCGACTGGTCGTCGTCGATGATTCGATCGTGCGCGGCAATACGACCCGGCAGATCGTGCAGATGCTCCGCGACTCGGGCGCGGCCGAGGTGCACATGCGGATCAGCGCACCGCCGATCAAGCACCCGTGCCACTACGGGATCGACATGTCGACGCGCGAGGAGATGATCGCCCACGGCCGCACGACCGCCGAGGTCGCGGCCGAGCTCGGCTGCGACTCGCTGCACTACCTTTCGCTGGCGGGCGTCTACGAGGCGATCCGGGGCACCCGGGAGACCCACTGCGACGGCTGCTTCACCGGCGAGTACCCGCTGAAGGGCAGCGACGAGGCCAACGGGAAGTACGCGCTGGAGGACGAGCGGGACCCTGCGGGGCCCTCCTTGCCCCTCGTGCGCGCCTAACCCAGGTCGCGCGCGCCGGAGGCGTCGTTGTACTTGTTGTTGTAGGGGCGGCTGGTGATGATGTCGCTGCGTCCCGGCCGAAAGGCGTTTGCCAGGGCGGCGATGATGACGACGACGACGATTACGGCTGACAACATGGGAGAACCTCGATTCGTTGGTTGTTCTCCACCCTCGCAATCGATGAAAGCAGTCATCGCAGGGCACTATCTGTGACATCGGTCACCTCAGATGTCGTTCTTTCCGCGATGTCGGCTATCGTCATCGACCTGATGTCAGCCAGCTCGTCAGGCTCTACTGGTCATCCGCTGCCGATTGCTGTGCTCGTATCCGGCAAGGGCACGAACCTGCAGGCATTGCTCGACACGGTGCATGGTCGTGAGGCGGAGATCGTGGCCGTCGCTTCCAGCACGACGAAGGCTCCGGCGTTGCGAAAGGCGATCGAACGAGGGGTGCAAACGGCTGTCTTCGACCGCTCGGACTACGCCGATCGCAGAGAGCGTGATGAGGCTATGGCCGAGTGGCTGCTGCGGTGCGGTGCGCGTCTGGTCGTGCTCGCAGGGTTCATGGAGTTGCTGAGCGAGCGTTTCCTCGATCGCTTTCCCGAAGCTGTGATCAACGTGCATCCTTCGCTGCTGCCAAGCTATCCCGGCTTGCATCCAATCGAGCGAGCGCTGGCCGACGGCGCGAAGGTTTTCGGTGTGACCGTCCACTATGTGGACACAGGCATCGACACGGGGCCGATCATCTTGCAAGGCTCGCGTGAGTTGCCGCGTGCCAGCGATCCTGCCAGGGTCTTGACAGCATTACGGCCGCTGGAGCATACGCTGCTGCCTGAGGCTGTGAAGCTGATCGCCGCGCAGAGGCAACTGATTGCCGCTTGAGCGAGCAGAGCCCGGGGATGTGCGCGTGAGGCGGGCGCTGCTGTCGGTCTCGGACAAGGCCGGGATCGTCGACTTCGCTCGGGGGTTGAGTGAGCTCGGAGTAGAGCTCGTGTCCACCGGTGGCACGGCGCGCGCGCTCGCGGACGCGGGGATCGCGGTGCGCACGATTGAGGACTTCACGGGCTTTCCGGAGATGATGGACGGGCGCGTGAAGACGCTGCACCCGCGGTTGTACGCGGGACTGCTCGCGCGGCGCGACGACGAGGCCCACCTCCAGGCGGCACGGGAACAGGAGATCGAGCAGGTCGACCTTGTGTGCGTGAACCTGTACCCGTTCGAGCGCACGATCGCGAGCGGCGACGCGAGCGAGGCGGAGGCGATCGAGAACGTCGACATCGGCGGCCCGACGATGATCAGAGCGGCGGCGAAGAATCAGGCGTTCGCCGCGGTGCTCGTCGATCCCGAGGACTACGGCGACGTGCTCGAAGAACTGCGGGCGGCGGACGGCCGCATCTCCCTGGAGCGGCGCAAAGAGCTCGCGGCGAAGGCGTTCGCCTGTACTGCCCGCTACGACGCGGCGATCTCGACGTGGTTCGCCGCGCGCACGTATGAGGGCTTTCCGCCGACGTGGAACGAGTCCTACGAGAAGATGAGTGACCTGCGCTATGGCGAGAACCCTCATCAGGGCGCCGCCTTCTACGCGAATGTCTCCGCGCCGGCCCACCTGCTCGAGGGCGTCGACCAGCTGCACGGGAAGGAGCTGTCGTTCAACAACCTGCTCGACCTCAGCTCGGCGCGCGAGCTGGTCGAGGACTTCGCGGGGCCGGCGTGCGCGATCGTCAAGCACAACAACCCGTGCGGTTGCGCGCTCGGCGAGAGCGTCCAGGCCGCCTACGAGCGCGCCTTCGCCTGCGACCCGGAAAGCGCCTACGGCGGCGTGATCGCCGTCAACCGCCAGGTCGATCGGGGCTGCGCCGAGCGCATGAACGGGCAGTTCATCGAGGTGCTGCTCGCGCCGGGCTACGACGAGGACGCGCTGGAGGTGCTGAGGGGGAAAAAGAACGTGCGGCTGCTGGAGCTGGCGGACTGGCCGCCGCCCAGCGACGAGTACGACTGCAAGCCCGTGCTCGGTGGCCTGCTCGTGCAGGAGCGCGACGCGGTCACCGAGGGCCGCGAGCAGATGCGCGCGATGACCGAGCGGGAGCCGAGCGAGGCCGAGTGGGAGGATCTGCTGTTCGCGTGGAAGGTCTGCCGGCGCGTGCGCTCGAACGCGATCGTGCTCGCCGCCGGCGGCGCGACGATCGGGATCGGCGCCGGGCAGATGAGCAGGGTCGACTCGGTGCGGATCGCGGTCGAGAAGGCCCAGGCCAACCAGGGGCGGGCGGGCACCGATCTCCTCGCCGGCGCGGCGCTTGCCTCCGACGCGTTCTTCCCCTTCGCCGACGGGCCCGAGCTGGCGATCGCGGCAGGCGTGACTTCGATCATCCAGCCCGGTGGCTCGGTACGCGACCCCGACGTGGTCGCCGCCGCCGACGCGGCAGGCATCGCGATGGTGGCGACGGACCGTCGCCACTTCCGCCACTGACGGCCGTCACGATCGCATTCGCGACACGGGTGCGACGAGAATGTGTCAGGGGTGTGACAAGAAGATAAAGACCGGGCGTGGAGGTATCTACTTTGTAGGATGCGTATAACTATAGTGTCACGCACTCTCCAAAGTGCAACACAGATGACGCCTCCTTTATGTTCGCGCGACCTCGACGTCGCACAACCAAAGGGGCGGGCGGGAAATGTGCCGCTACTCGGCGAAGGATCTGGCGGCGACACCCAACAGAGGATCCTGGTCGGCGACTTCGCCGGAGCTGGGGTCGGCGAGGCGCAGGCTCTCGACGAGCGGCGCGGTGTCGCGTTCGACGCCGCGCTCGACGATCGGCTGGACGAGGCCCCGCAGCAGCAGCATCGGGCCGACCCAGCGCGGCGCCCAGACGCGCGCGGCGCGCCGTTCGATCCCGTCCTCGATCGCATCGATCGCCTTGGCGAGCGGGGCGGGCTTGCCGATGAAGCCCGGCATCTGGCTGCGGGCCGCCTGGCCGGAGGGGCCGGCGAAGCCGCCGCGCACGAGGTCGGTGTCGATGAAGCCGAAGTAGGCGCAGCCGACGCGCGCGCCCGAGGGGAGCGTCTCCAGGCGCAAGGCATCGCTGAGCGCCTCGACCCCGGCCTTGGCGGTCGAGTAGGCGCCGAGCAGCGGCGCGTGCGTGATCGCCGACAGCGAGGAGATGTTCAGCAGGTAGCCGCCGCGTGCGCTGACGTGCTCGATCACGGCGCGGTCGGTGCGCCACACGCCGAGCAGGTTGACCGAGAGGACGCGCTCGATCTGCTCGACCGGGGCCGTCGCCAGGGCGCCGTTGAACTGGACGCCGGCGTTGGCGATCGCGACGTCGAGCGCGCCGAAGCGCTCGACCGTCGCGCGGACGGCGCGCTGGAGGGCGTCGTAGTCGGTGACGTCGACCTCGAAGCTCATGGCGCGGTCGCCGAGCTGGGCGGCGAGCTCCTCCAGGCGCTCGGGCTCGAGACCGACGAGCGCGATGTTGGCGCCCTTCGCATGGAGGCGGCGGGCGGTCTCGGCGCCGATCCCGCGGGCGGCGCCGGTGATGAAGACAGTGCGGCCGTTGACGTCGAATGGCGCGGCGTTCTTGCGGCTCATGCGGTCAGGGCCTCCTCGTTCGTCGTGCCGGGCATGGAATCGGCCGCGATTGGAGCGGCGGTGGCCATGGTTTGCCCGCCGCCGTCGCCGGATGGGATGCGGGGCAGTAGTTCGTAATCTTCGGTGTCGAAGCGCTTGGTGCGCGAGCGGAAGCGGAAAGTGAAGTCGGGCCAGATCGTCGAGGCGTTCCCGTGGGAGTCGAGGTACCAGCTCTGGCAGCCGCCGGCCGTCCAGACGGTTCCCTCGGCCATGCGGCCCATCTCGGCCACGAACGCCGCCTGCGCCTGCGGGCGCACGTCGACGGCGGCGCCGCGGTGCGCGTCGATCGCGTCGAGCGCCTTCAGCATGTACTCGATCTGGGCCTCGATCATGATCACGATCGAGGTGTGCCCGAGCCCGGTGAAGGGGCCGAGCAGGACGAACAGGTTCGGGAAGCCGGTGATCGTGGTGCCGTTGAACGCGGCCATCGTCCCGTGCCAGTGCTCCGCCAGCAGGCGCCCGTCGCGGCCGCGCACGCGGTCGATCAGCGGCTGGTCGGTGACGTGGAAGCCGGTCCCGAAGATGATCGTGTCGACCGCGTGCTCGACGCCGTCGGCGGTGAGGATCGAGTGCGGGCGCACTTCGCGAATGGCCGAGTCGACGACCTCGACGTTCGGCCTGGTGAGCGCCGGCAGGTATTGATCGGTGAAGAGGATGCGCTTGCAGCCGAGGCGGTAGCTCGGTTTGAGCTTCGCGCGCAGCGCGGGGTCGGGCACCTGACGCGCGAGGTTCTTTTCGGCGACACGCTCGAGGATTCGCATCAGGCGCGGCTCCTTCGCCAGCCCGAGCACGAGCAGCTCGGCGCTCCAGTAGAGCGCGCCGCGCATCAGCTTCATCGCCGGGTGGAAGCGCTGGAACAGGCGTCGCAGGCGCGGGTTGATAGCCCCGTTCTTGCGCGGCACGATCCACGGCGCGGTGCGCTGGTAGACCTGCAGCTCGCCGACTTCGGGCTGGATCTCGGGGATGAACTGGACGGCGGACGCGCCCGTGCCGATCACGGCCACTCGCTCCCCCGCGAGCGAGTGCTTGTGATCCCATTGGGCCGAGTGGAAGGTGGTTCCCTGGAAGGACTGCAGACCCTCGAGCTTCGGCACGGCGGGCTCGCTCAGGCCGCCCATGCCGCTGATCAGGATCTCAGCCGTGAAGTCCGCGGCCGAGGTGTGGATCTCCCACAGGCCCCGCTGCTCGTTCCACGCGGACTCGAGCATCTCATGGCCGAAGCGGATGTGCGGCGGAATCCCGTGTTCACCGGCGACGCGTTCCAGGTAGGCCTGGATCTCCCCCTGCGGAGAGCACAGGCGCGTCCAGTCGGGGTTGAGCGCGAACGAGAACGAGTACAGGTGCGAGGGCACGTCGCAGGCGCACCCCGGGTAGCTGTTGTCGCGCCAGGTCCCCCCGAGTCGCTCGGCGCGCTCGAGCAGCACGAAGTCGTGCTCGCCGCGCTGCTTGAGCCGGATCGCCGAGCCGAGGCCGGCGAAACCGGTGCCCACGATCACGATGCGGTGGTGCTTGGGAGTGGTCATGAGCCTGGGTTGTATGGCTTGGGCATCGCGAACTTCAGTCTCCGTCGGGGTCAGCGGCCAGCTTACCGGTGAAGACCGAGCGGGGAATATGCGTTGGCTCGGTGATGTCGCTCGTCGTCCTGAGGAGCATCGCAGGCGACGGCGCAGAGACGCCCGGATTCGCGCGCGAAGCGGGTGCGACCGTTCGGCGTTCCTGCACGGGAACACCGGCCACACCACTCAGTGCGAGCCGCGACACCCCTCGCCGGCCAGCTCAACGCACGACGGACCGACGGACTGTCGTCCCCGTCGCGGTCGTCACTTCGGTGGCGCTGAGGCCGTGGCTGCCTGGCCACCACGCGAGAAACCAGCCGTGGGCGCGACTGGCCGTCACGCGCGTGCCGTCGTTCAGCCTCAGCGTGACTCCGGTTACCCCAGCCCCGGTGCGTCCGACGATCATCGAGAACTGCCGGGAGCCTTCATCTGGTGGGGTGGTGGTGCTCCCAGAGGAGCGGTAGGACACCTCTCCGGCGGGTACTGGTGGCGGGGGCCGCACCCCAACGGCCGTTCCGGCCGAGGCCTGCCCGCGGCGATCGACGAAGCAGGTAGATGCCGCCCGCCCGCGGTCAACCTCGGAGACGACTGTGGTGTAGGGCCCGCGCGTGTCGAGAAGAACTATGTGCCAGCCTGCGGTGGGGAACGGAGCGGGTAGCCAACCTCGCGTTCCGGAGCCTGCTTGGCGTTCACGCTCGCGACTAGCCGTGTTCGCCAACTGGGAGCTGCAAACCGTGATGGCTCTCTGTAGCTGTCGGCGGGTTACGCCGGTGGGGGCCGCAGACCATCCCGCGAACGCGCGCGGCGCGTCCGTGCCGAGGCCGACAAGCGAGAACGCCAGGGCGGCTCCCGCCGTCACCGTCGTCGCGGCCAGCGCGATGGCGGGGCGAGCGCGTGGTGTGTGCGGCCGGTAATCGAAGGAAAGCAGGCGGGCGCTCGCGTCGGATGGCAACTCTGCGGCCCGCGCGGCAAGCGCGAGGCGCAGATCCCGCTCCATGTGGGTGCTCATGAGATCGTCCTCCTCACCTTCGGTTGTGGGTCGTCAGCCAGCGCCTGCGGTGCAGACAGTTCGAGCGTCTGGCGCAGTCGCTCCAAGCCTCGTGATGCGCTGCTCTTGACGGTGCCCCGCGGACAATCGAGGATCGTGGCCACCTCGGTCTCCGGCAGGTCGGCGAAGTAGCGCAGCACGAGTACTGCGCGCTGTCGGGCCGGCAATCCGCCCAGCGCCTGTACGAGGTCAGCGCGTGCCTCCAACGCCGCCACAGTCGAGCTCTCGCCGCCACCGCCGTGCGGCGTCTCCACTGCCTGCAGCTCTCCCCGTCTTCGCGTGCGCTTTCGGCCGTCGTCGAGCGCCAGGTTGAAAAGAACCCGGCGGGCATAGGCGCCGGGATGCTCCATTGAACGCACCCGCGGCCACCTGCGGGCGAGCCGCAGCAGACACTCCTGCACGAGGTCTTCCGCTTCACCGCGGTCACCAGCCATCAGGTAGGCGCTGCGCAGCAGCCCGTCAGCGTGGATGGCGGCGAAGCGCTCGAACTCCGCGCGCGCCCTGCCTTTTCTCAGCAAGTCCATGACCGGCTGCCCATCGTCGCTGAGTCTCGCATCATCCCCATAAACCCCGGCCAGTCAACAAAAGGTTCCATCGCATCCCTCAGCCCGCTGCTTCCGCAACCAAACGCATGACGACGGGAGCGTTAGCTTCCTCGACTTCGGCTGCGTCAAGCGCGTGTCGCCGAGTGAGTGGACCACCCCCGAGCGTGTCGCCGTCAAGCCACCGCCAAACACCGCAGACTCCGGCCGACTCAAGCGATCTTGAGATAGCTGCGCAGAGCCTTGCGGATCACCGCTGAGGTCGTCTCGTGGTCGCGCTTCGCCCGGTTAGTCAACGCTTGGCGCAACTCCGGCTCGAGTCGCACCGACTCGACGCTCGCGGCCGCCGATCCGATCAGTGGCCGCCCTCCACGCCGACGGAGCGTCTGCTCGACGTCATAACCCCCCTCGGCCTTCTTGGCGAGCTTGCTGACGAGCTCATCGGTGATCGGGACACCACTCGCTGTTCTTCCGTGCGTCTTCTTAGCCATGCTCAGTCTCCTGGCAGCAATCGTTGGTACTTAGCCCTCATCGCCATCGCGTGGATGGCCAGCTCCGAGCCGTCACCCCGAACGATCGTGACGACCTCCAGCAGGTTCGCACTGTGAGCCGGGCCGAGATAGAGGCGGGTGTCGTCGTCCTGGTCGTCGATCGTCATCGCGTGTTCCACTGCGTGGTCGATGTCCTCGTCGGCAATACCGTGCTTGCGCGCCGATGGATGAATCTCCACGCAGCAATTGTAGTACGAAACCGGGGCACATGCAGGGGGTTCCGGTTTGACCAATCGGCAAGGGCCCGCGGCTTGACGCCACGCATCTGCGCTGCCGTATGGCCAGCAAGCCAATCACCCTCCGCTACCAGGCCGCGTCGTCTGATCGTGCAGACGGACCCGCGCGGACTATCGCGGACCGACACCGACGGCGGCGCGATTGCCCAGCGCATGATGTTGAATGCGAGCCTCGTGTACCTGCAGGATGTCTTGCTCGAGTGTCGCCTCGAGGATCAGCACGGTCGCGCAAACCAGCGCCCAGGCCTGGGCGACGAACGCCCACAGGCGCTCTTCGAGTCCCTGGTAGGGGGCGAACGAGTCGTGCAGAAAGAACGTGACGACCCCCGCGACCAAGAGCACGAGCGCGCCCCTCAGCACGATTCGCCCGAGCCGGCTCGGCCACGCCGGGCGGGCAAACGCGAAACCCGTCAACAGGAGCGAGACCTTGATACCGAGGCTCAGCCACGCGTGCGCGTAGAAATGCCAGGAGGCCTCGCCCGCGTTGTAGCGTGAGTTGCATACTGCGCTCAGGGTCGGCGAGCAGTCCATGCGTAGCGGTCCGACGAGAATCGCGCACGCGCCGGCGAGCACGAAGAACAACGGCATCGCCAGTGGCCACGGCTGCGTACGCAGTGATGGTACGACGGCGACCGCCAGAACGATCCACCCCAATCCCCAGATCGCCATGAAAATCGTGAAGATCCAGGGGTTCGCCGCGCCCTGACGGCCGAGCTCGCTTATGTACTGGCGAGTCGCCGAGTAACGGGGTTCAAGCGCCCCGCCGAGCACCCACCCGCCGAGGAACACGACCTGTGCGAGGATCGCAGCTCGCGCCAGCAGCAACGTCCGGCGGCGCGCCGCATCGGGCAGCAGCGGCCACCCTGCCGGTCTGAGCCATAGCGCGACGTTGCGTAGCACGGTTCTCCTTGGATGCTAACCCATCCTGGAGCTCCTCCGGTGGTCCTGGTTCGCCGGGGTGGAGGTTCAGTTGCCACCGTTCCGGCCGTGGTCACGGCGACAGCTCCGGATCGCCGAGCACTTGCGCATTCATGGCCATTATGTGCGCGCGCGTCGCGGGCCAGAGCGGGTCGGGGTCGGCCTCTCCGGCGAGTCCCATCAGCGCTAGCCCACGCATGGTCGACTGCCCTGACACGATGAGTGGAATGAGCTCTGCTCGCTCGGCGTGCTCTGGGAAGAGGATTGGCGCGACCATCGCGTTCAAACGGCCCATTTCGTCATGCGCCCCGGCGATGTGTCGCAGTAGCTCTGGGTCGGTGCGCGCCCCGATAGCCAGCTCGATGAGCGCCGTGAACAGCGGCCCCCTGTAGATATGCCACATGCGGTCGAGCAGGAGTTCGTGACGCTTTCGGATCGAGCGGGTGCTCGGTACTCCCTCCGCGAACATCTCGCTCATCGTTTTGGCCCTCATGTAACCAATCAGCTCGCCGAGCAGCGCTGCCTTGGACGCGAAATGGTGCTGTAGCGCGCCGGGGGACACGGTGGCGCGCTCGGCTATGCGCCGCGTCGTGGTCTTCGCATAGCCGTACTCGACGAGGCAGTCGATCGCTGCGTCCAACAGAGCCGCGTGCGTGGCCGCTCGACGCTCGGCCTGGGTGCGGCGTTTGTGTTTCTTGGCTGAGGAGGGGGAGGCGATCGTTTGAGTATCGCGCGCCAGCGTCGCGTAGCGCGAAGTGTGGTCCAGGCGCATAAACATGCCATACGACTGAAATGTAGTAGGATGCGGCAGATGGCGAAGGAATTGCTTGCGTCGAGCCGCGAATGGCTCGCGTCTGTGGGCGAGATCGGCCGCTTCGGTGGCAGTGTCGTGCGCGACGTGTGGGGGGGTCGCGTGTTCCGCTTCTTCGGCGAGACGTTGCGTCAGTCGGGCATCCTGATCATCTCCTCGACGCTCGTGATCTGGGCGCTGGTGTTCATCACGGGCCTCGGCACGTGCGGCACCGAGGGCGCCTACTTCACCCAAGCCGAGGGCGCCCCGGACTACGCGGGGGTGTTCACGGCGTGGTGCAACCTGCGCGAGGCGGTGCCGTATGTGTTCGGCTACATGATGGCGGCGAAGGTCGGCACGGGGATCGTCGCGGAGCTCGGCGCGATGCGGATCTCCGACGAGATCGACGCGCTGGAGGTGATGGGCATCGACTCGATGACGTTCC
Source organism: Solirubrobacteraceae bacterium (assembly GCA_036509655.1). Taxonomy (GTDB): domain Bacteria; phylum Actinomycetota; class Thermoleophilia; order Solirubrobacterales; family Solirubrobacteraceae; genus Palsa-744. Next base: position 108 of record DATCFG010000094.1, on the reverse strand, counting down.
TCTGCGCGACGCGCCTGCTCGCCGCCTGGCTGGTGTTGCCGTTCATGTACATCGGGGCGATCGGGATCGCGTACCTGGGCTCCTACATCGCGGTGGTGCATCAGGTCG
>DATCFG010000093.1:0-28359 GCA_036509655.1 Solirubrobacteraceae bacterium | reverse complement strand
CTGTCGATGTTCCCTCTGACGCCGGTGAGGACATGCCGGGAGGCGTGTCCGCCGGCGACCCATCGGTGTGAAGCCGGTGGGAGGCGCGACGGGCCTGTTGGTGTGCTCATGAGCAGGCTTGCCGGGATCACGAGGAACTCGGTCGTGGAGCTGGTCGTGATCATCGCGGTCGCGCTCGGCCTGGCGCTCGGCATCCAGGCATTCATCGTCAAGCCCTACCGCATCCCCAGTGGTTCGATGGAACCGACGCTCGCGGTCGGCCAGCGCGTGCTGGTGGACCGGATCGGAATGCACTTCAGCGAACCGCACGTCGGCGAGATCGCCGTGTTCCACCCCCCCAAGGAAGCCCAGAAGCAGGTGTGCGGGCCAACCCCGCACATCGTCAAGCTCGGCGGAGCGGCCTGTTCGGAACCGGAACCGGTGGAGTCGAGCGTGAACTTCATCAAGCGGATCGTCGCGGGTCCGGGCGATCAGATCCACATCAAGGAAGGCCACGTCTACCGCAAGGCCGCCGGCGAGAGCACGTTCGTCCGCGAGCACGACCCCTACATCCGCGAATGCGGACCGAGCCCGGAGTGCAACTTCCCGACGCCGATCACGATTCCGGCCGGACACTGGTTCATGATGGGGGACAACCGTGGCGAATCCGACGACAGCAGGTTCTGGGGTCCTGTCCCAACCGGATGGATCATCGGCGAAGCCATCGCCACCTACTGGCCCCCCGACCGAATCGGCGTCTTCTAGACCCGCCTCTATAGCTGCGGCGGGGGTCCCGCAGCCCGCGGCCCCTCAGCACGCGGCCGGAGGCCCATCTTCCGCGAATCGATCCCGCCCAGCCCGCCCAACCCGCGCGGCACGGCGGCGCAGCCGGGCGCGCACGAGCGGACAGCGACTGTTCGCGTTCGACCGCCGGCTCGGCGTGCCGCTCGTTGCGGGCGCCGACGAGGCCGGCCGCGGCTGCCTTGCGGGACCGCTCGTGGCCGCGGGCGTGCTGTTCGACTACGACGCGCTCACCACCCGCGAGCTGCGCGCGCTCGGCGCGCTGAACGACTCCAAGCAGCACACCCACGAGGCGCGCGAGGAGCTCTACCCACTCGTGCTTCGCAGCGCCGCGCGGGTGGTGGTCGTTTCACGCTGCGCCGCGGGGATCGACGCGCGCGGCCTGCACAAGACCAACCTCGCCGCGCTCCGCGACGCGATCCGGGGTGTCACCGCCGGCGTCTCAGGCGAGGTCGCGTGCCTGCTCGACGGGTTCTCGGTGCCCGCGTTCGAGCGTCCCCAGCGCGCCGTCGTCAACGGCGATGCCACCAGCGCGGCGATCGCGGCCGCGTCGATCGTCGCGAAGGTCACGCGCGACCGCTACATGCGCCACGCCGACACGCTGCACCCGGGGTGGAGCTTCGCCGAACACGTCGGCTACTCGACGCCCGTCCACCGCGAGGCGATCCTCCGCCTGGGGGTCTCCCCGCTGCATCGGATGTCGTTCCGCTCGCTCGCATATCAGCAGCTCGCGCTCTGAGTTGCGGACGGGCGCTGGAGGGCGGCGCTATGCCGCGTTCTGCGGCAGGGTTGGCGCGGGCCCTACGCCGGGACGAGGTCGGTCGCCGGTTCGACCTGGAAGACCGTCGGGAAACGGTCGGCGAGGCCGGTGGCGTGCAGCGCCTCGCTGACGACCCGCGCGGCGTTCTCCGCGGCGGTCGCGGGGTCGGGCTCGTCGTTGGCGAGGATGAACACGATCGTCGTCCCGTCATCCTCCCAGGACCCAACCGGACCGAGCTCGGGGTAGTTCTTGTCCAGATACCTGCTTAGCGCCAGCCACTTGGGCTCTTCGCTCAACGGCACATCCGCCACAGAGGTCCAGGTTCGATACTCCATGATCATGCTTTATACCCCTTTTTCTTGAGGCACGAGCGGAAATTCACCCACGATCGTGAGGAGGATTGGGTACCCGCTATCTTGCACGGCTGCTGTTTCTTGTCAATAGGAAAGAACAGCCAGTACTCCTTGCGCTTCTCCACGCGCCATCCCTGATCTTCGGCGCGGCGCTGGATCTTCTTCAAGTCACCCTTGAAGCTCATACGGCCCTCACCACGCCCCCTCGATGTGGTCGAGGCTGATCAGACGGTCTTTCGTGTCGAGGATCACCCCGATCGCGTCGAAGCGGATCGTGTGGGCGGTCGGGCGGATGTGCTTCTCCTCGCGCAGCCAGGCGGCGGCGAGCCGGCGCAGACGCGCGCGCTGGCGCGGGCGCAGCCACACGAGCGGCTGCTGGTCGGGACGGATCCCCTGCCGCTGGTAATTCACGCGGCGGGTCTTCACCTCTGCGAACACGAGCGTCTGTCCATCGAAGGCGATCAGGTCGATCTCGCCGTAGCGCGTGCGTTCGTTGCGGCCTATGGGGGAGAATCCGAGCCGGTGCATGTGGGCCACCGCGTGCTCCTCGCCGCGTCGGCCGAGCGCGGGGCGCTGGTCGGTGTTGCGGGGCTCTCTGTTTTTGGCAGCGGGTGAGGATGGGGGGTCGTCGGAGCGCACGATCAATCACGCTAGAGCGCAAAATGTGCCCAAAGGCACCTATCTGTGCCAATTTTGTGCCCGAACCGTAAAGAAACTGTGCCCGCTGGCAATTCTGGTAGCGCGGGTACCGGGGGCGGGGTTGCGGATGGGAGCCTCGCTCGCGGATGGGCGCCGCTCGCCGATGAACGTCTCCTCGCTCGCGTAGCCTCTCCTACCGTGGAAAGCTCATCTCCCGACGATCCCCCCTCCCAGGGTTCAGCCGACCGCGACTCCGAGCCTCTCGGAGCGTCCACCGACACTGGCACCGGCCCCGAGTCTCCCGGGACGTCCACGGATGCCGATAAGGCCCCCGGCGGACATCGATCGCTCGACGGCGTCAGCAGCTTCATGGGCCTGCGCTGGGACGATCCCGAGACGGTCCGCCTGACGATCAGGCCCGAGCTGATCAACAACGGCGGGCTGCTCTCCGGCGTGGTCACCTATGCGCTCGTCGACTACTGCATGGGCTCGACGCTGTGGGCGCAGACCTCCGAGCAGGAGCGGATCGCGACGATCAACATCGCGATCAACTACCTCCAGACCGCGACCGAGGGCGAGATCGTCTGCCGCACGACGCTCGACCGTCGCAACCGCACGATCGGGGTGCTCCGCAGCGAGGTCCGCCACGAGGACGGCCGCCTGATGGTCACAGCGATCGGCAGCTACTCGATCTTCCCGCCACGCAGCTTCCGAGAGCCGCGACGTCCGGCGTGAGCGCCGCCCCCGAGCGAGGCGCCCCCGAGCCAGGCGCTCCCGAGCGAGCCATCCGGGTCGCGCTCACGATCGCCGGCTCGGATTCCGGCGGCGGTGCCGGCATCCAGGCCGATCTGAAGGCGTTCGCGCGCTGCGGCGTCCACGGGACGTGCGCGATCACCGCGATCACCGCCCAGAACACCGTCGGCGTCACAGCGATTCACCCCATCCCCCCCGAGATCGTGCTCGCGCAGGTGCGTGCGGTGCTCGCCGACATCCACGTCGACGCGGTCAAGGTCGGGATGCTCGGCACCGCGCCCGTCACGCTCGCGGTCGCCCGTGCCCTGGACGAGCTGCCGGCAGACATCCCAGTTGTCGTCGATCCGGTGATGGTCGCCGAGTCGGGCGCGCGCCTGCTCGACCGCGACGCGCAGCGGGCCCTCGTGGAGGAGATCCTGCCGCGCGCGATCGTGCTCACCCCGAACCTGCCCGAGGCGCGCGTGCTCGTCGGCGAGCTGCCCGAGGCTGCCGGCGAGGACGAGGAGGCCGAGGCGCTCGCGCGCGCTGTGCTGGCGCTCGGTCCCCGTGTCGTGGTGCTCACCGGTGGCCACCGCGCGCGCGCGGTGGACCTGTTCCTCGACTCCCGCGACCGCGATGGGGACGGCGGCGGGGCGGTGGTCCCGATCGAGGGTGTGCGCCACCCCGACGGCGCGGCGCACGGCTCCGGCTGCACGCATTCGTCGGTGCTCGCCGCCCAGCTCGCGCTCGACCGCTCCCCGCTCGACGCCGCGCGCACTGCCCGCGCGCTCGCGGGCGAGGCCGTCGCGGGCGGCCTGCGCGAGCTCGGTGCGGGCCCCGGCCCGGTCGATGTGATCGGCCTGGGCGGCCTCGCCGGGATGGCGCCCGCGGACTGAGCTTCGCGGCCGCTCCCGTTTGCCATAATCGAGCGACGATGAAGCTGCTCCGCATGAAGCCCGGTCATGGTGAGATCGTGCTCGCCGAGGGGGATGTGGACGTGCCGGAGCAGGAGCAGGCGCTGATCGAGGCGTTCCGTCGCGAGCTCGACACCGGCATGTGGGCAGCTGTCCCCACTCACAGCCCCGGCTCTCGCCGCGAAGCCGAGCTGGTGAAGAGCTTCGCTGAAGTCCCGCGCGATGCTGAGCGCGTGATCTTCTTCCCGCGCGCCGCCGGCGGCGCGCTCGAGCAGGACCGCTAGCGCCGATGGCGCTCGGGCTGGGCACCGCCGCGATCCTGCTCGTGGTGCTCCTCTGGGAGCTCGCTCGCCCGACGCTCAGCCGCGCGTTCGCGCGCGTGTACGCGATCTGGGCCTTGCAACGGCGCGCGTCCGCGCCTGCCGGCTACGACCCCGGCCGCGAGCGTCGCGCCGAGCTGAGGGCACGCGCGCTGCTGCGCTCGTGTATCGACGAGCGCGACTGGGCGATGTACCGAGACCTCGGGTTCCTGCGCGTGTGGGGCGCGCAGGGCGAGCACGAAGGGGGGATGCACGCGAGCTACGCCTATCTGATCTACCCCCACAAGCCGCTGGTCGCCTACGTGCCCCAGACAGGTGCGCTGCTGAACGAGTACTGCGTCGCCTTCCCCGACCTCTCGCGTCCCTACGGCAGCTCGCGGCTGCCCGACTCCGACGATGTGCTCGCCAAGTGGATGGCGCTGATCGCCGACGAGCGCCGTCTTGTCGCCGACGCGAACATGCATCTCCCCGGCCGTCAGATCGATCCCGGGCGCCTCCGCCGCGACCTGGCGCGGCTCGCCCGCTGGGAGCGCGAGCGGGCCGCACGTGACGCGCACGGTTCAGATCTGGTTCGCGCCCCGCGTGGCTCGGATCGAGCCGGCGCCGCGGAGCGTGCCGGCGCGGATCGTCTCGCCGGCGATCCGGCCGGCTCAGATCGTGTCGGCGCTCCAGAACGCACCGGCTCCGATCCGCGTGGCGCGGATCGCGCCGATACGCTGCACGCGTGAGCTTCGACGTCCGCCACAAGAGCCGCGCCCTCACCGAGGGCCCCGAGCGCGCCGCCGCGCGCGCCTACCTGCACGGGATCGGCTACACCGCCGAGGATCTCGCCAAGCCGATCGTCGGCGTCGCGCACTCGTGGATCGAGACGATGCCCTGCAACTTCAACAACCGGATCCTCGCCGCGAAGGTCAAGGAGGGCATCCGCGCCGCCGGCGGCACGCCGATGGAGCTGAACACGATCGCGATCTCCGACGGGATCACGATGGGCACCTCCGGGATGCGCGCCTCGCTCGTCTCGCGCGAGCTGATCGCCGACTCGATCGAGCTCGTCGCCTCCGCCCACGCCTTCGACGCGCTCGTGACGATCAGCGGCTGCGACAAGACGATCCCCGGCACCGTGATGGCGCTCGCACGGCTGAACATCCCCGGGCTGATGCTCTACGGCGGCTCGATCAAGCCCGGCCACTACAAGGGCGCCGAGGTGACGATCCAGCAGGTGTTCGAGGCGGTCGGCGAGTTCGCGGCCGGCAAGATCACCGAGGACGAGCTGCACGAGCTCGAGGAGGCAGCCTCGCCGGGCGCCGGCGCGTGCGGCGGGCAGTTCACGGCCAACACGATGGCGATGGCGTTCGAGGCGCTGGGGATATCACCGGCGGGGACGGCGATGGTCCCGGCCGAGGATGGCCGCAAGCTCGAGGTGGCGGTGCAGGTCGGCGAACTGGTGATGGACGTGCTGCGCCGCGGTCAGCGCCCGAGCGATGTGATCACCAAGCAGGCGCTCGAGAACGCGATCATGGCGGTCGCCACCAGCGGCGGCTCGACCAACGGCGTGCTCCACCTGCTCGCCGTCGCGCGCGAAATGGGCGTCCCCCTGGAGATCGACGAGTTCGAGGCGATCTCCGAGCGCACGCCGCTGCTCTGCGACCTGCAGCCGGGCGGGCAGTACGTGGCGACGGAGCTCTACGAAGCGGGCGGCGTGCCGCTCGTGCTCGCCCGCCTGAAGGAGGCGGGGATCCTGAACACGGACGCGCCGACCGTGACGGGAAGGACGATCGGCGAACACGCCGATGAGGCCGTCGAGACCGACGGCCAGCCCGTCGTGCGACCGCTGTCTGACCCGATCAAATCGACCGGCGGCTTCGCGATCCTGCGCGGCAACGTGGCGCCCGATGGCTGCGTGGTCAAGCTCTCCGGCCACGAGCGGCGCAAACACTCAGGACCGGCGCGTGTGTTCGACGGGGAGGAGGCGGCGATGGCGGCCGTGCTCGCACACGAGCTGAAGGCCGGCGACGTGGTCGTGATCCGCGCCGAGGGGCCCGCCGGCGGCCCCGGCATGCGCGAGATGCTGTCCGTCACCGCGGCGATCGTCGGCGAGGGCCTCGGCGAGCAGGTCGCGCTGATCACCGACGGGCGCTTCTCCGGCGCCACACGCGGCTTCATGGTCGCCCACGTCGCGCCGGAGGCCGTTCGCGGCGGCCCGATCGCGGCGATCCAGGACGGCGACGAGCTGACGATCGACGCGGACACGGGACGGCTCGACGTGGCGCTCTCCGACAAGGAGATCGCCGCCCGCGTGAGCGCCTACAGCCGCCCACCGCGTGTGGACGAACACGTGGATGTCGCGATCCAGAAGTACGCCAAGCTGGTCGGCAGCGCCGCCGAGGGCGCCGTGACGAGCTGAGCCGCGGCGGCCTTACTCGTCGAGAAACTCCTCCAGCAGGGCGTTGAACGCCGCCGGGCGCTCGAGCATCGACATGTGCCCGGTGTCCTCGTAGATGACGACCCGCGAGTCGGGAATCAGCTCCCCGAAGACCCGCGCGTCGCGCGATGAGATCAGGCGGTCGTCCTCGCCCCACACGATCAACGTCGGACAGGCGATCTCGGGCAGGCGCTCGCGAAAATCGTAGGTCAGGTTCGCTTCGAGCGCCGACATGAAGCCGGGCTTGCCCGAGCCGCGTATCTGCTCCGCGGCCAGCGGGGCCGGCAGGCGGGAGGGATGGCTCGTGACGACGTTCATGGTCGCCTCGCGCAGGCGTCGGCGGCGGGCGACGGTGTCGGACTTCGAGGCCGTCCAGGCCGCGTACGCGGTCAGGGTCCGCTCCGCCCGGCGCAGGACCGGCAGGGCGCGCATCACGCCGCGGTTGTCGTAGGTCGAGATGCCGGCGGCCGATACCAGCACCAGGCGCTCGACGCGCTGGGGGTAGGCGATCGCGAGCTCGGCGGAGATGAAGCCACCCATCGAGTTGCCGACGAGCGCCGCCGCGTCGACCTCGAGCACGTCGAGCAGCCGGTCGAGCATCCGCGCGTACGCGGAGATCGAGATCGGCCACGACGGCATCGGCGAGTGCCCGAACCCGGGCAGGTCCATCGCGATCACGCGCCGCTTACAGAAGCCGGTAGACACGCGCCTTTGGCGCGCATCCCCGTTTAGGCCGAAGCCGGTAGACACGCGCCTTTGGCGCGCATCCCCGTTTAGGCCAGCGAGCACAGGTAGCTGCTCGAGCCAGTTCGGCCAAGACCCCGACAGGCCGTGCACGAACACCAGCGGCTGGCTCCCTTCCGGGTGGGCGGGGTCCTCGGGTGACCCGAGTTCGATCACGTTCACTGGCTCGCCGTCGACGATCACCCAGCGCTGATGCTCACGCCAGTCGACGTCGAGCCACGCGGACCGTCCGCGCGGGCCGTAGAATGTTTGATCGTCTGGCCGGGGAGGCGAGGGAGAAGCTGTGGATGTCGGGTTCATGACCTTTCAATCTACTCGAGGACCTGCGTATCTATGAGGCTTGCGATCGACATCGATTCGACGCTCCACCACTACTGGGACATCCTCTCGGAGGTCTCGGTGCGGCGCTTTGGCATCGAGCTGCCCTACGACGAGCAATTCACGTGGGGCATCACCCGGCTGCGCCCCGACCAGCTGGAGCTGTGCATCGAGGAGAGCCACACCGACGAGCGGATCCTCGCCGGCACCCCCTACCCGGGCGCAGTCGAGGCGGTGCGCCGCTGGCACGACGATGGCCACTTCGTGCACGTCACCAGCCACCGGGCGCGTGACCGCAAGGACGCCACCGCCGCCTGGCTGCAGCGGATCGGGCTGCCGTGCGACGACCTGCACTGCTCCTACGACAAGGTCTCACGCTGCGTTGAGCTGGAGGTTGACGTGTTGATCGACGATGGCCCGGAGAACCTCGCCGGCGCCCTGGAGCACGGCATCGCCGCGGCGACGTTGCGCCACCCCTGGAACCGGGACCTGTGCGAGGAAGAGGACGTCCTCTGCGCGCGGGACTGGTTCGAGCTGGAGGTGTTGCTGGAGCCGTTGCTGGCCAGGCAGGGCATGGAGGTCGGGGCGGCGAAGTAGCCCGCATGGAGATCGCTGCCTGGACCGATGCGCTGGCGCTGCTCGACGATGACCTGCGCAGGCGCGACGCGGCCGAGCGCACTCGCCGCGCGTACTCCGTCGATCTCTGCCAGTTCGCGCGTTGGGCGAGCGGGCGCGGCTTGGGCCCCGGCGACGTCGGTCCGCGGGAGGTGCGTCGCTACGTCGCGTCGCTTTCCGAGCGGAAGGCCGCCGCGAGCACGACCGCGCGCAAGCTGGCGGCGCTGCGCGCCCTCTTTGCCAGCCAGCGCGAGCACGGCCTGATCGCCCAGAACCCCGCCGACCTGGTGAGCACGCCGCGGCGTTCGTCCTATCTGCCGCGCGTGCTGAAGGAGCAGGAGGCGGCCAGGCTGCTGGACAGGATCGGGGCCGGTGGGAGCCCGAGGAAGGGGGGTGAGGGATTGATCTGGCGCGACCGCGCACTGTTCGAGCTCGCGTACTCCTGCGGGCTGCGCGCCGAGGAGCTCGTGTCGTTGCAGGTCACGGACGTCGACTACGACGCCGAGCAGCTGCGCGTGGAGGGGAAGGGCCGCAAGACCCGTTACCTGCCGGTCGGCGAGCTCGCCCTGGCGGCCGTGAGGGAGTATCTCGAGCGGGGTCGCGGTCGGCTCGCCGCTCCCGGCGAGTCCGGCGCGCGCGGGGTGCAGACGCGGACATTGTTCCTGAGCAAGACCGGCAAGCCCTTGAGCACCAGCGACGTGCGCCGGCGGCTGCGGGTGTGGGCGACACGCGCCCAGATCCCCGGCGGGGCGACGCCGCATGCCCTCAGGCACAGCTTCGCGACCCATCTGCTCGACGGTGGAGCGGACCTGCGGAGCATCCAGGAGCTGCTCGGCCACGCGAGCGTCTCCACTACCCAGGTATACACTCGGGTAGAGTCAGCAAGGCTGAGAAGGGCCTATGCGCGCAGCCACCCTCGGGCTTGAAGTGGGGGGAGAAGACACTGGAGACGAATGTCAAAGCGATCGAGCTGCGGGAAGTCTGGCGGCGGTATAAGACCGACGATGATCACCGTGCCCGCGAGCGGCTCGTGCTCGCCTACTCACCGCTGGTCAAGTACGTAGCCGGGCGCACCGCCGCCGGGCTGCCTCCGCACGTCGAGGAGGCGGACCTGATCTCCTATGGGCTCGTCGGGCTGATCTCCGCGATCGAGCGGTTCGAGCCCGCGCGTGAAATCAAGTTCGAGACGTACGCGATCATGCGCATCAAGGGCGCGATCATCGACGAGCTGCGCGCGATGGACTGGGTCCCACGCAGCGTGCGCTCGCGCGCTCGCGAAGTCGAGCGCGCGAACGCGAAGCTCGAGCACACCCTTCAGCGCGCGCCGACCGACACGGAGCTGGCGGCCGAGCTGAATATCACGGTCGACGAACTCAACGAATCGCTTTTGGCGATCTCGCACTCCTCGATGGTCGCGCTCGACGAGCTGTGGAGCGTCTCGGACTCGAGCGGCGATCAGGTGTCGCTGATGGACACGATCGAGGACCACGCCGCGCCCGACCCGGCGAAGGCGCTCGACGTCGGCGACCTGAAGGACCGGATCGCCGAGTCGATCGCGAAGCTGCCCGAGCGCGAGAAGCTCGTGATCGCCCTCTACTACTACGAGAACCTGACGCTCCGCGAGATCGGCGAGGTGCTCGGCGTGACCGAGTCGCGCGTCTCTCAGCTGCACACGAAGGCCGTCCTGCGGCTACGCTCTCGCATGCAGGAGGAGTCCTTCGACAGCTGAGGGGCCGTTCCGCGGCGCCATACACCACCCACGATGCTCGCCGTACCACCAGTACGGCTGACCGATCGAAGATCGTCCAGCGTGCGGCCCCTGCCATCCACGGCCCGGCCCCTCAGATTGTGGTCGCGCGTTCGGCGGCGCGCGGGGGCGGACGGGTCCAGGTAGTCTGGGGGCCGATGGCAACCCGCTCGATCGTTACCTCTCAGCCCGATGTCGCCTGCGACGTGTGCGGGCGGCGGCTGCTGCGCGGCGAGCTGCCCGACGTGTTCCTCGCCGGCGGACAGCGGCGCACGGTATGCGAGCTGTGCGCCCCGCGGGCGGCCCACGAGGGCTGGCTGCGCGAGGCCGACCGCCACTCGGTGAGCCTGCCGCCCTCGCGTGCGAGGCGCGGGCGCAACCTGTTCGAGCGCCTGCGCCCGCAGCGCGAGCCGAGCTCCGCTCGCGCTGCAGAGGACTTCGCAGGGGAGGGGCTCGGGATCGTGCCGTCGGTGGCGGTCGAGGGCTATCAGACCGAGTCCTACGACTTCCTCGAGGCGATCGCGGCCGCTCCGGAGGACCCTGAGGCGGCGATCGAGTCGGGCGAGGATTTGGCCAAAGACGAGCCCCCCGCGCCCGCCCTGACCGCCGGCGAGCTGAAGGTCAAGCGGGCGCTGGAGGTATTCAACGCCGGTGAGCATCCCCGGCGCGTCGCGGGAGTCGCTCGCTCGCTGGGGGAGCCGAGCGTCGCCGCCCGCCCGCTCGCGGACTCCGGGAGCGTGGTCTCGATCGTCGTCGCCTGGGAGCTCAGCTGGTACCGGTACGAGGTCGATCTCGGAGACGAGGCGGCCGGGGCGACCGTGACCGCCCAGGGGACGGAGCTCGGCGAACTCGCGCAGGAGGAACTGCTCGTGAACGCGACCGCCGACGAGCACGGCGCGCTGAACATCTTCTCTGTCTGAGTCTGCCCGTCGTCCGAGCGGCGGCGCTTGCTTATTCGCGCCCGGGGAGTACGATGAGAGGCAGATGATCTATTGCGTCGTACCCAAGCCGCTCGCCGACGAGCTATATCCGAAGCTCGTCGAGCACTACCAGCACGAGGACAACGTGACGGTGATCGTCGACCGTCGTGAGTTCGACCGGCGCGCCCGTGGTGGCCGCACGGCGGCCAAGGTGCCGGCCTCCGAGGAGGCCCCCCGCCGCATGATTCGCGATCGTCGCAGAGCTCGCGTCGCAGGCGATCTGCCCCCGCTCGCACACGCCTAGGACGGTCGGGGGCACTTCGCGATGCTGCGTCCTCGGTCGCTCGCGTGCTGGACGATCGGAGATCCCGTCGATCTTCGATCGGTCGCACGCCACGCGGGTGGGTGGGCCTCGATATCTGCCTCGCTCGACCCGCGACTGTCCTAGGGGCACATCCGGTGAAGGTGATCGTCCATGTCGACGGCGGTGCCCGTGGCAACCCCGGCCCCGCCGCGGCCGCCTGCGTGATCGCCTCGCCCGCGGGCGAGGTGCTGGGCGAGCACGCCCAACTGCTCGGCTCCGTCACGAACAACGTCGCCGAGTACCGGGCGCTCCTGCTCGGTCTGGAGCGCGCGCGAGAGCTGGGCGCGAGCGAGATCGAGGTCGTCGGCGACTCGGAGCTGATCGCCAAGCAGGTGCAGGGCCTCTACAAGGTCAAGCACGAGGCGATGAAGCCCCTGCACCGCGAGGCGCTCGCGGCGTTGAAGGGCTTCGAGAGCTGGTCGATCCGCACGGTCCCCCGTGCCCAGAACGCGCACGCCGATGCGCTCGTGAACGCCGCCTTGGACCAAGCGCGCGCGGCCGCCTCGGGCTGAGGGCGCGCTCCGTTACGCGCGCGGTCGACGGTGGCTCTACCTAAAGACGGCGTGAGCGTTGTCCTTCTTTTCTAACTGCGTATAACCATAGCGATACGCAGTCTATTTTGTATACACCCTCGCGGAGGGTCTTTATCTTCCTCTGCGCCGGCGCTCAGCGCAGCGGCTGGGCGGATTTGGCGATAGCGAGCATCTGGGCGTTGGAGAGTTCCTCGGGCAATGTGTTCGTCACCCAGTAGAGGACGCGCCCGGCGCGCCAGCCGACGACGTGGATGTGCGAGCCGTCGTCGACGAGTTTGTAGCTGAGGCCGTCGATCGTCTGCGTGCGGGAGTGGGCGAACAGCGGCGGGCTCAGCCAGTCGGTGCCCTCGAAGTCGTAGTAGCCGCCGATCGAGTTCTGCTGCCAGACGATCACGTAGGCGTGGTCGCGTTTGCCCTGCTCGTCTTTGAGCGGGTAGGCGCGCACCTGTTGCTGTTCGCCGGGGCCGGTCTGGAGCGTCGGGTAGAGGACCGGGAAGGGGACGTTGGGCGCGGCCTCGATCATTTCGGTCTGGCCGGCCGAGGTGGTCGGGTAGAGGCCGATCGCGCGCGGCGAGCTCCCGCCGCTGCCGTGGTGGTGGCTGGAGTGGCTGGAGTGTTGGGCGCTGGGCTTGGCCGACGCCGGGAGGCTGAGCTGTTCGTGGCCGTGGAGGAAGTCCTCGAGCGTCGCCTGCTCGAGCGCCGGGTTGGAGGTCACATAGGAGCCGCCGTTGATCTGGGCGTCGACGTTCGTGGTGCGGAACTTGACCTGGCGCAGGGGCTTGGACTGCGAGAAGGCGATCAGCTTGGCCAGTTCGATCAGCTCTTCGGCGGAGGCGTGGAAGGTCGAGGTGATCGCGTGCCCGACGGCTTTCGCGACGGTTTCGATCTGGCCGATCTCGTTGGCCGGGTTGATCTGCTCGCGCAGGTCGCGCAGGAAGTCCTGCTGGCGCTCCACGCGCACGAAGTCCGAGTCGGTGTGGCGGTAGCGGACGTAGTTGAGCGCGTTTTCGTAGCAGAGCTTCTGGTAGCCGGGCTCGAGGTTGATCGACGTGTAGTCGGTTTCGGTCGTGCCGACGTTCTCGTTGTAGTAGCGGTGGTCGACGTTCACGTAGGCGCAGCCGAGCGTGTCGACGACCTGGATGAAGCCCTTGAAGTTGACGTCGACGATCCCGTTGAGCTTCAGTTCGGGGAACACTTCGCGCTTGATCGTTTCGGCCGCGAGCACGATCCCGCCCTTCGCGCCCTCGAGCCGGCTGCCGATCGTGTAGGCGGCGTTGATCTTTTCCTGCCCATACACCTGCCCGGAGGGCGTCGTGATGTTGACCATCAGGTCGCGCGGGATCGAGAGCACCGAGGTCTGGCCCTGTCCGGGGTCGAAGCGCACGAGCAGGATCGTGTCCGAGTGCGGCGGGTTTTCCTTGTCGTAGTTGTCTTTCGAGCCTTCCCGGCGATCGGAGCCGAGGATCAGGAACGTCTGTGCGCCACCGCTGTATTCGGGCGTGACGAGGCCCCGGGGGGCGTTGATGTGGCTGACGGCCGGGAAGATGTCGTGCGCGAGGCCGCTCGCGGTGTTCAGCGCGACGGTCGCGGTCGCCCCACCGGCGAGCAGGACGATCAGCACGCCGCCGATCAGGAAGCGCATCCACATGCCTCGCCACAGCGCGGGCGGGCGTTCGTCGTCGTTCATTGGGGGAAGGGTACCTGTCGTGCCGGAGCGCCCACGCCGCTTGGCGGGCTACTCTCGACCGATGCTCAGGCCGAGAAACCGCGAGCTCCTGGGGCTGATCCCTGCCGCGCTGCTGGTCACCGCGGGCTTCACCGCGATCTTCATCCAGCAGCAGGACAGCTCGCGCGCCTCGGCGACCAGCCTCACGCTGAACCACGCCTCGAGCGTGTCGCTGACCTACGGCGCGCTGTTCCTCGGGCTGTGCGTCGCCGCGCACCTGGTGATCCGCTTCTGCCTGCCCGACGCCGACCCGTACCTGTTCCCGCTCGGCGCGGTGCTCGCGAGCGTTGGGATCGTGATGGTCTATCGCATCGACCCGACGTTGGCGCGCCAGCAGGCGCAGTGGATGGTGCTCGGGCTCCTGCTGTTCGCGGCGACGATCCTTGCGCTGCGGCGCCGGGGGGTGGGCGTGCTCGAGCGCTACCGCTACACGATCGCGGCCGTCGGGATCGGCCTGACGGTGCTGCCGCGCGTGCCCGTGATCGGCGAGCAGGTCAACGGCTCCTACCTTGATATCCACGTCGGTGGCGTCTCCTTCCAGCCGGCCGAGCTCGGGAAGGTCGCGATCGTGATCTTCCTCGCGAGCTACCTGCGCGACAACCGCCAGATCCTCGTGACCGGGGGGCGGCGCGTCCTGGGGTTGACGATCCCGCCGATGAAGCAGTTCGGCCCGATGCTGCTCGTGTGGGGCGCGGCGATGGGGACGCTCTTGCTGACGGGCGAGCTCGGGACCTCGCTGATGTTCTACGGCGCGTTCCTCGCGCTGCTCTACGTCGCCACCGGGCGGCTCTCGTTCCCGCTGATCGGCCTGGTCCTGTTCGCAGGTGGCGCGTGGTTCGTCACAGCGCACGTCGGGCACGTGCACGCACGCGTGCTGGCCTGGGAACACCCGCTCGAACCGGCGCTGTTCAAAAGCGGGATCAGCTACCAACTCGCCCAGGCGCTGTTCGCGCAGGCGGACGGGGGCCTGCTCGGCACCGGCTTCGACCAGTCGCTGCTGCAGTACCCGGTCGAACTGTCACATCACGTGATCGTTCACCGCTCGATCCTGCCGGTGCCGGAAAGCGACATGATCTACGCGGTCATCACCGACGAGCTCGGCCTCGTCGGCGCCGCCGGCCTCTTGCTCGTCTACCTGCTGTTCGTCGCCCGCGGCCTGAAGACGGCGATGCTCGCGAAGGACTCGTTCTCGAAGCTGCTCGCGACCGGGCTGTCGTTCATCGTCGCGATGCAGGTGTTCGTGATCGTCGGCGGCGTCACGCGGGTGATCCCGCTCACGGGGGTGACGCTCCCGTTCGTCGCCTACGGGGGCTCATCGGTCGTGATGAACTTCGTGCTGCTCGCGCTTTTGCTGGTCGTCTCCGATCGTGCGCGGCGGCCCTACTCACGGGCCTGAGTGGCGAGTAGGGGGGAGACGGGAGGCGAACGAGGGGCGAGTGTCCACTACAAAAGTATTTACATAAAGATAAAGGTGCGGATATGCCGTGAACACTTTGGAGACTGCGTAGAACGATAGTTACACGCGCCTCCGAAAGTAGAACAACACCACCGTCCTCTCCATGTAAAGCAATCGCCCAATCCTGACGGGGGTGCGCACATTGGTGCAGGTTTGATGACGTTTTAGGGCGAGAAGCTCGACAAGGCGACGTTTGCGCAGGGTAGCCCAGCGTCCCGTCGAAACCCAGGCCATGCTCACTTCGACGATCGCGGCGACGCCACGCCTGTTCCTGCGGACGCCGCCGCCACCGGCGCACAACCGCTACGCGGGGCCGGCCGGCTCTCGTGCGCAGCAGGACCGCGGCGGGCCGTCCGCTGACAGTCGCCCGTCTTCTCCCGCGCGCCTGGTATCGCCCGGTGGCATGTCCTCTCCCGCGGGACTGCACAGGCGGCCGTGGCTGGCGCGGCTGCGCCGCGCGCTACGAGAGCGGTCGTTCGTGTTGCACTACCAGCCGATCGTGTCGCTGCGGGACGGCTCCGTGTCGCATTACGAGGCGCTCGTGCGGCTCGCCGACGATCCTGGCGGCCAGCTGGTGGCGCCGGGCAGGTTCCTGCCCGCGGCCGAGCGCTATGGGCTGATCAGGGAGATCGACCGGATGGTGCTGGCGCAGGCGCTCGAGCTGCTCGCCGGCGAGCACGGCACCTGCGGCACGCGGATCGCGATCAACTGCTCGTCGCTGTCGATCACCGACGGCGGGATGCTCCCCGAGATCGAACGGCGCCTCGCGCACGCGGGCGTCGATCCCGCGCGGCTCGTGATCGAGGTGACCGAGACCGCCGCGATCTCCGACATGGCGCGCGCCAGCGACTTCTGCGCCGGCGTGCAGGCGCTCGGCTGCGCGGTCGCACTCGACGACTTCGGCGCCGGCTTCGGCTCCTTCCAGTACCTCAAGCACCTCCCCTTCGAGTATCTGAAGATCGACGGCGACTTCATCCGTGGCCTGCCCTCCTCGTCGCAGGACCAGCTCGTGGTCGAGGCGCTCGTCGGGCTCGCCCGCGGCATGGGCAAGCAGACGATCGCCGAGTACGTCGGCGACGCGGCGACGGTCGAGCTGCTGCGTGAGCTCGGCGTGGACTACGCGCAGGGGTTCGAGGTGGGGCGGCCGCACCCGGTTGTTCCGCTCGCGGCGTAGGCGCTCGCTACTTCGGCTGCGGAAACCGGGCGCGCATCGCCGCCTTTGCGATCTCGGCCATCGACACGGCAGCGCATGGGCTGCGGGTGGCGCCAAAAGACGCCGTTGTTCTCTAGGCTGACCGGTCGATGCGCGCGGTCACCTTTCAAGCTCCCGGCGAGGTTCGCGTCGAGGAGGTTCCCGAGCCGGAGCTCCTCGACGCCGGCGACGCGATCGTGCGGATCGAGGCGACGGGGGTATGCGGGTCGGACCTCCACATCTACCACGGCCGCGTGCAGATCGAGCCCGGCTTCACGATCGGCCACGAGTACGTCGGCACGGTGATCGAGGCCGGCCCCGACGTGCGCGAGGTGAGGGTGGGCGATCGCGTGCTCGGCTGCTTTCAGACCGCCTGCGGGCGCTGCTATTTCTGCCGTCGCGGCTGGTTTCACAAGTGCGACTCCTCGCGCACGTTCGGCCACGGCGCGGCGCTCGGCGCGCTCCAGGGCACGCAGGCCGAGCGCGCGCTGGTGCCGAACGCCGACCTCGTCCTGCGCAAGGTGCCGGAGGGGATGAGCGACGAGGTGGCGCTGTTCGCCGGCGACGTGATGGGCACCGGCTACCACGCGGTCGCCGAGAGCGGACTGCGCGCCGGCGACGTCGCCGCGGTGCTCGGGCTCGGTCCGGTCGGCCTCTGCGCGGTGCAGGCCGCGAAGGCGTCCGGCGCGGCGCACGTGATCGCCGTCGACTCGGTCGCCGAGCGCCTGGCGATGGCGGAGTCCTTCGGCGCCGAGGCCGTGCACCTGAGCGAGGGAGACCCGCGCGCCGCCGCGCGCGCGGCCACGGAAGGGCGTGGGGTGGACGTCTGCATCGACGCCGTCGGTCACCCCAAGGCGCTCGATCTCGCGCTGCGCCTGACGCGCAAGTGCGGGACCGTGCAGGCGATCGGCGTCTACGCCGAGCGCTGTGAGCTGCACATGGGCCTGCTGTGGATCAAGTCGCTGCAGCTGTGCGCGGGGCACGCGAACGTGATCGCGCACGTCGACCGTGTGCTCTCGATGATGTCCGCCGGGCTGCTCGACCCGAGCCCGCTCGTCACCCACCACATGGCCCTCGACGACGCCGCGGAGGCCTACGCGCTGTATGACCGGCGCGAGGCGCTCAAGATCGTGCTGAAGCCGTAAAAGCCATCCGCAAGGAGTCGCCATGACCACCGCCGCCGACACCACCGCCGCCGCACCGAGCCTCCCCGACGCTCTCGGAGACGCCGCGCGCGCGTTCATCTCTGGGCCCCAGCGCCTGCTGATTGGCGCGGAGCGCCCCGAGGCGGCCGACGGGCGCACGTTCGCGACGCTCGATCCGGCCACCGGACGCGAGATTGCGCGGGTACCCCAGGCGGGCGCGCAGGACGTGGAGCGCGCCGTGCAGGCCGCCCGCGCGGCGTTCGCCGAGGGCCCCTGGGCCACGATCGGCGCCGCCGGCCGCGAGGGGCTGATGCGGGCGCTGGCCGACGCGATCGAGGCGCACGCCGACGAGCTCGCGCAGATCGAGTCGCTCGACAACGGCAAGCCGGTCGGGCTCGCGCGCTACGTCGACGTCAACGGGGCGATCGCGCACCTGCGCTACTTCGCCGGCTGGCCGACGAAGATCGAGGGGGCCGTGCTGCCGGTGGCGGCGCCGAACATGCACTGCTACACGCGCCGCGAAGCGGTCGGTGTGTGCGGGCAGATCATCCCCTGGAACTTCCCCCTGCTGATGGCCGCCTGGAAGCTCGGCCCGGCGCTCGCCGCCGGCTGCACGGTCGTGCTCAAGCCGGCCGAGCAGACGCCGCTGAGCGCGCTGCGGATCGGCGAGCTGGCGCTGCAGGCAGGCTTCCCGCCGGGCGTCATCAACGTGCTCACGGGAGACGGCGAGACCGGCGCGGCGCTCGTCGATCACCCCGACATCGACAAGATCGCCTTCACCGGCTCGACCGCCGTCGGGCGCGAGATCGGCGCGAAGGCCGGCCGCGCGCTCAAGCGCGTGACGCTCGAGCTCGGCGGCAAGTCGCCGAACATCATCCTCCCCGACGCCGACATCGACGCCGCCGTGAAGGGCTCCTACCAGGCGCTCTACTTCAACTCCGGCCAGGCCTGCAACGCCGGCTCGCGGCTGTTCGTCCCGGCCGAGCGCTTCGACGAGGTGATGAGCGGGCTCGCTGCGCAGGCCGATAAGGCGCGCCTCGGCCCGGGCCTCGATCCTTCGAGCCAGCTCGGCCCGCTCGTCTCGGCCGAGCAGCGCGAGCGCGTGCTCGGCTACATCGAGTCGGGCCGCTCAGAGGGCGCCGAGTTGCTGGCGGGTGGCGAGGAGGCGCTCGCGGACAGCGGCGGCTACTTCGTCGCGCCGACGCTCTTCAGCACGACCGACGACGAGCTGAAGATCGCCCGCGAGGAGATCTTCGGGCCGGTGCTCGTGGCATCCCCGTATGACTCGCTCGAGGAGGTCGCCGCGCGCGCGAACGCGAGCGAGTACGGGCTCGCCGCCGGCGTCTGGACGCGCGATCTCGGTAGCGCGCATCGCCTGGCCGCGCTGCTGCGCGCCGGGATGGTCTACGTGAACACCTGGGGGGTGGTCGATCCGTCGGCGCCGTTCGGAGGCTTCAAGGCCTCCGGCATCGGCCGCGAGCACGGTCACGACGGTCTCGACGCCTACCTGGAGACGAAGACGGTTTGGACAGCGCTGTAGGGAGCAGCGGTGTAGCGGCCGGCGCCGGCCGGCGCAGCTCTTCGCCGCGGGCGCGGCTGCGCGAGCATCCGCGGGCCGAGCGCTGGGCGCGCGTGCTGCTCATCTTCTGTGCGCTCGTGCTCATCGCCGCGACCGCCGAGATCGTCATCGACGCGGCGGTCGAACACTCGCCGCTGATCCCCAAACAGCCCCATATCGCCGGCTGGCTGAGCGGCGTCGGCGTGCGCCTCGGCTACCGCACTTTCCTGATCGCGCTGCTCGCCTTTACCGTCGCCTACGCGGCGATGGTGGGGCTCGCCGGGCGGCGGATCTCAAAACGCTGGGCGATCGGGCTCGTTGCGCTGCTGCAGCTGATGGTGTTCGTCGGGCCGATCCTGATCTCGACCGACGTGTTCAGCTACATCGCGTACGCGCGTATGGGCGTCGAGCACGGGATCAACCCATACACGCACGGTCCGGTGGCGATCGTCGGCGACCCGGTCTTCCACTATGTCGGGCAGGACTGGCTGAAAGTCGCGACCGCCTACGGCCCGCTGTACACGCTGCTGTCCTACCCACTCGCCCCGCTGGGGCTCAACGGCGCGCTGTGGGGGATGAAGCTCGAGGCGCTGCTAGCGAGCGCCGGGACGCTCGCGCTGATCTGGCGCTGCGCCAAGATCCGGGAGATCAACCCCGTGTGGGCGCTGCTGGTCGTGGGCGCGAACCCCCTGTGGCTGATCTACGGGCTCGGTGGCGCCCACAACGACCTGACGATGACGCTGTTCATAATGGCCGCCGTCAGCTTCACGCTCGCTGGACGCGACGCTGCGGCGGGCGCGTCGGTGGTGGCGGGCGCGCTGGTCAAGGCGACCGCCGGGGCGCTGCTGCCGTTCATGATCCTCTCGCGCCGCAAGCTCACGCCGATCCTCGGCGCGCTGGCGGCGCTCGCGCTCGGCGCGCTGGTCGGCTATGCCGTGTTCGGCATCCACGGGATCGACGTCGTCGCCGCGCTGAACCGCGACGCGGCGTTCGTCGGGACCGACAGCTTCCCCAACGAGCTCGCCCACCTGGTCGGCAAGCCGGGCGTGTTCCCGGTCGACCACGACCTGCTGAAGGCGGCGCTCGTGCTGATCCTCGGCTACCTGCTGTGGCGCACCTGGCGCGGCTATGACTGGGTCGCCGCCTCCGGCTGGGCGCTGCTGGCGATCTCGGTCACGAGCACCTGGCTGTTGCCCTGGTACACCCTGTGGTCGCTGCCGCTGGCGGTGGTCGTGCGCGACCGCCGACTGCTCGTCGCGACGCTGGTGGTGCAGGCGCTGTTCATCCTTCACCAGATCGGCCCACTCTTGGTACCGGTCTCATGAGCGACGCCGCGAGCACCGTCGAGCGCGATCGCTGGGATCGGCTGCCAGCGTGGCTGAGGCCGCGTGAGCAGGAGCTGGCCGGGCGGGGCCGCAGGCGGCTGGTCGAGGTGACGCTGCTGATCCTCGCGGGGTTGCTGCTGACGGTCGCCGTGGTGAATGACCTGGTCGAGCAAACCCACGTGAACCATCGCCTGATCGCCGACCTGCGCACGTGGCGGCAGTACACGGGCCACGATTACAAGAACCTGTCGACCGAGCAGGACATCTACGGCCACACGACGCGCGACGTGATCTGCGGCAACACCACGCCGGGTCCGCCGGGAGAACGGATCCAGTTGTGCCTGCAGATGACCGGGCCGGTGATCCACGGACGGCGCGCCGTGCCCGGCGGCTGGTACCTGCCTCCGAAAGTCGAAAACGAGCCCTCCCAACGCTACGGCTGCTACGGCTTGGCGAAGGGCGAACATCGCTGCGGTGCGGCCGCGCGCGGCTCGGAAAGTGTTGAAGGCTCCTCGCCGGAAACCAGCCCATGAGCGCCTCCCCGGAAGCCGGTCGGTGAGCGCGACGGTCGCAGCGCCCGCCGACGCCGGTCCCGCCGGCGCCGCGCGCGGACAGGGACTGAGAGAGTGGTGGCCGCTCGCGACCCTCGTGCTCCTGGCCGCGGCCCTGCGTCTCGCGACGCTCGACTTACAGAGCTTCTGGTACGACGAGGCGTTCACACCCGTCCACGTGCTCCATCCGAGCCTGCTGGCGACGCTACGCTCGGTCGTCCACACCGAGAACACACCGCCGCTCTGGTACGTGATCGCCTGGGCCGACGCGCGCGTGCTCGGCACGGGGGAGATCGCGCTGCGTCTGTCCTCGGCGCTCGCGGGGATCGCGACGGTGCCGGTCGCGTGGGCGATCGGAAGGGAGCTCACGCCGCGGCGCGCGACGGCGATCGGCGCGGCGGCGTTCGTCGCCGTGAACCCCCTGTTCGTGTGGTACTCGCAGGAGGCGCGCGCCTACGGGCTGTTCGTGTTCACGAGCGCGCTCGCGATGCTCTGCTTCCTGCGCGCGCTGCACAGCGCCACGCCACGGCGGCTGACGGCCTTCGCGGTGACCGCCTCGCTGGCGCTGCTGAGCCACTACTTCGCGGCCTTCCTTCTGGCCCCGATGATCGTCATGTTGCTGTTCCGCGGCAGGCTCCCGTGGCTTTGGCGTGATGCGCCGGCGAAGGGCGGGGGACCGGCCGGTGCAAGGCGGGCGCCCGGCGAAGACGAGTGGACGGGTGGTGGCGAAGCCCGGGCATCCGGCGGGGGAAGCGCCCGTGCGACGCTGCTCGCGTGCGTGGCTGTTGTGCTCGTCGGCCTCGCGCTTTTGCCGCTGGCGGTCGCGCAGGGCGGGCACGGCGCGCAGTGGATCGGAGAATGGGCGCTCACGAGCCGCCTGGAAGCGATCCCGCAGTACTACCTCACGGGCTACTCGGGCTCGCCGCTCGGGCACGGGATCGAGCTGCTCGTGGCGCTTCCGATCCTCGCCGGCCTCGGCTACGGCCTGTGGAGCGTGCTCGAGCCGCGCGAGGAGCGCGGCGCGCTGATCGCGCTCGCGATCGCCGCCTGCGGGGTGCTACTCCCGATCCTGCTCGTCGCCTTCGGCCTCGATTACCTCGCACCGCGCAACCTCGTCGCGGCGATGATCCCCGTCAGCGCGCTGCTCGCCGTTGTCGTCACCGCGCGCCGCGCGGGACGCGTCGGTACGGCGTTTGCTGCGCTGATCGCGGTGGCCGGCCTGGCGATCGCGATCGACGTCGACCTCAGCCCACGCCTGCAGCGCGGCGACTGGCGCGGGGTGGCGAGGGTGCTGCGCGGCACGTCCGCCGGCGACCGTGTGATCACGACCGTCGAGCTCGGGGCGGCGCCGCTCGAGTATTACCTGCCGCCCCTGCACAATCTCGCCAAGGGCCGAAGCGTGACGGTGAGCGAGATCGACGAGACCGGCTATGCGCCGTTGAAGTCCGGGGCGGGCAGCCCGCCGGCGCCCGGTTTTCACCTGCAAAGCAGAGACGACGTGCACGGCCTGATCGTCTATCGCTTCGTCTCCCCGACACAGCGGTCCGTTACCGAGGCGGCGTTGCGCAGGCATGTGATCACCGAAGCGCACGCGGAGGTTCTGGTGGCGGATCAGGCGCCGTTGTAGGAGGGGGGCGCTGGCGGGTCGTCGCGGATGTCGGCGATCTGCGCAAGCAGCGCTGCGGGGGAGGTTTCCCCGAGCACGCGCAGACGGTGCAGTCGGTAGCGATCTTCGGAGGGAGCGGCCCAGCCGGGGACGACGGTCGTCGACCCGGTGTAGCCGGCGGCCTTCACGGCGGCGATTACGGTCGCGTCGTAGTGGCCGGAGGGGTAGCAGAACCAGTTGACCGGCACGCCGTAGCGCTGCTGGACGGTGCGCCGCGCGACCGCCACCTGGTAGTGGAGCGCTTCGGCGTCGAGCGTGATCAGGTCGGCGTGGCTGAAGCCCTGCGTGTCGAGCTCCCAGCCGGCCGCGACGAGGCCTCTGACCTCTCTCTGGCTGAGCCCTCCCTGGGAGGGCGGCAGGCCGGTCAGCTGCAGGTTCTCATCGCCGACCCAGCCGAGCCGGCGCAGTACTCCCAGCGCCTGGGAGTACTGCGACTGGTAGCCGTTGTCGAAGCTCACAACGATCGGTTTGCCGGACCCCAGGGGGACGCCGCGCTGCCAGTAGGCCTGCACCTGATCGAGCGTCACGGCGTGCCAGCCGGCGCCCTTGAGCGCTTCCATCTGCGCCGCGAACTCGCTCGGCACGACGTACAGCCCCGGGAACGGAGCGCCGGGGGGCGGGGCGGCGATCACGTGGTACATCAGGATCGGCACCGCCTCGGTTCCCGACCTGCCCGTCCCCGGGCCGGAGGCGGCCGTGCCGTGCAGGGTCGATGGACGCGTCTGCGCGGCTGCATGGCGAGTCCCCTGGCTCGCCCCACCGATCGCATGTGCGTGGCTGGCGGCGCTCAGCGTCGTCCCCGGGCCCGAGCCGCCCGTGCTCCCGATCAGGTTGTCGAGCGCGACCCCGACGATCAGCACGATCAGCGCGGCGAGCGCGCCGGCGGCTTGATAGCGCCGGCGGCGACCCAAGCCGGGAGACACGCGCCTCCGGCGCCGGCCGATCTCCGATCGGTCCCCGTTTCGGCCAGCACGCCGCGAGGCTTCGCGGCGGGCGCGCCGCCGCTCGGGAGGGTCGCTACGTGGAGCGGACACAGGCGAAGCATGGCAGGCTGCGGCGATGCCTTTCGATGACGCCTTCCAGCAGGCCTGGCCCGCCTTCGTGCTGGTCACGGGCCTCTTGCTCGTCGGCCTGGTCGCGCACAGCGACGGGCTGTTCGCGCAGGCGGGGGCGCTGCTCGAGCGGCTTCCGGGAGGGGCGCCGGGATCGAGGTGCTCGTGATCGTCGTGGGGCTCCTGTTGCAGTTCGGCACCCGTCGCTACCGGGCGTTTGCTTACTGGTCCCTGGCCTTTGCGATCGCGATCACGGGGACCGGCGTCTCGGATTTCCTGCATCTCGATGCCCATATCCCCTATGCGGGGACGACGCTGCTGTGGGCGGTCGTCCTGGCCGCGATCTTCTGGGTTTGGCAGCGCGGCGAGGGCACGCTGTCGATCCACAGCATCACGACCCAGCGACGTGAGGCGTACTACTGGGCGACGGTGTTCGCGACCTTCGCTCTCGGGACCGCGCTCGGAGACTTCACCGCGGTCTCCCTGAACCTCGGCTACCTGGACTCGGGCATCCTCTTCACGATCGTCATCCTGATCCCCGCGCTGGCGCGCTGGCAGCTTGGCCTGAACGGGATCGCCGCGTTCTGGATGTCCTATATCGTCACGCGTCCGCTCGGCGCCTCCTTTGCCGACTACATCAGCAAGCCCAAGAACCTCAGCGGGATCAACTTCGGCGACGGCCCCACGGCGATCGTGTTTGCCGTCGCCGTCTTCGTCCTGGTCTCCTACCTCGCGCTCGCCCGCCCGGACATCCAGAAGTCACTCGAAGCCTCCACGGCACCGCCCAGCATAGATGCGGCGCAAGCCGGGGTAAGAACTCTCTAACAAGCTCTTTAGTGGATGGAAGGCAGCGGCGCCGAATATGTCCCCATGACAACGCCCCCCATGACCCTCGCGAGGGCGAGCTGGGAGGCGCTCGGCACGAGCGTTGTCCTGCTCGTCGACGATCCCGACGCGCTCGCGGGGGCCCGAAAGGTCGTCGAACGGGAGCTGCACGCGGTCGACCGCGCCTGCAGCCGCTTTCGCCCGGACTCCGACCTCCAACTCGTGAACGCCGGCGCGGGGCGGTTCGTGGGCGTCGACCCGCTATTGATCGAGGCGGTCGAGGTCGCGCTGCGCGCCGCCGCGTTGACGGACGGAGACGTCGACCCGACGGTCGGCAACGCGCTGCTGCTCGCGGGGTACGACCGCGACTGGGCGCTGCTGGAGAGGCCGGCGCCGGGCGCGGCCGAGCCCGAGGATGCGGCGCGGCCGGCGATCACGGCGCGCGTCACCCCTGGATGGCGGGCGATCGAGCTCGACCGCGAGCGCTCCGCGATCCGCGTCCCCACCGGCGTGCGTCTCGATCTCGGCGCCACCGCGAAAGCGTGGGTGGCCGATCGCGCCGCCGCCGCGGTGCACGATGCGACGGGCGCGGGCAGCCTGGTCGGCCTCGGCGGCGACATCGCCACCGCCGGCGCTGCGCCGCGGGAGGGCTGGCGGATCTATGTCACCGACGACCATCGTCACGTGCCCGGCTCGCAGGGGCAGACGATCGCGATCCGCTCTGGCGGGATCGCGACCTCCAGCACGACGGCCCGGCGCTGGCGCCACGAGGGACGGACGCAGCACCACATCATCGATCCCGCTACCGGCGCGCCCGTCGCGCTGAGCTGGCGCACGGTGAGCGTCGCCGCGGAGACGTGCCTGGACGCGAACGTCGCCAGCACCGCCGCGCTGATCCGTGCGGACGCGGCCCCGGCGTGGCTGGCGCAGCTGCGACTGCCCGCGCGCCTGGTGGGAGGCGACGGCACCGTATGCCTCGTCGGCGAGTGGCCGGCGGAGGAGGAGCCACGATGACGGGATTGGCTTCAGCTGAGCGTGATCGCGGGGGGCGGGGGCGGAGGAGCGTCCTGCGCTTCGCGATGCGCGGGCACGCCTGCCGCCGCGTAGGCATCGAGCGCGTCGAGCGTCTCGGCCTTCAGCAGCGCCTGCGCGAGGCTCTCGAGCTGCTCGCGATGGGCCGTGAGCAGCTGCGTGACCTGTCCGTGCGCGCGCTCGACGAGCTTGCGCACCTCTTCGTCGACGAGGCGCTGGGTCGACTCGGAGGTCTCGCTCGCGCCCGGCAGTAACGGCCCCTCGCCGTCGGCAGGCAGCACCGCGATCGGGCCGACCGCCTCGCTCATGCCCCAGCGCCCGACCATCTGGCGCGCGATCGCGGTCAGCTGCTGGATGTCGGACTCGGCGCCCGAGGTGATCGTGTCGTAGACGAGCTCCTCGGCGACGCGTCCGCCGAGCGCCACCTCGATCTTCGCCTCGAGGTCCTCCAGCGAATACGAGACGCGGTCGGAATCGGGGGTCGAGAGGGTCACGCCGAGCGCCATCCCGCGCGGGATGATCGAGACCTTCCTGACCGGGTCCGCGCCCGGCGTGAGCATCCCGACGAGCGCGTGGCCGGACTCGTGGTAGGCGGTGCGCTCGCGGTCGGCGGGGGAGAGCAGGATCCCGCGTGGCGAGCCGAGCATGATCTTCTCCAGTGCATCGGTGAGGTCGCCCATCTCCACCTCCTCGTGCCCGCGCCGGGCGGCGAGCAGCGCGGCCTCGTTGGCGAGGTTCGCCAGGTCGGCGCCGACCATTCCGGGGGTGCTCGCGGCCAGCGCGCCGAGGTCGACGCTCCCGGCGAGCGGGATCGAGCGCGTGTGCACTTCGAGGATTTCCCGCCGGCCGGTACGGTCGGGCGGCTGCACGGCGACGCGGCGGTCGAAGCGGCCCGGCCGCAGGAGCGCCGAGTCGAGCACGTCGGGCCGGTTTGTGGCGGCGAGCACGACGACGGCCTCGGAGCTCTCGAAGCCGTCGAGCTCGGTGAGGATCTGGTCGAGCGTCTGCTCGCGCTCGTCGTTGGCGCCCGTGACCGAGACAGAGCCCTGGCGCGAGCGGCCGATCGCGTCGAGCTCGTCGATGAAGATGATCGCGGGCGCTGCCTCCTTGGCCTTGGCGAACAGGTCGCGTACCCGTGAGGCGCCGACGCCGACGATCGCCTCGATGAACTCCGAGGCGGAGATCGAGAAGAAGGCGGCGTGCGCCTCACCGGCGACCGCGCGCGCGAGCAGCGTCTTACCGGTCCCGGGAGCGCCCGACAGGAGCACGCCGTGGGGCATGCGCCCGCCCAGGCGCCCGTAGCGGTCGGGGTTGCGCAGGAAGTCGACGATCTCCGAGAGCTCCGCCTTGGCCTCGTCGATGCCGGCGACGTCCTTGAAGGTGACACGGATCGTTTCCGGATCGACCCTGCGCGCCTGCGAGCGGCCGAAGTTGCCGAGTGCGCCCATCGCGCCGCCGGCTTTCGCGGCGCGTCTGGCGATCAGCACGAACAGGCCGACGATCAAGAGCGTCGGTCCGAAGCCGAGCAGGATCTCGGCCAGCAGCGAGGTGCTGGTGGTCGTCGATTCGGCGTTGATCTTCACGCCCTTTTCCTGCAGCAGCGCGGACAGCTGGCTGCCGTTCCAGAAGCTCGGCACCTGGGTCGCGAACAGCTTCGTCGGCGTGGCCTTCGTGTCGCTGGAGGGATAGCGCTGCTTGGACTTGAGCTCGCCCTGGATCGTGTCGCCCTTGGAGGAGATCGAGTAGACCGTGTCGCCCTTCACCTGTTCGAGGAAGTAGGGGCTGAACGGCACCGTCACCCGCTGTTCGCCGGAGGAAGGATGGAAGAACAGGACCGACAGCAGATTGATCGCCAGCAGGATCCCGACGAACCACATGAAGCCCGGCCGGCGGTGCGCCGGCGGGCCTTTCGGCGCCTGCTCGGGCATGCCGCGCCCGTCGGGCGCGGGGGAGACGTTCCAGCCCCGTTTATCGCGCGGCAGCGGCTGGTGGGCGTCCGCCCGGCTCGCGCTGCTCAGGCTGGCCGATCTCCGATCGTCGGGCTCGTCAGGCGATTCGTCGTGCACTCTGTCTCCCTCTCATTCACGACCCTGGAGCAATGGGCGTATCGGCAGACATGACTGGAAGATCAAGATAGCGGGTGCCCTGCTCGGGAATGTCGTATTTGGTGCCGTCGACGTCCGTCCCGTCATCGTCGTCGAGACGTCGCGCGCAAAGATCGGGAAGATGCCCATGGGAGTCTCCGCGCCAGGGACGCCGGTGTTGGCGGGCGTGGAGAGCACCATGTGGCCTCCCCCTGTGCACAGCCCTGGACGGTCAACCAGCTCGCGGTGAGGCTAGACTGCTCCTCCCCGCCGGAGTAGCTCAGTCGGTTAGAGCAGCGGAATCATAATCCGCGTGTCGGGGGTTCGAGTCCCTCCTCCGGCACTACGAGAATCACCCGTAACCAAGCCATTTAGCCCTCCACCGCTCAGCCTCACGAGCACCGACTCGGGAGGGGGTGTGAACAGAAGTGCGAACATGCCGTGCGCCGAGGTCCGGCGCCGTCGCGCTCGCGTGCCTTGGGCTGCTCCGGTGTCTCCAGCGCTTTCCCGAGCGCGTCTCGGTCGGTCTTCGTGGTCGGCGTGGCTATGATCCGCGCCCATGCCGGCGACGCAGAAGGGATGGATC
>DATCFG010000092.1:0-2737 GCA_036509655.1 Solirubrobacteraceae bacterium | reverse complement strand
CCCCCGTCGTAGTCCGGTTCGGCCGCGAGCTCGATCCCAACCTCGCCCGGCGTGAGCGTGTAGTGGCTCAGCTCGCCTCCGTTGACCTCGACCACGCGCGTCGGCGCGCCGATCGAGACCTCGTCGAGCCCGTCCTCCCCGGCGACGACGAGCGCCCGGTCGACCCCCAGCCGCGCGAGCGCGCCGGCGATCTTCTCCAGGAAGCTCGGATCCGACACGCCGATCAGCTGCCGCCGCGCGCCCGCCGGGTTCGTCAGCGGCCCGAGCAGGTTGAAGATCGTTCTCACCGCGAGCTCGTGCCGCACGGGCACGACGTAACGGGTCGCCTGGTGGTGGGCAGGCGCGAACATGAAGCCGAAGCCCGCCTGCTCGATGCAGCACGCGACGCCCTCCGGCGTGAGATCGATCCGCGCGCCCAGTGCCTCCAGCAGATCGGCCGACCCCGACAGGCTCGTCGCCGAGCGGTTGCCATGCTTGGCTACCGCGCAGCCCGCGCCGGCGGCGATCAGCGCGGCCGTCGTCGAGACGTTGAACGTGCTCTTCCCGCCACCCGTGCCGGAGGTGTCGAGCAGGTTCCCACGCTCGGTCGGGACGTGCGCGGCCAGCGCCCGCATCGTCCGCGCCAGCCCGGCGAGCTCGTCGGTCGTCTCGCCCTTCGTCCGCAGCGCGATCAGAAAGCCGGCGATCTGGATCTCCGAGACGTCGCCGTTCATGATCTCGCCGAGCACCTCGGCGGTCTCGTCCGCGCTCAGGTCACGGCGCGAGGCGAGCGTGTCGATCGCCCTTGTCAGGATCGCGTTAGGCACCGGCCGGCCCCGCGAGGAAGTTCTCGAGCAGATGCTTGCCGCCGGCGGTCAAGACCGACTCGGGATGAAACTGCACGCCCTCGGCGGGCAGCTCGCGGTGGCGCAGCGCCATCAGCACGCCGTCGCCGCGCGCGGACTCGACCAGGCAGTCGGGCAGGCTCGGCTCGACCACGAGCGAGTGGTAGCGCCCGACCGCGAGCGGCGCCGGCAGGCCTTTGAAGATCGTCTGCCCGTCGTGCTCGATCGTCGTCGCCTTGCCGTGCACCGGCTCGTGCAGCACCACCTTCCCGCCGAACGCCTGTGCGAGCGCCTGGTGGCCGAGGCATACGCCGAGCGTCGGGATCCCCGCCTCCGGCAGCCGCCGCGCGACCTCCAGCGAGATGCCCGCCTGATCGGGCGTGCACGGGCCGGGCGAGATCACGCAGCGCTCGTAGCCGCCCGCGAGCAGCTCGTCAACCGACGCGCGGTCGTTGCGCACCACGCTCACCTCAGAGCCGAGCTCGCCGAGGTACTGGACGAGGTTGTACGCGAACGAGTCGTAGTTGTCGATCACGAGGACCTTCATGAGATCACGCTCACGGCCAGTCGACCTGTTCGCAGGCCAGCTCGATCGCCCGCATCACCGCGCGCGACTTCGCGACCGACTCCTCGTACTCGTACGCTGGCTTCGCGTCGGCGACGGTGCCACCGCCGGCCTGCACATGGGCGACGCCATCCTTGACGACGACCGTGCGGATGTGGATCGCGGTGTCGAGATCGCCGGCGTAGCTGAGGTAGCCGATCGCACCGCCGTAGCCGCCGCGCTTGACCGGCTCCAGCTCATCGATGATCTGCATCGCGCGCACCTTCGGCGCGCCCGAGAGCGTGCCCGCGGGCAACACCGAGCGCAGCGCGTCGATCGCGCCGACCCCCTCGCGCAGCGTGCCCGAGACGGAGGAGACGATGTGCATCACGTGGCTGTAGAGCTCGACCTCCATCATCTCCTCGACTTCCACGCTGCCGTACTCGCACACCCGCCCCAGGTCGTTGCGCCCGAGGTCGACCAGCATCACGTGCTCGGCACGCTCCTTCTCGTCGGCCAGCAGCTCCCCCGCGATCCGCCGGTCCTCCTCGGGGTTCGCGCCGCGCGGGCGCGTCCCCGCGATCGGCCGCGTCGAGACGTGGCGCCCGGTGACGGTCAACAGCGGCTCCGGGCTCGCGCCCACGACCTGGAAGTCGCCGAAGTCGAGGAAGTACATGTACGGGCTCGGGTTCACGGCGCGCAGACCCCGGTAGATCGAGAACGGCTGCACCGGCACCGGCGCCGACCAGCGCTGGGAGGGCACCACCTGAAAGGCGTCGCCCGCGTGGATGTACCGCACGATCCGCGCGACGATCCCTTCGAACTCCGAGCGCTCCATGTTCGGCTGGAAGCTCGGCATCTCCCTGCCGCGCTCCTCGCTTCTCCCCGCAACGGCGCCACCGCCGGCGCCACCGCCCGCATCGGCCTCACCAACCTCATCCTCATCCACCGCCGCACGCCGATCTGCCCTACGCTGCTCGCGCGGCACCGGGCCCTCGAGCCGCGCGCGCACCTCGGCGATCATGCTCGCCGCCGCAGCATAGGCGCGCTCGATCTCCGGCTCGGCGTCGAGGTCGGCGTTCACGAGGATCGTGACGGTGTGCTTGAGGTGGTCGAACACGACGAGCAGATCCGACAGCATCAGCGCCATGTCGGGCAGGCCCAGCGGATCGGATCCCCGCCCGCCCACGGGCTCTCCGAGCGGCTCGACGGTGCGCACGAGGTCGTAGCCGAAATAGCCGACCGCTCCGCCCATGAATGGAAACCCACCCGCCGCCCCCGCCCCACCGGCGGCCCCGTCCGCCAAGGGCGCCTGGCGGTAGCGCGCGACCTCGGCCGCGGCCAGGGCGTAGGGATCGCCGCCATCGGC
>DATCFG010000091.1:0-9567 GCA_036509655.1 Solirubrobacteraceae bacterium | reverse complement strand
CATCAAGGGGATGACGATGGCGACCGTGATCGTGCTCGTGGGCTGCTACTACGGCTATAACGCCAGCGGTGGCCCCGTGGGCGTGGGCACGGCCACGGCGAAGTCGATGGTGCTGAACCTGGTCGCCGTGAACCTGATCGGGATGCTCGGGTCGCAGATCTTCTGGGGCGCCAATCCGCGAGCCCCGATCGGAGGCTAGGGCTGAGAGCTGAGACCGAGCCTCGGCCTGGTAAATCTCGGGACCAAATGGGGACCAATTTGGAGATCGGCGATCTGGTTATGGCCAAAACCAGCCCGTTTCCAGCCACTTCAAAATGCCCCGTGCGGGACTCGAACCCGCCCCACCGGATTAAAAGTCCGGCGCTCTACCAGATGAGCTAACGGGGCTCGCGGGCGACAGTCTGCCAGATGGGGTTCGGGCCGACTGTGCAGGTGCGAGGTCAATGATGGGTTACGCCGCCGTATCGTCGTCTTCGCCGGCGACGCGGAGCATCTCCTCGATCCGCGTGAGCTTGACGCGCGGGCGGCCGGCGGATTCGCCGAGGGAGCGCTCGTGCCGGTCGATCGAGGCCCAGCCATCGTAGGTGACGAGCTCGGGCTGGCGCTCGCGGAGAAGCCGCTCGACGGCGGCGGGGTCGGGCGAGGAGGGCGTGTTCAGCCCGCTCCCGCCGGGCGCGGCGTCGGCGAGGATAGCGTTGACCGTCTCCTGGGCGTCCTTCTTGTTCGTGCCGATCACGCCGGAGGGCCCGCGCTTGATCCAGCCGACGACGTACTCGCCGCGCAGACGCTCGCCGGCCCGAGAATGGCCGCGGTCGTTGCCCCCACCCCCACCCCCACCCTCGGCCTCGCCGCGGCCACCCTCACGCTCATCCACGCCCTCGAGCACGCCGAGCACGCGACCGCCGTCGTTGGGGATCACGCCGCGGCGCGCGTCGAGCGGGACATCCGGGAGGGCGACGCCGCGATAGCCGATCGCGCGGAAGACGAGACCGGCCGGGATCGCCTCCCGCTCGCCGGTGGCGTGGGCGCGCAAGCGCGGGTGGGCGGGATCCGTTTGATCGGCGACGAGCTCGTTGCGGGTCAGCTCGACTGACCCGAGGTGGCCGGAGTCGGTGGGGAGGAGCGCGGTGGGCGAGAGCAGGAAGCGCAGGACGATCCGCTTGGCGCGGCCCGCGGGGGGGCGCTCGGAATAGGAGCGCAGGATCTCGACGTTCCGTCGCGAGGTGATGTTCTCCTCGGCGCCCGCGTCGTGGACGGCGAGCGCGCGCGCGAGCTCATCGGGATCGACGATCACGTCGGCGTCGGCCAGCTCGCCGAGCTCGAGCAGCTCGGGGTTGGTGAAGGCCGCCTGCGCCGGCCCGCGGCGACCGACGATCACGACCTCCTTCACGTGACTTTCGGCGAGCACCGAGAGCGCGTGATCCGCGGTGTCGGTGGGCGCGAGCTCGGACGGCGCGAGCACGAGCATGCGGGCGACGTCGATCGCGACGTTGCCATTGCCGATCACGACCGCGCGCTCGGCCGAGCGGAGGTCGATCTCGAGGTCGGTGTGATCGGGGTGGCCGTTGTACCAGCCGACGAAATCGGTGGCCGCGTGCGAGCCGGGTAGATTTTCGCCGGGGATCCCGAGCGGCCGGTCGACGGGCGTGCCGGTTGCGTAGACGATCGCGTGGTAGTGCTCGAGGAGCTCCTCGCGCGAGACGTGCTCGCCGAAGACGACGTTCCCAAAGAAGCGAAAGCGCGGGTGCGCGGCGGTCTTCTCGTAGATGCGGGTGACCGACTTGATCTTCGGGTGGTCGGGGGCCACGCCGGAGCGCACGAGCCCCCAGGGCGTGGGCAGCCGCTCGAGCATGTCGACCTCGAAATCGACGGCATGCCCATCCGCCCCATGCCTGCTCGCCCCGTCCTTGAGCAGGTGTCCGGCGGCGTAGAAGCCGGCGGGCCCGGAGCCGATCACGGCGATGCGGATGGAGGTGCTTGCGTCGATCGGAAGTCCTTCAGATCGCGTCCCGGCGCTCGCGCAGCCGGGGCGTGTGAGTGTGCGGGTGGTCGCTGTTCATGGAAGATGGGCGCGGCCCGACTCGAACGGGCGACCCCCTCGGTGTAAACGAGGTGCTCTGACCAACTGAGCTACGCGCCCCGGGGCCGAAGACCCTAAGGCTAGCGGGCTGCAAAGCTGTGCGGGTGGGGAGAGCCGGCCAAATCGGAGCGCTGCTGGCGGGGACGATCGTGCTGGTGCTCGTGCTCGCGCAGCTGCTGCTGCCCGGGATCGCGGCGAGTAGAATCCGCTCGCGCGTGGGGCGGTATGGGACCGTGGAGAGCGTCACCGTGAAGGCGTGGCCCGCGGTGGAGCTGCTGTGGGGGCGTGTGGACTCGGTCGACGTGAAGGCCGGGAGCCTGCGGCTGACCCCGGCGCAGACGGCGAAGCTGCTAGGAGAAGCGCGCGGGGTGCAGACGATGAGGCTGACGGCCGAAAGCGTGAAGGAGGGTTCGTTGCAGCTGCACGACGCGAGCTTGCAGAAGCACGGCGACGCGCTCGTCGGAGAGGCGTTCGCGGCGCGGGCGGATGCGCAGGCGGCGCTGGGGAAAGGAGTCGAAGTCAAGCTCCTGAGGAGCGGCGGTGGCCAGGTGGAAGTGAGCGTCGGCGGGGGTCTGTTCGGCGTGCGTGCGTCGGTTGACGCGATCGCGCGCGCGCAGGAAGGCAAGCTGGTCGTGCATCCGCTGAGCTTCCTGCTCGAAGGACTGAAGCTGACGCTGATCGCCGACCCCGACGTGTATGTGGAAGGCGTGAGCGCGAGCGCCGCGGCGGGACCGTCGGGCGCGGGGTCGGGCTACAGGCTGTCGCTGTGGGCGAGCCTGCGCTGAGCGGCGCCGAGGTGGGAGCGGGCGTGGACGATCACGGGTAGGCCGTGCCGCGGGCTGATCGTCGGCATTTGGCGGATCTCGAGCTGAAAGTCCTCCGCGAGCGTGAGCGTGAAGCGCGAGAGCAGGAGCGTCGCGATCGTGCGGATCTCGAGCTGGCCGAAGCGCATCCCGATGCACGTGCGCGAGCCGCCGCCAAAGGGGACGTAGGCGCCCTTTGGGAGCGCGGCCTTGGCCTCGGGCGCGAAGCGCTCG
This sequence comes from Solirubrobacteraceae bacterium, assembly GCA_036509655.1. GTDB lineage: Bacteria > Actinomycetota > Thermoleophilia > Solirubrobacterales > Solirubrobacteraceae > Palsa-744. Next base: position 6,450 of record DATCFG010000091.1, on the reverse strand, counting down.
GGGCGGAATCGATCGGGCTCGGGGAAGACGTCGGGCAGGTGGTGGGATGCCCAGGAGGAGTAGTTGACGAAGGCGCGGCCGGGGACGGAGTGGCCGGCGAACTCGAACGCCTCGACCGAGCGCCGCGGCCCGATCCAGGCGGGCGGGTACATGCGGAGCGTCTCGTCGAAGACCATCTCGAGCTCGGAGAGCTCGCCCGACATCAGCTGTGAAGGCGTGGGCGGGCCGTCAACGAGCTGGGAGTCCTGCTCGGCCTGGAGGCGCGCGACGATCTCGGGGTGGTGGGCGAGCTCGTGGAACATGAAGGCGACGGTCGAGGTGGTGGTGTCGTGGCCCGCGAACATCAGCGTCATCACCTCGTCGCGGATCTGCAGGTCGGTGAGCGTCGTGCCGTCTTCGTCGTGGGCGTCGAGGAGCAGCGAGAGGATGTCCTCGCCGCGCTCACCGGAGGCCCGGCGCGAGGAGATCTCCGCGTAGATCAAACGGTCGAGCGACCGCGCGGCCTGCTGCAGGCGCGCCCACGGCGTGCGGGGGCCGCGGAGCATGCGGAGGGCGTACTCGGAGGAGAAGAAGGAGAGCGCCTGCTCGAACAGGCCGGCGGCGTCGACCGCGCGCGCGGTCTCGCCGTCGGGGTCGAGGCCGAAAAGCGCGCGCATCGCGATCCGCAGCGCGAGCCGGCGCGTCCAGGTGTAGAGGTCGATGCGGTCGCCCGCGGTGAGCTCTTCGAGCGCGCGCGAGGTCTCGTCGACCATCACGTCGACCGAGGCGGCGATCCGCTCGCGGTGGAAGCCGGGGAGCATGATCAGCCGCGAGCGCCGGTGGAAGTCGCCGTCGATCGTGAGCAGCCCGTCGCCCATCAGCCCGATCAGGTCACGGAAGTGCGATTCGCGCCAGGTGAAGTTGGATGCATGAGAGACGGTGATGTAGTGATTGGCGGCGGGCCCGAGCATGAAGACGACGTTGGAGTGGAACACCCGCAGCGTGAAGATCGGTCCGAAGCGCTCGTATGCGTCGAGCAGGAGCGGCAGCGGATCGTCGGCGAAGCGCCGCGTCCGCGCGAGCGAGAAGCGCGTGTCCCCGGGCGGGAACGGCACGGTCGCCCCGCGCTCCTCGCGCAGGTCTCCGAGCACCGCGGCGAAGGGGTTGGTGTCGAGCAGTGGAGAGGGACCGACGAGCGCCACACGAGCACCCTACAACAAAAGCTGGCTGGCTGGCCAGCTTTCTTTTGACGGCCTGCTGGGCGTCTCCTGGGGGTGGGCCCGGGGGTGCAGCTATGTGTCTCCCCGAGCGCTGTGACGAACTCAGATCGAGGAGCCGGGCGCCCGGCGAGCGCGGCGCCTTGGCATACTGGGGAGACGTTCGGGGTCCCTTGGGCTCTCCGGGCGCACACGCGGGGACGTAGCTCAGTTGGTTAGAGCGCCGGCCTGTCACGTCGGAGGTCGCGGGTTCGAGTCCCGTCGTTCCCGCTTTCCCCGCATTTTCCCTGTAAATGAGCGTGTTTTTGATTTGGGTATGAGATGGCGCGAGTTTCGTCGTTCTAATTTGCCTGCAAACTAGGGGTTTTTTGGGGGGTCGCGGGTTTGAGGCTCAAACCCGCGACCCCCGTCCATCGGCGACTGTGCCCTCCGTGCTTGATGCCTAGCGGCCAGTGATGGCACGCGGCCTTCACGGTCGGCTGCACGCGATTGCTCAGTTGGGTGCCAGCGCACCGAGCGGGGCCACGTCAACCACGAACGTCGATGTTATCCGTGCTGGTTGGCCCGCCGGCTGGCTCGTCGGTATCGCTCCGGTCGGGGTCGGTGAGATGTCGCCCTCGCCGCAACCACCAATCAGCGAACCACTGCGCGAATGCCTCTAGATCGGGGGCTGGAGTCGCGTTGCCACCTTCTCCTGTATCGCAATGCGGCTCCCAAGTTAGGCCATCGCTCGATCGGATGAGCCGCCTTCCGGGCGGAGCGGGCGGCTCATGATTGGACTCCATGAATGTCGGTAACGACCAATCCGCTCTCAACCTTAAGTCTGAATCGCATCACGAAGCGGCGAGAAGGGGGGATGGCGTTTCTGAGCTGGCGAGTGCACGAGTCCCGCTACGTTGGCTGCTTGCGTCGGCGCCCGGGCCCTCGGCGGGGAAGCTCGATCTCCGATGCACCCGGCGGCACGCCGAGAACGATGTCGCCAACGGTCACGCAAGGCGGGTTGGCGCGCTAAGGACGCGCAATGAGTGTGCCATCCAAAAGCAAGCGGGTGCTATCCGCCGATGTTGTTGCCGCCCGCGTACTCGATGAAGGTCTTCTCGTTCATGACGAACCGGGGCGGCCAACGGCACGTCTCAACCGGGGGGAAGATGGGGATCTCGTAGTAACGCGGTTCTGCGATGCTCTCCAATGACCGATTGTCCGATGCCGGGAGCGTTGTCGTGCCCCGGATGCTGAAGACGAGATGAGCGATCTGGATCGTGTGGACGTAGAGATCCATGAATGGGGTTCCGTCTCGACGGACACCGCCCAGACCACGCGTATAACGGGTTGCGACGGGTTGCTCCATCGAGTAGGTCGCGATGGCGACGCGAGCGCGTAGGGGCGGGTGTCCTTGCACGCGGACAAGGTCACGGTCGTCCTGGGAGAACTGGGCCTGCCGGTACATGATCGTCTCGCCTACCATCGCGGTCTTGGTGGCCCATTGCGCTGCCAGCAGCTGCTCCGCTTGATTCAGCGTCGTCTCTTGCCCGACGATCAGGGGGCGCAGTAGCGGACTCGCTGCTAACTCAAGTTCCGCCATCCAGCCGTGATTGCAGCGCCCGCAGACGATCTTCGCGCGGAGTCCTGCTGCCTTGTTGGTCTTGTAGTTGCGCGCATCCTCGACCTTGCCGTCGGCGACCGAGAAGAATTCGGAGTCGATCTCGTCGTTGACTATGACGCGGTTGATCCAGTCCGGGAAGACGTGCTCGTACGAGTCGGCCTTTGCGCCGCAGAAGATGCATCTACGGGCCGACGACGCCACGCTCTACCCTTGGAAGCTGATGTCAGAGGACAAGGTCCAGAAGCCTACTCAGCCGAATCAGCGGGACGCACTAACGGAAGCGAGGCGGCTTATGGCTGCGGCTGAAGGGCACGAACGCCTAGTCGCGCTCCGCGAGGACTCCGTACGGTTCCTTGACGAGCGCCGCGAGATGGAGGGGCCGAACGCGAGCGGCGCGAGACTGATCGTGAACGAGATGCGGCCGTGATGCGTGGGACCGTGCTGCTGCGTTGCAGGGGCCGACGCAGATGACGGAGGCGGGTCTGGAACCACCCGTGCCATCGCGTGATGACTTCATTGCGAATCTGCGCAGGGTTGCGTCGCCGCCAATGCGCCGAACGAGGAGCTTTCTCGGCTTGGGGAGCTGATCCGCCAGCTTCTCAACACGCCAAAGCACAACTACTCGGAGTAAGGTGGCAGCGATGAGCACCCAAGAGCAACATCCAGATCAACTGCCAGAGCGGTTCGTGCGCCTTATCAGCCGATTGGCTGACGAGACCGAGGCGGACAGAGTCCGATGGGAGCGCGGAGCGGCATTTGACTCCTATGCGGTGGACGTTGCGACGGTGCGCTTCAGGGTCAGAAGCGCGGCTGGTAATGGCAGGGCACCCTACCTTCTAGAGTTCCTACGCGATGGTTCTTTTGTGGCACCGCGAATTACTGACGAGACTGACCCTGTCGAGGATCAGCTGATCGAGCGCCTTTACACTGTCGCTCGGGCGAGCGCGATTCGACACTCTCCAGACCCATTCGATGCCGTAGAGCGAGAGCTCGGTACGACCGCCTTGCCGAGCGCTAACGAGTAATCACTGCGCGAGCCAACCCCGTCCAGTCGGACTGAGTAGTCCGTCGCCCGATGGCGTCATCCGATCCGACCACATATCAAACGTTCAAATTCGCCAGGCACGGACGGAGGGCGGCGGCTGCCTACCGCGAAGTACGAGATATGTTCGACGAATGCGCGCAGGCGGTGAGGTCTGTTTTGCGTGCCGTTCTTGACGACGAAAAGGTCAAGATTCAGGTAGTCGAAGCCCGTAGCAAGAGCGTAAAGAGCTTTCGTGAGAAGGCGGAACTACCTGCGAGAGAGGATGTCACTCGACCGAAGTATCCCGAGCCGCTGAGTGATATCACCGACCTTGCGGGAGTGCGGGTCATTGTTTACCTGCTAGACGAGCGACAGCAGGTGGATAATCTGATCTACCGGGAGTTCGATGTATTGGAAAGGCACGAGCCGGTCGGGAGGCTGGGTCCAGGTGGCTATCAGAGCACGCACTATTTGGTGAGGTTCAAGGAGCCACGCACCCAGCTACCCGAGTACGAACGATTCAGGGGAGTCACCGTTGAGATCCAGGTGCGCACCATACTCCAGCACGGATGGGCCGAGATTGAGCACGGCATCGGCTACAAGCCGGAGGGGCCGGTTAGGGAGGAGATTCGGGATCGGCTGCTCGAGATCGCCGGCGCCCTCAGGATGGCCGACCGTGAGTTCCAGCGGATCGATGCCGATAGCAAGAAGGAACAGCTACCCGACGAATCAGCCTAGCGTCGACGGGAGCGGGCATTTGTGTCCTGGCCACGCTGGTCCTTATAGCGCTTGAAGTAGCAGGGCGTGCCAAGGACTACGTTCTTCTGTGAGCCGCCCTTAATGGGATGCAGAAACTCGATTATCGTCATGCAGCAAAAGTACGAGGGCCGGCTGCTGCCTACTTCTTCGGGCGACCCCTAGGCCAAGATTCCGCCAGATAGCGTCAACCCCGCGCCCGGATCCCAATATGGTGCCGAACGAGGGTTCGAGCCTCGTCGTTCCTGCTCTTTACCCCGCCCAACTGACAAGCAGGCAGAGGCGTCAGGCTAGGAGCCACTCGCCGATCTCCGGATCCCATGTTCCTGATGTCAGCTCGTGGTTGAGGATGGGGTTCAGGAACGAGGCGGCTGTTGCGTGGCCGTCGCGGAGATCTTCCTCGGCCGGGACGTTCGCAACGAGCTTGCGCCAGCCCTGCTCCCAGTCGCTAGGCGGAGGTGGTAGGACTTCGGGGACGGGGTGGGTGGCACGCCGCTGGAAGATCTCATTGATCGCGTGCGTGAGTCGATCTGCGTCGATCGTGGTTGTGTGGGCGATCACGACGAGGTCGACGAGGTCCTTGACCCGCGAGCTGGGCGCGTCTGCTGCATAGGTTCGTGTGTAGGCGTGGAGCTTCTCGGCGACGTGTTGCTCGATCGCGATCGTGGGCACGCGGACGGGTGCGATGTCCGCGAAGTCGAGTAAGTGGGAGGAGGTGAGGGTGTCTCGTTTGAGCACGGGCTCTGTGGCGAACCCGATGTCGATCGCTACGCGCTCGAACTCGCGTCCCGCGAGCGTCGCGGTCACCGTCCAGCGCTGGCCTCCACCTGGAAGGTCATCCTCCGCCTGCGACCGCTCGAGGGCAAACTCGAAGCGGTCGTCGAGCGTCAACGCGGCGGCCTCGATGAGCAGCTCGACCGCATCGTCCTCGCCGATTGCCCAGTCGACGTCGATGTCCTTGGTCGTACGAGCCTGGGCGCCGAGGCGCAGCTCGAGCGCGAATCCTCCCTTGAGCACCCAGGCGTCTGGTGCTACGGCATGCAGGTGTGCGAGCAGACGCTCGAACACCACGCGCTTGCGGAGTCGCGCCAACCCGACCCCATCCTGCCGGGCCGCCTTGAGCCGATCCTCGAGCGCTGTGCGGAACGCCACGGATGTGCGGTATTTCACGTTGCGTCCTGGTCCAGGACAGCATGTAGCCGCGAGTGCCACTTGGCTGGCACCTCCGCTTCTAGCCGCCCACGTGTTGTGAGGCCGCGTCGGATGGCTTGGCGGATTGCGAGGTCGGTCTGCTCTGTCCATCCGCCACTGCGCAGCAGGTCGGTGAGGGTGCGCTCGACGCTGGTCACCGGGATGCCGAATACGTTGCGTCGATGCCGGGCGTCGATCAACCGGTCGGTGAAGTGGCTGCGTACACCGGGCGGGGTGCGCAGCCCTCGCTTGGCGCGCGGCAGGGTGACGTGAATCTCGTCGGCGATCAGATCGGTGAGATCGAGCAGCTCTAGCGCGCTCTCGTGGGAGACCACGCCGTCGGCGCGCGCGAGCGCAAGCCATCCGGCGATCACGTGGCCGTGCGGCGGTGTTGGGAACCGCCGCATTCGGTAGACGCCATGCGCGACGCGTTCCAACGCGTCGCCCTCGGTGGCGTGGTAGGACAGCGTGGAGCGTGGGATCCCAGCGTCCAAGGCCTGGTGCGCCGCGATAAAACCGCCTTGGGCCTCGGCGATCCCGTACAACCGATCCATCACAGAATCGTCACTAGAATCTACGGGTTCTCCGTACATATACGTGACAATAGCATCAGGAAGGACCAGTTCGGCTCCGGATCTCAATGTGGTGCCGAACGATGGTAGGACGCCCGTCGTTCCCGT
>DATCFG010000090.1:0-18077 GCA_036509655.1 Solirubrobacteraceae bacterium | reverse complement strand
CTGCGCGAGCACGGCGCCGACATCGTCGTCGGCGATCTCGCCGAGCTGCTCGACACGGCGTGATCTCCCACCCGGCCTACGCGGTCGAGCCGTGGGTGCTGCGCGAGACCGAGCTTGACCTAGATGTGCTCGACCAGGCGGGGTCGGTGTTCGCGCTGGGCAACGGGCACATCGGGTTGCGTGGAAACCTCGATGAGGGCGAGCCACCCGGCCTGCCGGGCACCTACCTGGGCGGCTTCTACGAGCAGCGCCCCCTGCCCCACGCCGAGGCCGGCTACGGCTACCCCGAGGCGGGCCAGACCGTCGTCAACGTCACCAACGGCAAGATCATCCGCCTGCTTGTCGACGACGAGCCCTTCGACGTGCGCTTCGGCGAGCTTCAGAGTCACGAGCGGATCCTCGACTTCAGGGCCGGCGTGCTGCGCCGTCGCGCCGAGTGGCGCTCACCGGCCGGCAAGCGGGTGCGCGTCTCCTCGGTGCGCCTGGTCTCGCTGGTGCAGCGGGCGGTCGCCGCCGTTTTCTATGAGGTCCAGTCGCTGGACGACTCTGTCCGGCTTGTCGTGCAGTCAGAGCTCGTGGCCAACGAGCCGATGCCAGACGTCGAGGTCGACCCTAGAGCGACGGCGGACCTGGGCGCACCGCTGCGCTCAGAGCTTTTCTCAGATCACGACGCCCACGCCGTACTGGTGCACATCACCAGGCAGAGCGCGCTGCGGATGGCCGCCGCCATGGATCACGCCGTCGAGGGTCCCGCGGGGACCGAGACGTCGAGCGAGAGCAGCGAGGGCCTCGCGCGCGTGACGATCACCGCAGACTTAGCGCCGGGTCAGCGGCTGCGGGTCCTCAAGCTGCTGGCATACGGGTGGTCCAGTCAGCGCTCGACCGCAGCGCTACGGGATCAGGTCGCCGCGGCGCTGGCCGAGGCGCGTCAAACAGGCTGGGACGGGCTGCTCGTCGGCCAGCGCGACTATCTCGATGCCTTCTGGGAGCGCGCCGACGTGCAGCTCGAGGGCGACACCGAGCTACAGCAAGCGGTGCGCTTCGCGCTGTTTCACACCCTGCAGGCGGGCGCCAGGGGCGAGCGGCGCGCGATCGCCGCCAAGGGCCTGACCGGGCCGGGCTACGACGGACACACATTCTGGGACACCGAGACCTTCGTCTTGCCCGTCCTGACCTACACCGCGCCGCAGGCCGCCCGCGATGCCTTGCGTTGGCGTCACACGACTCTCGGCTTGGCGCGCGAGCGCGCGAAGCTCCTGGGACTAGAGGGCGCAGCGTTTCCATGGCGGACGATCGATGGGCAGGAGTGCTCGGGGTACTGGCCGGCGGGAACGGCCGCCTTTCACGTCGGCGCGGACATCGCTGACGCCGTCGGTCGCTACCAGGCCGCGGTCGACGACGAGGCGTTTGAGCGCGAGACCGGCCTCGAGCTACTCGTCGAGACGGCGCGGCTGTGGCTCTCGCTGGGCCATCACGATGCCGGCGGACGCTTCCGTATCGACGGGGTGACCGGCCCCGATGAGTACAGTGCCGTAGCCGACAACAACGTCTACACCAACCTGATGGCGCAACGAAACCTGCGCCTGGCCGCCGACGCCGTGAAACGCCACCCCGATCGGGCCGCCGAGCTCGGAGTCGACTCCGAGGAGGCAGCGGCCTGGCGCGACGCCGCGCAGGCCATGCTCATCCCCTTCGATGAGCAGCTGGGCGTCCACCCCCAGGCCGAGGGCTTCATCGAGCACCAGGCCTGGGACTTCGATCGCACCGCGCCCGAGCAGTACCCGCTGCTGCTGCACTTCCCCTACTTCGACCTGTACCGCAAGCAGGTCGTCAAGCAGGCGGACCTCGTGCTCGCCCTGCACCTGCGCGGAGACGCGTTCAGCGCGCAGGAAAAGGCCCGGAACTTCGCCTACTACGAGGCGCTGACCGTGCGCGACTCCTCGCTATCGGCCTGCACGCAGGCGGTCATCGCAGCAGAGGTGGGGCACCTCGAGCTGGCCTACGATTACTTCGCCGAGGCTGTCCTCATGGATCTCGAGAACCTGGAGCACAACACTCGCGACGGGCTGCACATCGCCTCGCTCGCGGGCGCATGGATCGTCGCCGTCGCCGGATTCGGCGGCATGCGCGACCACGACGGCGCTCTCAGCTTCACACCCCGCCTGCCACCACGACTCACCCGCCTGGCCTTCGGCATGTGCTTTCGCGACAGGCGCCTGAAGGTCGAGGTCACCCACGAGCAGGCAAGCTACTCGCTCACCCAGGGAGCACCGCTGCAGATCACCCACCACCACCAAACCCTCGACATCACAACAGAGCAGCCGGTGAGCCGCCCGATCCCAGAGATCGCCGCAGGCGAGGCGCCATCGCAACCATCGGGAAGGCGTCCGGCACCGCGAGGCACGCCTGGTGGGCAAAAGTCCTCCTGTTCCGGCCCATAGAGCGTGCGGCGGGCATCTGCGAGCTCGATCCGTCCGAGCCCGCCATCGCCGACCTCCATCCAGCTCGAGGGCAGCGTGGAGAGCATCAGCTCGCCTCGCAGCGCGGTCCGCACGTCACGGCTGAGGCCCAAACGCTCGCATTGTGCCTCATAGCCGCTTACGGTGAGGTTCACCGTGAGGTGGCGATCCCACGCAGAGTCATGAAACGGCGCGCCCCACAGGGCGCAGTCGCGCCAAACGACGTCGTGGTCGCAAACCGCACCTCGTGACCGGCGTCGCATAGCGCCGACGCATACGGCAGCATCGGGTTCAGATGGCCGTGGCCCGGCTGGGTTGTGAACAGTACGCGCATGGTCGGTGTACTCAACCGAGCAGCCCCGGCAGCTCGCGGCGGCTGGGGCTCGGCGGTGTGAACCCCTCGACGACGTCGCGCAACGCCGCGGTGTCCGCATACACGCGTGCTTTGATGAGCTTGCCGTCGCTCAGCTCGTAGACCCACAGGTTGTGCACGTCCATCGTCGCGCCGTTCTTCGCTCGCGCCTTGACGTTGACAGGCACCACGATCCGGTTTCCACCGTCGATGACGCCCTCCGGGGTGGACGTGAACTCGTCGAACCAGCGCCACAGCTCATACGTGAACCACCCGACGAATGCGTCGGGCCCCCGGAACGTTCCCCCGTAGTGGATCGAGTCCGGTACGACCAGCCCACAGTCGACCGCGAGCAGCTCGTGCAGCTTCGCCGGCTCGTCCTTGCCCCAGCCGGCGAAGCCACTGTAGATCAGCTCGACGTTCGATCGCTTCAGAGGCGACCGCAACCGCCGCTTCCCTATGGCCGCGACGCTCTGTGCCAGCAGTTTGATGTTCGCCTGGCTCACGGCCATGCTCCCATCGGCTTGGTGGCGTAGGCGCCGATCGCGATCGGCCACATCGCGATCGCCAGACCGGGGGCCGCGGCCGCGCTGGAGGAGCTGAGCGCGTACCGCGGGTCCGCGTCCGTGTCGATCGCGGTCGCGACGCCGAGCTCAACCTCAGCCATAGAGCGCCTCAATCTCGCCTGCGCCGTGGCACTCGCCGGCGACCCGCTCCCGCAGCCGCACGCGCAGACCGTCGGGGATCATCGTGAAGCCGAAGCGCTCACGCACCGGGCCGGCGCTCTCGTCGAGCTCGATGTGGAAGTTGCGCGCGATCATCGTAAGCGCACTCTGATGTTGACGACTGTCCGGCGAGGGCCGACCTGCACGCGCACGATCGGGCCGTAACGCCGTGCCCATTCCTCCGAGACCAGATGCAGGCGCGAGATGCGCAGCAGCTGGTGCAGGTTGCCGGTCACCGGCAGGCCCGGTGGTCCCGGCTGGTCTCTGATCGAACGCAGTGCGCCCATTCCAGTCCCCGGCGCCGTGCGTCCTGCACTATCCACAGCAACCTCGTCCGCAGAAGGCACACTCATAGAGCACGAAACCCTAACCGGCTCGGGGCGCAGAAAACATCGGCCACCTGGCCATAATTCAACCCTGCGGCGGGGCGTCTGGTAATCGCCGACCGGGTCAGCCGAGCAGCGCCAGCGTCTCCTCGCGATTCGGGCCCGGTAGCACCATGCGCTCATGCTCGCCCGCCAGCTCGAGGGTTCGCTCGGGGATGCCAGGCTGCGCGAAGGTCTCGCTCAGCGGCGTCAAGACGGCGCGGGAGGCCAGGTAGGCTCTGAACAGCTCGGGATCGTGCAGCATCGCCGTAAGCAGCGCTCCCCGCAACACCGACGAGCGCTCGCTCGGCGGCGCAGGCTCCAGCTCGTTGCGCAGCGCCTCGATTTCACGCAGCCGGTCGCGGTCCTCCTCCACCGTCTCCCGATACCAGGGCGTCAGCTTCTCCTCGGTGACAGCATCCCACGCCTGGGCGAACTCCAATGGATCTTCCAGATGCGAGCCGACGACCTCGCGCAGACACTTCGCGTGCAGCAACCCAAGCGAGATCCCGCGACCGAGCGAGGGGTTCGTGCAGGCCCAGGCGTCACCCAAGAGCGCGATCCCGGTGAGCAGCGGCCGCCCGTCGGCGATTGGACGGCGGTAGCGATCGACCATCCCGCCCATCGCTTCGAGCTGACCGATTGGCTCGCCCTCGAGCCAGTGCGCATGCAGCGGACACGCCTCGAGGACGGCCCTCCACCGGTCGGGGTCGCGCATCCGCTTGAGTACCTGGTCCCCGCTGGAGGTGACGAGCGCCACCGCCCACGTGCCGTTATCCGAGGGGAGAGTCAGGATCGAGAAGGTCCCCATCGGCGCCAGCAGAGGGCCAAAAGGCTGCGGCGTCGTCCCGTCCGCCGAGCGGAAGTACCGGCCGTAGTAGATGAACCCGGAATCCTCGGACTCCTCTTGCAGGGTCCCGATGTTCGCATCGCTGCACCAGCGCGGCAGCTGCGAGCGCCTGCCCGTCGCATCCACCACGAGGTCGGCGTGCAGCGTCTCGCCCGAATCGAGACGGACACCGCTCACGTGTGGCGTCCCGTTGCCGGCCACGATGGTCAGCTCCTTCACGGCCGAGCCTCGACGCACCTCGACACCGGGCTCGCCCTCCGCCGCCTTTCCCAGTACCTGCTCGAAGACTGGGCGGCGGGCAGTGTATGTCACGAACCGCTCATCGCCGGCCCATGGGGCGCCTTCGGTCAGGTTGGGGGGAGCCAGCCCGAGCACATCCAGGCGCATAGCCCCCGCCGAGACGAGCCCCTCAAAGACGTCGGGGAGCGCCTCCTCCAGTACCACGCGACCCCCAGGCTGCAGGAAGTGGGCCAGGCGGAACTGGGTGACGCCATCGCGCGACCAACTCTCCCAGGCCTCCTCGACAGACTCCGGCACGGGCGCCGCGTCGCGCTCGAGCACCGTCACCTCGTGCCCGTCGCGCGCCAGCATCATTCCGCCCGACAGCCCGCACACCCCGCCGCCCAAAACGATGATCCTGGCCATGCGTGCTCCGATCCGCCTACTCGAGGAGCGAGAGTACGTTGGCGGTCTGGGGGGCGACGCGACCCTCGAGCACATCGAGGTAGACGCGCTGAACCGCATCGAAGCCCCGGTCCTCGACGACCCCGAGCCAACCCGCCATCCACTCACAGAATGGGTGCCAGGCGCCGGCGACCCTGCTCTGAAGCTCGGCGGGACCCCAGTCCTCGGAGCGTTTGGTAGCGCGATCGGGGGCGAAGAAGAGGGTCGGTGACGGGCCGGGCAGCTCCCCCTCGCCGGCGCCGAGCTCCTCCCAGTGCGTGATTCCCACGGTCATGCCGTGGATGAGCTCGTCGCCATAGTGCGAGTGGACAGCGAGGCGCACGTTGCCGTCTCCCGCGATATCGACGAACGTGGCGGGTCCGCGCTGCAGCGAGGAGATCGCGTCGTAGGTGACGGTGCGGCCATAGACCCCGAGGCCTTCGACAAACTCGACGTTCCGCGGCGAGGTCAGCCCCACGAGCTCGACTCCCTCGCGCTGCGCGAGCAGGAACGCCGCGGCGATCGCGGTCTTGCTCGAGGCGCTCGAGATCACGATCGGCCCACGCGCAGCCAGCCCCTCGTCGACGAGCAGGTCGTCGATCAGAAACGAGGTGAAGAACAGCGGACGCAAGAGCATCTGCAGCCCCTCGGTGTCTGCCCGGTAGATAGGGTCTGCGTCGGTCGCCAGGTAGCTCTGGTAGGCCGAGGGCAGCGCTGCGCGCTGCGGCGAGCCGTCGACGAACCCGTGCCTATCGGCGTGGGCGGGCGTCACGACAAGGTAGGAGGAAGGCGGTAGATATCCGTACAGGCGCACACCGGGCTCGACACCCTCAGCCTCGCTCTGCTCAACCTCCGCAAAGCCCCACATCGGGACGCGGCCCCATCCCTCCGCGGCCGGAAAGAAGTCCCAGTAGGACATGATCTGGCCGAACACCGCATACGTGATGTTGTTCGCGGTCAGCCCGAAGCGCTCGACCCGGAGCAGTGCCTGGCCAGGCTCCAGCTCGGGCGCCTGCGACTCGGCGATCCGGCACTCGCGGAGGTCGTCGCGCTTGACCAGGAAGTCGCCCATCGACGGGATCTTCTCACGATCGGCGTCGCGGCCCTGGCCTGGCGATCAAGCCGAAGGCGACACAGTCGACCCTGATGCCCTGTGGTCCACCTCGGCACCCAGGCGAGGCTGACAGGCAGACGCACCGAAAACTACGGCCACCTGGCCACCATTGACCGTTTTCTGGGAGGATTCGCAGGTATGGTGACCGTGGGGCCGCTGATCGGCCGCGAGTCGGAGCTCACCCAGCTGGAAGGGATGCTCGCCTGCACTCGGCTTCTGACCGCACAGCAGTGAGCGCCGCGAGCGTTGGCGGGCTGGCCGAGGCCACCTCACGGTCCGCTCCCAGGCCACTGGGATCGAGGACATTGCTGCGCTACGCGACCACGCCTACCCCGTCCTGCTCAACCGGGAGAATGCCGGTCGTGTTCGCGTCGCCTTGGTTGAGGATCTGCTCGACGTGGTCGAGCACTCGCCGTGGCCCGAGGACGCCTTGTACCGCGTCGGGTTGCGTGCCGTGCTGGCATCCGGACGCTACTCGTCGCGTAAGGCGCGCAAGGAACACCTGGTATCAGTGTGATCGAGATCGAGGATCGCCATCGCGAACTGCTGCGAACCCTGGCCGGCGCCGAGGTTCAATTCGTGCTCGTCCGCACGCGCGGCCTGTGGGATCACGGCGCACAGCTGATCGCCGAATATCGCGAGCGTTGGAGCGTGCCCGAGATGGTCCACTGCTCGGCACACCCCGGGCGGTCGGCGAGTCGCAGGCAGCTGATCGCGAGGCGCTCGATCAGCAACTGGAGCGTCTGCGCCGACTCATTGCTCGAACGAGCAAGCCTCGTCCATAGACGCGTTGCCGGTGTGGACCGAACTCGACGTGTCGCGTCGCGCGGATGGCGACCGACCCTATCCCCCTTGCGCGGCTGACACCAGCATCACGCGAGGAGCCAGATCGCGCCGTCGCGGAACTCGACCGGGAACCTCTTCAGCGGGCGGGAACCGGCCGTCGCCTTGACGGCCCCGGCCAGCGGCTTGAATGCGCCCTGCGGACCACGCACCATCTTGCCGGTGCCGACATCGTAGAGCGCCGCGTGCCACGGGCACTGGAGGCATCCGTCGTCCGTCACATGCCCGTTGCCGAGGGCGGCAAAGAGATGGCGGCAGCGATTGGATACCGCGAACGGCTTTCCCCCGCTGATTCCAACCGCCAGGGCACCGTGAGGTGTCTCCTCCACGACGGTGACCTGCGAGTCACCGAGGTCATCGATGGCGACGAGGCGGACGGCGGACCGCTCGGAGGTGCTCATCCACGAATCATCTCACACGCGCAACGCCGACCATCGGCCGCGGCTCGGGATGCGTCGTTCAACCACAGTCGTCTGGCTCTGAGCGCCCTGCCCGCCGCCACCGGAGCCGTGGACCGTGGGAGCCGCCCGACACGAACCGTGCGGTCGCGCGGCTGAGCACGAACTCGCGCGTGACCCCTTCCTCCTCGCCACGAACCTCCACCCGCCGGCCATCGTCGTGGACCGCCAGCACCGTCCCGTCTTCCCAGGCCGCTAGGTGCACGATGCGAACCCTGTCGCCTACGCGGGGCGTGCGTCTGAGTTCGGCGCCTCCCGCCTCAGGATCGGCATCGGGCATCTGAACTACTTCCTCCCGCGTCCGGGCAAGGCCGAGCCGCGCGGTCGGGCGAGGGCCCTATTCCTCGGACTCCCCGTTGCCGTCGGGCTCCTCCCCATCTCCGGCGAGCACGAGCACGAACGTCAGGGTGGCGGCGCCGACCGCGAACATTCCGAGGAGGGCGAATATCAGCACGACAGTGCTCTTCATCACCGCCGCCCAGGCGAGCAGCGCGACCGGGATCGAGATTCCGACGAGCCCGATCAGCAACGGCGAGGTCTCGGCGAAACCCGCTGGTAACTTGCGCTTGCTGACTTTCTGAGGCACTGTCGTCTCCCGGAGATCTGTGAGCTGGTCCGGGCAGGGTACTACCTACTGCGAGCCCAGCAGCGGCACGACCTTCCCGCTCATCAGCTGGCGCAGGTCCTCGAACAGCTGCCCGGGACTCCAGGACAGCTGCGGGTGGGCTAGGTTTTCGCGCCCTTCGGCGTCGAGCAGCCGGCTCAGCGCCGGGGAGAGATGGCCGCCCACACTCGCGGTGCCCTCGTCGGCCATCCGCTCGCGCCCGGCGGCGTCGAGGATGAACAGCCCATCGGTATGGCTGACGTCGAATGTCTCGGGCTTGTGCGTGAGCCAGTCGATGGCGGGCGGGTTGCCCTCCGGTTCACGTTCGTAGGAGACGCCAAAGAACTTCCAGAAGCGGCGAATCTCGGCCTGGGTACCGCTGAGCAGCGTGAAGTTGGCGCCGACGAGACGGCGGTAGGCGCGCAGCCGCGCGGGCGTGTCGCGCCACGGGTCCACGGTGACCTCCACAACCGCGACACGGTTGGCAAGGCCGGCCTGTCGCAACCGCGTGGTCAGCGCGGTGAACGCGGCGGTGGTTATCGGACAGACCTCGTGGCAGAGGGTCATCGAGGGCGCGAGCACCACCCACTTGCCGCGAAAAGCACTCAGCGCGGTACGCGTACCGTGTTCGTCGATCAGCTCCAGCGGCGGAGTGGGACGCGGTTCGAGTGCGGTGCCCACAGCAAGCGAAGCGGAGGAAGAGTCACCGCTGCCCGCAACGTGCCACATGCCCAGCGCCATCACAGCGAGCAGCAGCGTCGCGATCGCCACGGCGCCGGCCATCGCAATCCACAACCCGCGCCTCTGCATCACTGAACCAAAGGCTACACGCCGGTTGAATCAGAACCGGAGCTCCCTCGCTCAGACCAGCAGCTTGCCCGGGTTCATGATCCCGGCCGGGTCGAGCTCTCCCTTCAGCGCCCGCAGCGCGGCGACGCCCTCGCGCCCGACCTCATCCGCCAGCCACGGCGCATGGTCGCGCCCGAGGGCGTGGTGGTGGGTGATCGTGCCGCCACCCGCGACGATCGCCCGGCTCGCCGCGCGCTTGACCGCGGCCCACTGCTCGAGCTCGGCGCCCTCGCGCTGGCGGGCGATGAACGTGAAGTAGAGCGACGCGCCGGTCTCATACAGGTGGGAGACGTGACACATCACGAGGCCCGGCGTGCCCTCCGCGGCGAGCGCGTCGGCGATCGCCGTGGCGACGGCGCGGTGCAGCGCACGCACGTTCGACCAGCGGGTGGCGGTCTCGAGCGTCTCGACCATCACGCCCTGCGTGAGCAGTTCGTCGCGCAGATACGGCGCGGAGAACCGCCCCTTGCGCCACGCCTCCCCGGGGGAGCGACCCACCGCCAGACCGCCGCCGCGGCGCGCCAGCTCCAGGGCGCGCTTGCGCCGCGCGGCGACCTCCTGCGCCTCGCCCTCGAAGCCGAGGATCGCCAGGCAGCCCTCGCCGTAGCCGCGCAGGCCGATGTAGGCGCGGCCGATCCTTCCCTTCACCCCGCCGGAGCCGGCCAGCGCGAGCGACATCCGCGTCTCGGCCTCGTCGGAGAGGCGCGCGACGTCGGGACAGGCGCGCTGCTGGGCGAGCTCGCGCAGGGCCTCCACGCCGGCGGCGAAGTCCGCGAAGAACACGCCCTCGTAGACGCGCTCGCGCGGGGCGGGGCGCACGCGCAGCGTCAGCTCCTCGATCACCCCGAGCGTCCCCTCCGAGCCGACCAGCAGCCGGCGCAGCTCCGGCCCCGCGGCACTGGCCGGGACCGCCGCCAGATCGATGTCGCCCGCGGGCGCGATGAAGCGCATGCCGAGCACCATCTGCTCGATGCGGGCATACCCGCTCGAGGCCTGTCCAGCCGAGCGCGTCGCCGCGCAACCCCCCAACGAGACGTACTCGAACGACTGCGGAAAATGACCCAGCGTGAGCCCTGCTGCCGCCAGGTATCGCTCCAGCGCGACCGCGCGCATGCCGGCCTGCACGGTGACCGTCCGCGACTCGCGATCCAGCTCCAGCACCTCCCCCATGAGGCCCATATCGAGCGCCACGACGGCCCCGTGTTCTCCCCGCAGCGGAGCGACGCCCCCGACCACGCTCGTGCCGCCGCCCCACGGGACCACCGCCACCGAGGATCGTGCGCACTGCTCGAGCACTGCGCGCACCTGCTCGAGCCCGGTTGGTCGAACCACCGCGTCGGGCGCCCCCTCGGGTTGCCCGGCACGCAGCCGCACCAGATCCGGATAGCCCTTGCCGGCGGCGTGCACGACCCGTTCGCCGTGGTCATCGCGCAGACCCTCCGCGCCGACGATCGCGCGCAATACCGCCTTCGTCTGCTCTGACAGCGCCGTTGGGGCGAGCTCAACCTGCCCGAGCGCCACCGGCGGGCGCGGCTGATCGGCGACCCCCACGGTCTCGCGCAGGAAATCCAGCGCATGTGCGGGCAGCGTCGACGGGCTGGCCGGATCGCCCCATCCCCACCAGCGCATAGCGGGCGGGCCCGACCGGGAGCCGACGGGTCGGCGGGCGGCCGGGTCGGACACCTCAGCCACCGATCCGCTCCAGCCCGTCGAGCGCCTCGTCGATCGTCGCCTTCGCCGCGCGCCTGACCATGTGGCCGCCAAAGCGCGGAAACCCACCGCTCAAGACCTGACGCAGCTCGATCTTCACCTCCGTCGCCATGCCGCCCGCACGCTCAGCGGACGCCGGGTCGCCCGCCGCGGTCGGCTCCAGCCGTACATCCGTCTCCGCTGATCTCAGCAAGCGCGCGAACGGCGTCCCCTCGACCTGCTGAGCCCAGGTGAGCGAGCGCTCGACGTCGTCGCAGGCGACGACGGTGAAGTCGGCGCGCACGAGTTTGCCCTTGCGCGTCCTCATCACCTCCGTGAACGCGCCGTCCTCGCCTGTACCCGTAAGGGTGACGTCCTCGACGCGCGTCACACGCGGCCACCAGCGCGGCAGATGGTGGGGGTCACGAATCACTTCCCACAGCTCCTCCGCGGGTGCGGCAATCGTGCGGCTGCGACTCACGGTGAGCATCGGTGACGAGCAGCCTACCCACTCGGCCTGCGCATCTGGAGATAGCCGAGATCCGATCGTGGCCCGTCAGCCAAGCCATGTCCAGGGAGAGGTTCCTACGCGTCGTAGGAGAGCAGCGCGTGGGTCTGGTGGGGCGCCAGCCGCGCACGCCCGTTCAGGAACGCGAGCTCGATCAGGAATCCACACCCGACGATCTCACCACCGAGCTGCTCGACCAGATCGCACAGCGCCAGCGCCGTCCCGCCGGTGGCGAGCAGATCGTCGTGGATGAGCACACGGGTGCCCCTGTGCACCGCGTCGGTGTGCAGCTCCAGCTGGCTTGCGCCGTACTCGAGCAGATACTCGGCGCTGACCGTCTCGTACGGCAGCTTGCCCGGCTTGCGCGCCAGCACGAAGCCGGCGCCGAGCGCCAGCGCCAGCGCCGGGCCAAGCAGAAAGCCACGCGCCTCTGCCGCCACGACGCAGTCGACCCGCAGCGGCCGGGCGTACTCGGCCAGACGTCGCACCGCGTCGGCAAGGGCGTCGGCATCGGCCAGCAGCGGCGTGATGTCCTTGAACGAGATCCCCGGCTTGGGGAAGTTGGGGATCTCACGGACCAGCGCACGCAGGTCGTCATCGCCGCCCGCCCGCGGCGGCGATCCGCTCGCCCCTGGGCCGGCCGGCCCGGCAATCATCAGCGGGCGATCTTGCGCAGATCTCGGACCAGTAACAGATGCTTCAGGTGGGTCGCCACCGCCGCTAGGTTCTCCAGCGCCTCCAGCGCCTCCTTGCGCCGTTGCGGGTTGCGGGAGCGCAGCGCCGGGGCGAGAATCTGCTGGAGCAGGTTCGCCTCGCGGTCGGCCGAGGAGCGGAACACGCGCAGGTTGCGCCCGCCCACGCCGTAGCGCGCGAGCTCGGCCACAGCGCCGATGATCTCGCGCTCGGTCTCGTCGAAGTAGCGCATCCCACCTCGCTGCTCGCCCTTGACCACGCCGTACTCTTCGAGCTCCCGCACCAGCTTCGCATCGGCCTTGGTCTCCTCCAGCACGTCGTCGATCGAGTACAGCGCGCCGGTGGCCTCGCGCACGCTGACGCTCGTGCGCCACGGCCGCATCCCGTCGCGGGAGGAACGGGACCCGCCCGAATTCTGATCGAGCGTGCCCTCCCCCGCGCGTCCGGCCGCGAGCTCCTGGCGAATCACCCGCAGCGGCAGGAACTCATCGCGCTGCATCCTCAGGATCGTGCGCAGGCGCGCGACGTCTCCCTGTGTGTAGAGCCGGTAGCCACCGGGGGTGCGCCGCGGCGTCAGCAGCTTCTGGTCCTCCAGGTAGCGGATCTTCGAGATCGAGATGTCCGGGAACTCCTGCACGAGCGCCTTGCACACGGCGCCGATCGTGATCGACTTCTGCTTAGGCGACCCGCCCACCCCGGCGGCGGTATCGGTCAGCGCCAGCTCGTCCTCGAGCTGGGTGGGTGGGATCTCTTCCATCTGGGGGACCTGGGGCGCCATCAGCGGGAGTGGAACGTCAGCTTGTACTTGCCGATCTGCACCTCATCGCCCTCCTCCAGGCGCTGAGACTCGATGCGCGAGCGGTTCACATAGGTGCCGTTCAACGAGCCGCAGTCATCGAGATGCCACTGCTCGCCGCGGCGGATCAGCAGCGCGTGGTCGCGCGAGACCGTCACGTCGTCGAGGAACACCTCTGCGTCCGGCCGCCGGCCGATGCTCGTCCGCTCGCGGTCCACGGCGAAGCTCTCGCCCACCCGGCCGCCGCCGGCGCGGATCACCAGCGCCGGGCCGTGCGCGGTGACCTCGCCGATCTCGACCGGCACGAGCTCGCCCGCCTCGTCGATGCGATAGGTGGCCGTCACCGGGCCCGCTCCCTCGCCGGGCTCCGCGCGTGGGAGCAGCGCGCCGCAGCGCTGGCAGTAGTTGGCTACCTCGTCGTTGACGAAGCCGCACTCGGTGCAGTGCAGGGCCATCGGACTCCAGCCCTGCTCTACAGGGCCCGCGGGCGAGCTTGCCTGTGTCCGGCGCGGATCGTCACGACTGGCCGTCTTGCGTCGTGGGGTCCGGCTGGCGCTGGGAGAGGATGTCGGTCAGCCGCTGAACATCGTCACCGGTGATCATCACCTCGCCGCCCTCGTGCTTCTTGCGCAAGCGGTTGACCAGCTCGGCGCGCAGGATGTCGATCTTGCCATGCAAGATGCGCCGCTTGTAGGAGATCTCGGTCTCCTCCTCGGTCAACTGCTGAATGAGGTCTTTCAGCTCTATATCTGTCAGCGAGCCAAGGTCGGGAAATGTCTCCATCGCGGGCCTTCTCCTCTTGCGGACTGGCGCCGGGCGTACCGGGCAGGACATACCGACGCAACGCCGGCACAATCCAGTATAGACCAAAAGGTCAGGCTGAGCTTGAGGCTCTGTGGAGGGCTTGTGCCCCTGAACGCGCGTAAAGACCGGTCGCGATCAGCGCCAGCGCCAGGCCGACGTACAGCAGCACCTCGCCGACCGTCGGCAGGCCGACCATCGCAAAGAAGAACGACCCCATCACCGGCGCGACCGCCAGGCGTCCCGGCCAGTTGATACGCAGCTCGACTCCGCGTGACAGGCCGTAGCGGCCCAGCGCGAGCATCGCCAGCTCGCGCGCGGCCAGCACCGCCAGGGCCCAGCGCGGCAGCAGCTGAAAATGCCAACACACGACGACGCCCGAGACCACCAGCAGGCGATCGGTGACGGGGTCCATCAGCGCCCCCAGCCGGCTGTACTGACGGGTCACACGAGCCGCGATCCCGTCGGCGTAGTCGCCCCAGCCGATCACCGCGAACAGCGTGGCGCCGAGCGCGCCTGTGCCGTCGCCGCCGGACAGCTCGACGACGAGGAAGACGGGTATCAGCGCGAGCCGCGCGAAGCCGATCGCGTTGGGCACAGTCCACGGCCGCAGCGGCTGGCCGGCCAGGGTCTGTTGCGGCGGCGGCCCGGAGCGATCGAGGCCGAACAGCCGGCGTACGCTCAAGGGCGCGCGGCCGGAGACCTCCGCCATCCCCGCCGCGGACTCCACGCCCGCATCCGCCGAGACCGGCTCACCGGCGGCATCGTGCCCGCTCTCTAGGGGAGGCTCCGCCACAGCTCGTCCACCGCCCGGATCAGCTCGGCGGGCTCGCCGTCCAGCGGAAGGCCCGCGACAGTCTGTCGTCCACGGCGCACCTGCACCTCGATCTCGCCGGACTCCAGGGACTTGCGTCCGATCGTCAGCCGCAGCGGGCAGCCGAGCAGCTCGGCGTCGGCGAACTTCTCGCCGGGGCCGGCGTCGCGGTCGTCATAGAGGACATCCACCCCGCCGGCGAGCAGCGTCGCATACACGCGCTCGGCGGCCTCGCGCTCGGGCGTGCCGGGCTTGCCGAGGCTGACGAGGTGAACCGCGAACGGGGCTAGCGCTCTCGGCCATGAGATGCCGTGCTCGTCGGCGAACTGCTCGACGGCGGCCGCGACGATCCGCGCCGGGCCGATCCCGTAGCAAGCCATCCACACCGGCCCCTCAGCTCCGGTCTCGTCGAGAAAGGTGGCGCCAAGCGGCTCCGAGTAGCGGGTGGCGAGCTTGAAGATGTTGGCGATCTCGATCGCCGGCTCGACCGTCAGCCGCTCGCCCGCTCGGAAGTAGTCATCCCCCACCCGCTCCACCTCCGGGCTGCTGCCCACGATCTCCATGTTCGCCGCGTAGTCCGCTCCCAGCAACACCTCGTCCTCGCCGGCGGCGCACGGCGCCATGTACTCGTGCGCGCCGAGACCGCCCATCATCCCGACGTCGCCCTCGACGCGGTACCAGCGCAACCCGGTGCGATCCATCATGCGGTCGTACGCGCCGACGTGCAGCGCGTAGTTCTCCTCCATGCCGGCCTGGTCGCGGTCGAAGGAGTAGGCGTCCTTCATGATGAACTCGCGCGTGCGCAGTACCCCCGCACGCGGGCGCGGCTCGTCGCGCTCCTTGACCTGGAAGTGGTAGAGGATCAAGGGCAGGTCGCGGTAGGAGCGGACGACCTGGGCGACGTGCGTCGTCACGGCCTCCTCGTGGGTCATCGCGAGCACGAGCTCCGAGCCCTTGCGGTCGGTCAGCTTGAACAGCTCCTCGATCTCCAGGCGGCCGGTCTTGCGCCACGGCTCGGCCGGCTGGAGCACCGGCATCAGCATCTCCTGAGCGCCGATCGCGTCCATCTCCTCGCGGATGATCTGCACGACCCGCTGGTGCACGCGCCAGCCGGCCGGCAGCCACGTCCACATGCCGGCGCCCAGCTGGCGGACGAGACCGGCGCGGACCATCAGCTTGTGCGAGATCGCCTCCGCGTCGGCGGGCGCCTGCTTCTCGGTCGGCAGTAGGTACTCGCTCAGGCGGGTCATCGCGCCAGAGCCTAGCCGTCCCTTTGATAGAACAGCAGTCACCGAACGATCTTCGATTCACAGACCCCGGATAAGGAGCCTTACCCATGGCCTACACCGTTCCGCCGCTTCCCTACGCCTACGACGCGCTCGAGCCGCACATCGACAAGGCGACGATGGAATTCCACCACGACAAGCACCACCAGGCCTACGTGGACAAGGCCAACGCGGCGCTCGAGGGCACCGAGTGGGCGGATAAGCCCGTCGAGGAGGTGCTGAAGAACCTCGACAGCCTCGGCGAGAAGAAGGGTCCGGTCAAAAACAACGGCGGCGGGCACTACAACCACTCGCTGTTCTGGGAGAGCATGTCCCCGGACGGCGGTGGCCAGCCCACCGGCGAGCTCGCGGCGGCGATCGACGCGGCCTTCGGCTCGTTCTCCGACTTCCAGGCGAAGCTGAAGGAAACCGGCGTCAACCAGTTCGGCTCCGGCTGGTCGTGGCTCGTGCACGACGGCTCTGGTCTCGCGATCGTCGGCAGCGCCAACCAGGACAGCCCGATCTCCGACGGCAAGACCCCGCTGCTCGGCGTCGACGTGTGGGAGCACGCTTACTACCTGAAGTACCAGAACAAGCGCCCCGTCTACATCGACGCGTTCTGGAACGTCGTCGACTGGTCGAAGGTTGCCGAGCGCTTCTCAGCCGCGGGCTGATCCGCTGATCTTCTTAGATCCCCCTCGCACATGTGCTAGCCGATCGAGCATCCCGCCGATCCTCGATCGGTGGGCGGAGGGGCGCATGCGCCCCTCCGTGGGAACGCCGCATGCGGCGTTCCCGAGCAGGCCACATGTGGCCTGCTCACGAGACCGCGCATGCGCGGTCTCGCAGGCGGCGCATGCGCCGCCTGGATCCAGATCAACTTCTAGATCAACTTCTGGAGAAGCGCCGACCGGCCACCGGTGACACAGCCTCGTCCAGCGCAACCGCCGGCTCCCCCTTCGGGGGCACAGCGAGCATCGACTCGAGCACGGCGTCGGCCTCCTCGGCCGCGGCGGCCTCCATCGCGGCGATCCGCTCCGGGGTCATCTGCGTGTCGTCCTCGTTCTCGGCCAGCCACTTACGCGCCTCGGCGGCCGCGGCCTCGTCGCGCTGGACGGTCTTGCCGGACGCGTAGTAGCGGTCGATCTCCTTGAACAGCTCGTCCACCAACTGCTCGGTTGGGACCTTCTTCAAAGGCTCGCCCTTGGAGTAGATCATGCCCATGTCTTTCGCCCCTGTGATCCCGAAGTCCGCGTGCCGGGCCTCGCCGATGCCGTTGACCGCGCAGCCGAGCACCGACACCTCGATCGGGTCCTCGTACGCTTCCAAGCGACGCTCGACCTCGACCACGACCGAGTCCATGTCGAACTGCAGCCGCCCGCACGTCGGACAGGCGATCAGGTCGGGGCCGCGCTCGCGCAGCTTCAGCGCCTTGAGAATCTCCCAGGCGACCTTCACCTCCTCCTCGGCGTGGAACGTCGACAGCGAGATCCTGATCGTGTCGCCGATCCCGTCCGCCAGCAGCGTGCCGAGCCCGACCGCGGACTTCAGCGAGCCCGACCACTTCGTCCCGGCCTCCGTCACCCCGAGGTGCAGCGGGTAGGGGATCCGCCCGGACAGCATCCGGTTGGAGGCGATCGTGTTCGGCACCGAGGTCGACTTCATCGAGACCTTGAAGTTCGTGAAGTCCAACCGCTCCATCAGCTCGACCGTCTCGATCGCCGCCGTAACCAGCGCCTCGACCGGATTGTCGTACTCGAGCTGGCGCAGGTGCTTGGGCAGCGAGCCGGAGTTGACGCCGACGCGCAGCGGCGTGCCGTGCCGCTTGGCAAGGGCGATCACCTCGGCGACCTTCTCCGGACCGCCGATGTTGCCCGGGTTCAGCCTGACGCAGTGCGCGCCCGCTTCGATCGCCTTCAGCGCGAGCGTGTGGTTGAAGTGGATGTCGGCGATGATCGGGATCGGCGACTGCGCGACGATCGTCTTCAGCGCCTCGACGTCCTGCTCGCGCGGCACCGCCACGCGCACGATGTCCGCGCCGGCGTCGGCGACCGTGCGGATCTGATCCATCGTCGCCTTGAGGTTGGCGGTCTCCGTCTTGGTCATCGTCTGCACCGCGACGGGCGCGCCGCCGCCGATCGGAACGGCGCCGACGTGGATCTGTCGTTCGGAGGCCATGTTCTTATTCTACGTAGGGTTACCGTCGGCGCCGGTAAAGCGTGCGTGCAG
>DATCFG010000089.1:0-60472 GCA_036509655.1 Solirubrobacteraceae bacterium | reverse complement strand
AGCATCAGCACCGACATCACAGCCTGCTCGTCCACGGCCATCGGCAGCGCCTCCGCGAGCAGGTGCCTGTACTTCGGCGCGCGGCTGCCGCGACCGCTCGCCAGGCGCGTGAAGTTGCGACGCTCGAGGTGGTGCAGCGCGTCGCGCAGGATCGCGTCGTCGTACTCCACCACCGGGTCGCGGTTGGTCGACTGGTTGCACGCCAGGCGCAGGCTGTTCAGCGTGAGCGGGTAGATGTCGGGGGTGGTCAGCTGCTTTTCGAGCATGCAGCCGAGCACGCGCGTCTCCGAGGGGGACAGATTCATCGCCTTAAGCCTACGACCCGGCGGATAAAGTCAGCCCGGTGAGCAGTCAGCCCTTCTCCCAGGGACACGGTGGAGGCGGCGGCGGTGGTGGAGGCCGCCGCTCTCGCCAACCCGACCGATCGAAGAACGGTCAGCGGCCCGAGGACATCCCTGGCGGGCTGGGTGGGCCCGGGGCCGGTGGGCCGGGGGCGGGTGGGGATCCCGTCTCCCTGCGGCGGATCGGGCGGCTGTTCATCCCCTACCGGGTGCGTCTCGGTCTGCTGCTGGGGCTGATCGTGTTCGGCTCGATCCTCAGCGTCGCCTCGCCGTTCCTGCTGCGCGAAGCGGTGGACAAGGGCATCGTCGGGCACAACCTGACACTGCTGAGCTGGCTGGTCGCCGGCATGATCGCGCTGGCGATCGTCAACGGCGTGATCGGCGTCGCGCAGACTTGGATCTCCAACGAGGTCGGCCAGCGCGTGATGCACGACCTGCGCGCCGCCGTCTATGCCCACCTGCAACGTATGTCGCTGGCGTTCTTCACGCGCACCCGCTCGGGCGAGGTGCAGGCGCGGATCGCGTATGACATCGGCGGCATCGACGACGTCGTCACGTCGACCGCCACTTCGACGGTATCGACTGTTGCCACCGTCACCGCGACGGTCGTGGCGATGTTCGCGCTCAGCTGGCAGCTGACCGTGTTCTCGCTGATCCTGCTCCCGTTCTTCGTGTGGCTGACGCGCCGCGTCGGCAACGAGCGCCGGCGCATCCAGTCGGTGCGCCAGGGACGGTTGGCCGACATGTCCACGCTCGTCGAGGAGTCGCTCTCGGTCTCGGGGATCCTGCTCGGCAAAACGATGGGCCGCTCGTCCGAGCTGGTCGATCGCTTCTCCTCGGAGTCAAGTGAACTGGCCGACCTGGAGGTGCGCGCGCGGATGGCGGGCCGCTGGCGGATGGCCTCGGTGCAGATGAGCTTCGCGATCATGCCCGCCGCCGTCTACTGGTTCTCCGGCTACTCGATCGCCCACGGGCAGGACGTGATCTCGATCGGCACCGTTGTCGCGTTCACCACGCTGCAGACGCGGTTGCTGTTCCCGATGCAGCAGCTGCTGTCGGTGGGCCTTGAAGTGCAGACCTCGCTGGCGCTGTTCGGGCGGATCTTCGAGTACCTCGACCTGCCCGTCGACATCGAGGAGCGCCCTGACGCGCGCACCCTGAGCGGAGTGCGAGGCGACGTGCGCCTGGAGGATGTGTCGTTTCGCTACGACGCCGATGCGCCCTGGACGCTCGAGGACATCTCGGTGGAGATCCCGGCCGGCACGCGCACCGCGCTCGTCGGGGAGACCGGCTCGGGCAAGACCACGCTCGCGTATCTGGTGGCGCGGCTGTATGAGCCCCAGCGCGGATGTGTATCGATCGACGGAGTCGACATCCGCGACCTGACGCAGGAGTCGCTCGCCGCCACGGTCGGGCTTGTCTCCCAGGAAACGTATCTGTTCCACGCCTCGATTCGTGAGAACCTGCGCTTCGCCGGGGTGGGCGGCCGCGAAATCAGCGACGAGCAGATCGAAGACGCCGCCCGCGCGGCGCAGATCCACGAGCTGATCTCCGGGCTGCCCGAGGGCTATGACACGCCCGTGGGCGAGCGCGGCTACCGCTTCTCGGGCGGGGAGCAGCAGCGCATGGCGATCGCGCGCACCATCCTGCGCAACCCTCCCGTGCTGATCCTCGACGAGGCCACCTCCGCGTTGGACACCGAAACCGAGCGCGCGGTCCAGCTGGCGCTCGACGAGCTTTCCCGCGGGCGCACGACGATCGCGATCGCCCACCGTCTGTCGACGATCCGCGACTCCGACCAGATCCTCGTGCTCGACTCCGGCCGGATCGTCGAGCGCGGCAGGCACGACGAGCTGCTCGAGCGGGGTGGGCGCTACGCGGCGTTGTTGAGCGGGGCAGAGGCGGGCGAGGATCGGATCGCAGGCTCGGGCGCGGCGCTCGCCTGAACAATGTTCCGAAAATCACCGAGCCTCTTGCTCCGCGGCACCGAAACGCCCGAACTGAGGAGCCTCCGGCTTAGCTGGCTCGATCCCAGTCACGTGCTGACATACGAACGTACGTTATCACGTATAGATCTAAAGGGCGCGCGACCGTTGTTGTCCTTCCAAAAGTCCGTATAACTATAGTATATTGATGGCGAACTCGGCCAGAACCTTCGAGAGCCGCCCTCCCTGCCACGCGATCGGCGAGTTAATCGGATGCCCGCCCACCCCGGAATCCTCGACCACCAGCTGCGCGTGCGGGATCGTGCGGGCGTAGCGTTCGCCGACCGCAAGCGGATGACCTGGATCGGCCTCGTCACGGCTTGCCACCACGACGGTCGGCGCCTCGATGCCAGCCAATTCCTCGATCGCCGCGAACGGCGGCGAGCGCGGCACGATTTCGAGCGCGTCGGCCACCGCCTCGGGATGCTCCTGCGCCGCGAGCCGCTGGCGTATCACCTGCTCGACGGTGTCCCGCCACTGGCCGGGTAGCGCGGAGAAGTCGTAGGCGTCGACGAACCCTTCGACGCCGCGCTCGCGCAAACCTTCCGCCAGGGCGTCCCAGTTCGCGAGCGTCTCCGCGTCCGGCGGCCGCTCGGGGTCGAAGGATGGGGTGATCAGCCCCAGCGCCGCGACCCGCGTGGGGTTGCGCAGGGCGAAGCGCAGCGCGGTGTGCGCGCCCATCGAGGCGCCGGCCAGGACCGCGCGCTCCAGGCCGAGCGCGTCGAGGACGGCCTCAAGGTCGCGGGCGAGGTCGTCGTAGCCGTAGGCCGCTGAGTCGGAGGCTGCTGAGGAGCGTCCGTGTCCGCGCGCGTCGTAGCCGATCACGCGATACCCCGAGCGCTCGAGCGTCCGCGAGCCCATCACGACGTAGCGACGCGTCGCGCTCAGACCGTGGAGCAGCACGATCGGTATGCCCGGGCGGGCGGGCGGGTGGGCGGACGGGTGGGCGGGGCCGAATTCATCGCCGGCCAGCTCGACCCCGTCGGGGGCGGTGATGCTCAGCTCAGTGGCGCCGGGACGGTCAGGCATGCGCGGCTGCGTGTGCGCGAAGCAGCTCGGCCGAGCGTGCTGGCTGCTCCCAGAAGAACAGGTGGCCGATTCCGTCGAGGATCTCCAGGCGCGAGTTGGGTATCAGCCCGGCGATCATGTGGCCATTCTGGACAGGGAGCATCTCGTCGAGCGTGCCGTGGATCACCAGCGTCGGCAATCGGAGCTGGGGCAGCCGGGTCGAGGTGTCGTGTTCGGCGATCGCGCGCATCTGCGCCACGATCACCTCGACCGATACGGCTCGGCGCAGGCCGATCTCCAAGAAGCGCGCGTACGCCTCGTCGTTCGCCGCGAAGGCCGGCGAGACGTTCACCTCCCAGGCGGCGCGGACCGCGCGCTCGCGCACGCCGGAGGACATCCCCTCGGCGAGCTTGCGCATGACCTCTTCGCCGGCCAGCGCGCTGCCCTCACCGCCGCAGTAGGTGCAGCCGAGCGCCAGCGTGCGGACCCGATTAGTGCCCGCCCGCCCGGCCAGCGCGAGCTCCTGGGCGATCATCCCGCCCATCGAGATGCCGAGCACATGCGCGGAGTCGACCTGGAGGACGGCGAGCAGGCCGGCGGCATCCTCGGCGAGCTGGGCGATCGTCAGCCGGCCCTGCCCCAGAGGGGTGCTCGAGCCAACGCCGCGATGGTCGTAGACGATCACGTCGAAATCGCGCCGCAAATCCTCCAGAAACCCGGCGTCCCAGTGGTCGAACGTGCCGCTCATCCCCATGATCAGCAGCATTGGCGGACCCGAGCCGGCGCGCTCATAGCTGAGCTCGATCTCCCCGACGCGTGCGAGCGGCATCCGTCGATCCTATACCCGCAGCAGCAACTGGTCCGGGTGCGCCGGATCCCGCCTGGCCGGTGCGGACACCGTGGGAGCACCGTGACTCAAGCCCGCGACGCGCACGCCGAGCAGCCGCACCGGCCGTGCGGGCGCGTACTCCTCGAGCAGGCGCAGCGCCACCGCCCGCACCTGCCCGACGTCGCACGTGGGCGCGCCGAGGGTATGCGCGCGCGTGACCGTCGTGAAGTCGTCGAGGCGGACCTTGATCCCGATCGTGCGCCCGCGGCGCTCGTGGGCGGCGAGGCTCGCGCACAGCTCTCCCGCCATCACGCTCAGATACTCGCGCAGCCGGGCGTGGTCGTTGACGTCCTGGTCGAAGGTCCGCTCGCGCGACTCGGAGACGACCTTGCGCGCCGCGCCCACGACCCCGTCGTGTTCGAAGCGCGCGCGGCGTCCCAGCTCGAGGCCGAGGTTCGGGCCGAAGCGCTCGACGAGCATCCGCTCGGGCGCACCGCCAACGGCGGCGAGCGTCGTCAGCCCCAGCGCCGCCAGGCGCACCGCGGTCTTCGGCCCGATCCCGGGCACCAGCCCCGGCGGAGCCTGCGCAAAGCGCGCGCACGCCTGCTCGCGCGTGAGCACCACGAAGCCGGCCGGCTTCTCCGCGTCGGAGGCGACCTTCGCGACGAGCTTGTTCGGGCCGATGCCGACCGAGCAGACCAGCTGCGTGGCCGCTCTGATCTCCGTGAGCAGCCGCCGCATCGCCGCCCGCGGCGAGTACAGCCCGGTCAGGTCGAGATAAGCCTCGTCGAGCCCCGCCACCTCGACGCGCTCGACATGCGCGCGGACGATCTCCATCACCTGACGGGATACCTCCCTGTAGGTCGGGAAGTCCGGCGGCAGCACGATCGCCTGCGGGCACAGACGCCGCGCCTTCGCCGCCGGCATCGCCGAGCCGACGCCGTACTTACGGGCCTCATAGCTGGCCGTGGTGACCACCGCGCGCGGGCCGCTGCCCGCCACGACTACGGGCTTGCCGCGCAGCTCTGGATGGCGGCGCAGCTCGATCGAGACGTAGAAGGCGTCCGCGTCCAGATGCGCGACTCTCAACTCGGGGACCGCCTCGACTGACATCTCTGCGAATCTAGCGCCGCAAGCGGCAGGAATACTCAGCGGAGGATCTCTGTACGTCGTCAGCCGCTCGGCGCTGCGGCGATCCGATCGAGCCGCTGCGCCAGAATCTCCGCCAGCCGTGCGCGGTGGCGCTTCCCGGCGCCGAGCAGCGCCGCGTCGAGCTGGGCGCGCTTGTACAGCCAGTGCACATCGGCCTCCCAGGTAAAGCCGATCCCGCCGTGCGCCTGGATCGCGCTGGCGGTGACCTCGCGCCCGGCGTCGGAAGCGGCCGCCTTGGCCATCGCCGCGGCCTCCGCGAGCCGCTCCCGCTCGGCGTCGGCGGTCCACGCCGCGAAGGCGGTCGTCGAGCGTGCCTGCTCGGTTTCGAGCAGCATCTGTGCGCAGCGGTGCGAGACCGCCTGGAAGGAGCCGACCGGGACGCCGAACTGCTTGCGCTCCTTGACATAGTCGACGGTCATCCCCAGCGCCCGCTCGCACACCCCGACGAGCTCCGAGCTGACGGCCACCAGCGCGTGGCCCAGACCGGCGCAACCCTCGGGGAGGGTCTCTCCGCTGCCGCCGGGGCGGTTGGGATCCAACTCTACGCGTGCGGCCGAGCGAGTCGGATCGATCGACGCCAGCGGGCTCACCTCGGCCTCATCGGCGCTGATCACCCGCGCCGAGCCGTCGTCTTCGACGAGCACGATCAGTTGCGCATCGGCGCCTCCGATGACCAGCTCCGCCGCACCGTCCGTTGCCGCGCCGAGGGCGCCGATCGTCTCACCCGAGGCCAGGCCCGGAAGCCAGCGCTCGCGCTGTTCGGGCGTGCTGCCGTGCTCGATCACGCTCGCCGCCATCACGCTCGAGAGAAATGGGACGGGCGCGAGCGAGCGGCCGAGCTCCTCGCAGAGGATCGAGAGCTCGATCAGACCGAGCCCGCCGCCGCCGTATTCATCGGAGATCGCGATGCCGGGCCAGCCCAGCTCGCACAGCTCCCGCCAGAGCTCCGCGTCCATGCGTGCCGACTCCGCGTGCTCGCGAACCCGCTCCGGCTTGGCGCGCACACCCAAGAGCTCGCGTGCGGTGCGCTGGATCTCGCGCTGGTCGTCTGTCAGGCCGAAGTCCATCAGGCCAAACCTCCAGCGGAGCCCGAAGGGCGGAGCTCTCTATCAATCATGTCGCGACCTTCAGCCGCGGCAGCCCGAGCACGCGCTCGGCGACGATGTTCTTGAGCACCTCGGTGGTGCCGCCCTCGATCGTGTTGCCCCTGGCGCGCAACAGCTCATAGCTCCAGCTCTCACCGGCGGTCAGCGCCCGCGGGCCGATCACGTCGACGGCCAGCTGGGTCAGGCGCTGGTTGGTATCCGACCACAGCCACTTCACGAGCGAGCCCTCCGGACCGGGCTGGCCGTACTTCTCGACGTCGGTCAGCCCCTTCCAGGCGAGCAGCCGGATCGACTCGCAGCGCACGTGCAACTCGGCCAGCGCGTCGGCGTAGAGCGCGTCCTGGAACAGGCCCTTCTCGGCCGCGACGGCGAGCACGTCGTCGAGCAGCTGACGCAGACGCACCTGCAGGGCGAAGCCGAGACCGGCGCGCTCGTTCATCAGCGTCGTCAGCGCGACCTTCCAGCCGTTGCCCACGCCGCCGAGGACGTTCGCGTCGGGGATCCGGGCCTCCTCGATGAACAGCTCGTTGAACTCCGCCTCTCCGGTAATCTGGCGCAGCGGCCGAACCTGCACGGCGTCCTGCTCCATGTCCATCAGGAAGTACGTGAGGCCCTTGTGCTTGGCCGCCTCGGAGTCGGTGCGCGCGACGAGCATGCACCACTTCGAGTACTGAGCCCCGCTCGTCCACACCTTCTGACCGGTGACGACCCATTCATCCCCGTCCTTCACCGCACGCGTCTTCAGCGCGGCGAGGTCCGAGCCGGCATCGGGCTCGGAGAAACCCTGGCACCAGATCTCCTCGGCCGAGAGGATCGGCGCGAGGTGGCGCTGCTTCTGCTCGTCCGTACCCCACACCATCAGCGTCGGACCGCCGAGCAGCAGGCCGAGCACGTTCGCCGCCATCGGCACGCGCGCGCGGCCGAGCTCCTCGAAGTAGATCGCCGACTCCGTCAGCGTCGCGCCACGGCCGCCGTACTCCGCCGGCCACGAGGGCGCCGCCCAGCCACCGTCATACAGACGCCGCTGCCAGTCGCGCCGCCAGGAAAAATGAGTCCCCTCCCCACCCTCGCGCGGCTCGGGCGCGGGTGGGTTCTCGGCGAGCCAGCCGCGCAGCTCGTCGCGAAATGCGGTCTCTCGCTCGTTGAACGTCAGGTCCATCGAACCTCTCCGATCACGGACATGCAGCCGACGATAGCCATTATCGCAATGCGCCGGCTTGCCCGGTAGGGGATGATGAAGACATGTCGACTCCGCCCTCCATGCGCAGCGTCAAGATCGGCGCCGATGAGCGCGGTGGCTGGACCACCGACCGTCCGCCCCGCGAGGGCGACGCGCCCCCGCGCCCGGTCGACGTCTCGGCGCGCTGCCGCGTGCTCGCTCCATCCGACCGCCTGCGCTACTCGCCGGGCAGCCTTCTGCTGATCGTGTCCCCCGACGCCGCCGAGGCCGGACGCTTCGCCGAGCGCGTCGTGGAGGAGCGCAGCGCGGTGCTCTCGCTCGCGAAGGTGCGCACGCTGCTGGCCGGACGGGTCGCGGATGAGGAGATCGAGACGCGGGCGCGCGAGCTGCTCGACGCCGCCGTCGTCAAGCGCCTGGGCGAGCGGCAGACGATCGTTCTCACGCTCGAGAGCCTCGACGCCGCGGAGCGCGATCGCTATGTGCGGCTCGCCCATGCCTCCAAGCGCCCGCGACACCTGATCCTGCTGGAGGTTTCGCGCGATCTGGTGGCAGAGGAGCAACGCGCCACGCTCAACGAGCTGCGCAAGGCGCTCGACTCCGGCGAGATCGGCCAGGAGGGCTTCCAAACCGCGCTGCGCCTCGGTGGCGGCGCGACGGGCGAGCTCAAGCGGATCGTCTTCCAGCCGCCGCCGCGCGAAGACTGAAGCGGCGGCCCTATCGAGGGGTCATCGTCGGGCGACAGGAGACCTACTCCCGCCACGGCCGTGGTCCCCGGGCGTCGTTCGATGACCCCGAGCTTCGCGCGGGCACCCGGCTTCCTGTTACTACTGCGACCGTGTCTCCGTTGACCCGTGAGCGTTTCGCACTGGCCGCCGCGTTCATCGACGCGGCCCTACGCTATTGGCTGACCGTCTTCCCGCGCGTGAGCAGCGGGGTGCGCCACTGGCAGCGCCGCGCCGAGCAGATCCCCGATCCGGCGTTGCGGCGGCTGGGGATCGACTCTCTGCGAGAGCGCTCCAACATCGAGGGCGCCGCCGCGTTCGCCGCGTTCGCGCCGCGCGCCCATCGTGGCGCGGTGGTGCGCGCGCTGGTGGCCTTCCAGGCCGCCTACAACTACGCCGACCTGCTCTCCGAGCAGCCCCACGAGAACGCGATCGCGAACGGGCGCCGCCTGCACGAAGCGCTGCTCGAGGCGCTCGTGGCGACACCCGATCCCAGCGCCCCGCAGCCCGACTACTACGAGATGCACCCGCAAGGCGACGACGGCGGCTACCTGCGCGAGCTCGTCGCCACCGCGCGGACGGCGCTGAGCACACTGCCCTCCTTCCCGACGGTCGCCGGATCGGCGCGGATCGCCGCCGAGCGGATCGTGACCTTCCAGAGCCTCAACGTGGGCACCGAGCAGGGCGATCACGTCGCGCTGTCCGAGTGGGCGCGCGAGCACACACCGGGGGGCTCTGGGCTGGAGTGGTGGGAGGTGGCGGCCGCGGCGGGCTCCTCGCTGGGCGTCCACGTACTGATTGCGACCGCCGCGGAGGAGAAGCTCCCGCAGGCGGTCCTCGACGCACTCGAGCACGCCTACTTCCCTTGGATCGGAGCGCTGCACTCGCTGCTTGACAACCTCGTCGACAGGCGGGAGGACGTCAGGACAGATCAGCCCAGCCTCCTCGGCTATTACGCCTCGCCGGCGCAGGAGGCCGCCCGGCTGCGGATGCTTGCCGCGGAATCCGTCAGCCGCGCCCGGGCGCTGCCGCGGGGACGCAGGCACCTGATCATCCTCGCCGCGATGGCCGGCAACTACCTCTCCAGCCCCGAGGCGCACGCGTCCGAGGTCGGCGACGTCGCCCACAGCGTGCTCGATACGATTGGCGAACTCGCCAAACCGACGATGCTCGTCTTCTGGCTGAGACGTTTCGGCAGTGGCGGCGCGAGCCAGTAGGAAACGATGCCGTCAACCAAGAGTTTGGGGTAGGGTGGCGCGAGAGTGTGTTTGGAATAAGGTGGCCGTCTAAGTCGGGGAGAGGGAAGTCGGGTCGAAATGCTTGAGCTGCGCGATCTTGTGAAGCACTACCCCACCGTGGGCGGCGATCCCGTGCGTGCCGTCGACGGCGTTTCGCTGTCGGTGGCCCCTGGCGAGATGGTCGCGCTGTACGGGCCGAGCGGCTCGGGCAAGACGACGCTTTTGCTGATGGTCGCTGCGCTGCTCGAGCCGACGGGCGGCTCGGTGCTCGTCAACGGCCGCGACGTCTCATCGCTGTCCGAGCGAGAGGCCTCCAACTTCAGGCTCTCCGAGATGGGCTTCGTGCGCCAGAACTTCGACCTGCTCCCCGGCGTGAGCGCGATCGACAACGCGGTGCTGAAGCTGCTCAAGCACACGCGCTGGCGCGAGGCCCACAGCCAGATCCAGCCGCTGCTCGAGCGCCTCGGCCTGGGCGAGCGGTTGAACCATCACGCGGAGACGCTCTCGATGGGCGAGCGCCAGCGCGTGATGATCGCGCGCGCTCTCTCCAGCGAGCCGAAGCTGTTGCTCGCCGACGAGCCGACCGGGAGCCTCGATTCCCAGCGCAGCCTCGAAGTGCTCGATCTGCTGCGTGAGCTCTGCCGGGAACGGGAGGTCGCGGTCGTGCTCGTCAGCCACGATCCCCAGGCCGCCGCGTATGCCGACCGTGTGCTCGCGCTGCGTGACGGCAAGCTCACCGGCTACGACCCCGAGCAGGGCTTCGCGCCGGCTCTCACGAGCTGAAGGATACGGCTCCCCGTACTCGCCCGGCGCCCGGCATGAAGTTCTTGAACGTCATCCACCTGTATCGCGTGCGGCTGCGCGCGCGAGCGCTGCAAGAGATGTTCGCGATCATCGGCATCGCCGCCGGCGTCGGCCTGCTGTTCGCTTCCCAGATCGCCGGCTCCAGCCTGTCGAGCTCGGTCGGCAAGCTCAACAGCGGGATCGTCGGCAGGGCCAGCCTGCAGATCACCGCACGCGACCCACACGGTTTTGAAGAACAGGTCTTGAAGCAGGTGCGTCACGTTCAGGGCGTACGCCTCGCGGCCGGGCTGGTCGAAGCCAGCGCGAACGCCGTCGGGCCGAAGGGGAGCGAATCCGTGGAGCTCGTCGGCGCCGATTCGAGCCTCACCCAGCTCGGAGGCGCGCTCGTCAAGCGCGCCTCGCTGACGCCCTTCGCGGGTCTCGGCGCAGTGGTGCTGCCGGCGCCGGTCGCGAAGACGATCGGCGTGACCGCCTTCGGCAAGATGGTCACCTTCCAGGTCGGCGGCAAGAGCTCTGAAGCCGCGCTCTTCGCGCAGCTTCACGAAAAGCAGATCGGGGCGCTGATCGACAGTCCGATCGCGCTCGCGCCGCTGGAATACGCGCAGGAACTGACCGGCCTGCAGGGTCGCCTGAACCGCATCCTCGTCGAGCCCGCCCCGGGCCGGGAAGCACAGGTGCGGGCGGCGCTTCTGGGGATCGCGGGCGGCCGGCTGGACGTCGAGTCCTCCGACCAGGACGAAAAGCTGTTCGCGAAAGCGGCGGCGGCGACCAACCAGTCGACCGCGCTGTTCGCCGTGATCAGCGCGCTCGTCGGGTTCCTGTTCGCCTTCAACGCGATGCTCCTCACGGTGCCCCAACGCCGCCGGTTGATCGTCGACCTGCGCCGCGACGGCTACACGCCCTGGGCCGTGATCGCAGTGCTGCTGCTCGACGCGGTCGTGCTCGGGCTGATCGCGACGGCGCTCGGGCTCGTGCTCGGCGACGAGCTCTCGATCCACCTCTTCCATTCCAACCCCGGCTATCTCTCCTCAGCGTTCTCGCTCGCCTCCGAGCGCGTCGTCAGCCCCCAGAGCATCGCGATCGCCGCGGGCGGCGGGATGTTTGCCGCCTGCGTCGCCGTGCTCAGCCCCCTGCGCGACATCCTCTCGCGCGACCCGCTCGCGGCGACCGCACTCAAGGAGGACTCCGGCGGCGGCTCGCAGAGCAGGTGGCTGTTGCTCGCCGGTCTCCTCGCCCTCGCGGTGAGCGTCGGCATCCTGCTCCTCGCCCCCTCGGCGGCGATCACCGGGATGGTCAGCCTGATCCTCGCCCTGCTGCTGCTGTTGCCGATTCCCCTCAATGCGACGCTCGCGCTCGTCAAGCGCATCGCCCCGACCGTCACGAGCGTCGTGCCGCACATCGCCGTGATGGAGCTGCGCTCCGGGCGCTCGCGGGCCGTCGCGATCGCCGCCACCGGCGCGGTCGCGGTGTTCGGCGCGGTCTCGATCCAGGGCGCCCACGGCGACCTGCTGAAGGGCCTCGAGAACGCCGCGCGGGACACGAACGCCTCGACCGACGTGTGGGTCTCGGCAGCCGGCAGCTCGAACCTGCTGATGACCACGCCGTTCGCGCCGACCGATCGGGGCAAGCTCGAAAAACTGCCGGGCGTGAAGTCGGTCGGCCTCTACCGCGGAGGGCTCCTCGACGAAGGCGACCGCCGTATCTGGGTGATCGCGCCACCGGCTGACTCCATGCCGCTGGTACCGCCGACGCAGCTGATCGAAGGTAACGTCGCCACGGCCGACGCACGGCTGCGCGCAGGCGGCTGGGCCGTGGTCTCGCAGGCGATCGTCGAAGAACGCCATCTACACATCGGACGACCCTTCACGCTTGACTCCCCCCACCCCACCACGATGCGCCTCGCGGCCGTCAGCACGAACATCGGCTGGGCGCCGGGGGCGATCATCATCAACGCCGAAGACTACGCGCGCGCCTGGGAAAGCGACGAAATCGCCGCGTTCAGCGTGCGTGTGGCCCGGGCGGGCGGATCACTCAATACTCCCACGCAGATGCGGGGCGAGATCCAGGCCGCGCTGGGTCCGCACACAGGGCTTTCGGTGCAGACCGCAACGCAGCACGAAGCCAAGCTCGTCGAAATCACTCGCCAGGGGCTCGCTCGCCTCTCACAGATCGCCACGCTGATCCTGATCGCCGCGATCCTCGCGATGGCGGCGGCGATGGGAGCGCTGATCTGGCAGCGCCGGCCGCGGCTGGCCAAGCTCAAGCTCGAGGGCTTCGCGCAGGTCGAACTTTGGCAGACGATCGTGCTGGAGAGCTTCCTGCTGGTGGGCGTCGGCTGTACCACCGGCGCGATCTTCGGGCTGCTCGGCCAGCAGCTGCTCGACCACGCTCTGAGCACCGTCATCAACTACCCGGTCGTTAGCTCTCTGGGCTTCGTCGGGGCGATCGTCAGCCTCGCACTCGTGACCGCCGCCGCCGTCGTGATCGTCGCCGCCCCGGGCTACTTCGCCGCCGACGTGCCGGCTGCGCTCGCGCTCCAGGACTGACTGCTAGTGACGGTGCCGCGTCGGCGGCGGGCAGGGCACGGTGCTCGATGCGACGGCGCTTGTGCCGTCCAGGAAAGTGAAGTTCGCGGTGAACGGAAAGCCTCCGTGAGGGCAGTTGAGCGGCACGGAGACGCCCTGCGGATGGAAGGCCACCTTTTTGCCATGAACACGCTTGTAGTAGGTCAAGTGGTTCGGTCCGATCGTCGATTCGACGCTCAGAATCGAGACAGGCGGACCGTTGGTCACGCTGGGAATCAGCGGTATCGCAGCGTCCAAGTCCCCCCCGAGGGCATTTGAGCCGGCAACGAGTTCACCTTGGAAGACGATCTGGGCATAGACCGGCTCTTGTCCGTTCGCGTAGAACAGCACAACTATGTTCCCGTTGTGCGGGGGGCCCATCAGCGCCTGAATTTCGGGGATCTCGTGCCCCGATCCTGTGCCGAACGGCACTTCCACCAATGCACTCCCGAACCCGATACGCGAGTTGGGCGGGCAGCCACTAAGTCCGCGTTCGAGCAGGGTCGAGGTCTGACAGGTCGAGAGGCCGAGCGTGGTCGTGACGTAGTCGATCCCCGCCGGAAGATGCAGGCTGAGAGCTGTCAGCGGAGAGGGCAACCCACCACTGGCGTTGGCGATCTGAAAGCTGAACCCAACCGTCGTGCTCGCGCCGAGCTTGTCGGGCGAGAACGACGTGTGGAGCCTGACCGTCTGAGTAGCGCCAGCGGTCGCGGGCAAGCAGCAACAGACCAGCAGCGCAGCCGTAACGGCCTTGACCTTGGACAAGAAGCTCACCCGACTCAGGTGGACATGCTGCCGCTCAAGTGCACGCTCACAGCGCCGCTGAGACGCTGGATCGTGCCGCTGAACTTCAGCCCCGAGCCGCGAGCACCAGCATAGGTGCCGGTCCCACGATCAATCGACATCGTGCCCGAGAAGCTCGCCGTACCGCCATTCACGTGATAGCTGGCCGATCCGGTTCCCGTGAGCGAGCTCCCGCGCGGGTAGATGCTGATTTCAGTCGTCACGCGATTGGGCGAGACCACATCCAGATGGATGTAGATCGTGCCTCTGATCGTGCCCGACGCCGAGCCCTGCTCGTTGAGCTTGAGACCCGAGTGGCCCGTTCGATGCAGTTGCCCGCTCTCGTGCAAGGTGATCGTCCTGGCGGCAACCGCCTTCGAAGGTGCTGCATTGGAGGTGGCGACCCCGACCAAGGCAATTCCCGGGAAGACGCCTGCGGACATGATCCCCGCCACGAGCGCGGCTCGTGCGCGGAAGCGTCCGCTGTGCGGACCAGCTCCGATAGAGCTTCTCGAAACGTCGCTGCTACCAGCCTTGCGTGTCATCTTCCGGCACCTCTCCTTGTGACTCGACCCGAACACTGACCCTCCATGCGACTTAGAACACATACTAGTTCAAAAAAGAGCGCCGTGAGCCGGTTGCCCCTGCCAGCTCAGTCGCACCGCTCACCGGTGAGGCCGAGCCACGCCCGTTGACGAACGGCGAACGTCAGCGCGGCCGCCGGCAGGCGGCTCCATTAAAAACTTCCCCGTCCCCTTTGGATTGAAGGCATGAGAGAGAACGAGCGTCCCGCGAACACGAGCATGCTCGCGAGGTGCGCTTCGACCGTCGCGAGGCTGTGTTCGCCGGGGTAGACGGCGCCGTGGGCATCGGCTCCCGCCGCGCGTAGCGCCGCCGCGAAGGGGGCGTCCTCGTCGGGGTTGGCGATGTGGTCCTCTTCGCCGCCGTAGACGAACGCGTGCAGGCCGAGTTGCTTGATGATCGGCCGGTCAGCGTGCAGATCACCTCCGAGACCGTTGAAGAAGCTGAGCCAGCTCTCGACCACGCCGAAGCGGTAGGGGTTGGCCAGCGCAACGTTCATCGCGCCGTAGCCGCCCATCGAGTCGCCGACGATCGCGCGTGCGCCGCGCTCGGCGAGCGTCGGGAGCGTGCGATCGACGAGCTGCTGCGTTTCGAGGACGTAGCTTTCGTAGCGCGTCGTGCCCTCGTTGCGCCAGTTGTTCGAGCCGGGTCCGCCCTGGATCATCACGGCGATCAGCGGCGGGATCGCGTGCCGGGCGATCAGCCGGTCGAGCTCGCTCTGCAGCCCGACCTGCAGGAACGCCGTGTTCGACTGGTCGTCGCCGGTGAGCATGTACAGCACCGGGTAGTGGCTGGCGGTGCTCGCGTAGCCGGCGGGGAGGTAGGCGAGGAACGACCCTTCTCGGCCGAGCGCCGCCGAGGGATAGGTGGCGACGTCGATCGAGCTGCCGGCCGCGTCCTGGCTGACCGGCATCAGCGTCAGCGGCGGCGGCGCCGGCGCGGCGTTCGCGTTGACCGTGGCGGAGGTGGTAGTCGCGGTGCGCACGCCGACGAGGCGCTCGAGGCTGAGCTGGCCGTGCAACACGAGCATCGCGCAGACCGCCGCGACGGCGCTCAGCAGCGCCCCCAGGCCGAACCGGCGGCGCGGGATCGCGCGCGGCGACTGCCACGCGCCGGGCACGGCGCCGGCGGGTGCGAACGCCTCGAGGCGCGGCGGAAAGGCCGGCACCCAGGACGGCGGCAGCGCTTCGAGCGCTTCCCCGCCCTGGCCCCCGCCTTGCCCGGGCCAGCTCCAATCGCCGAGGCTCTCCAGCCAGAGTTGTGCTCGCGACGTCGTGCTCATTCCCGCTGACATTCGGCAGATTCAAGGACGCGCTCGACCGAAAGCCAACCTCTGCATGAAGGTTCCCATGCAAATCGCTGGGCCCGCTGGGTTGGGGCGTCTCGGAGCCTGTTCAACATCTCACCCCGGGCGTCCCCAATACCGTGCTCAGCGCGTGCTCCAAACCTCCCCCACGCCGCCGAACCCGAGCGCCTGCTTCGTCGCTTCGGTGAGGTCGAATTCGCGTCCGGCCACGTACGGCCCACGGTCGATCACGTCGACGCGCACCGTACGCCCGTCGTAGCGGAGCGTCACCTGCGTTCCGCACGGCAGCGTCTTGTTCGCCACGCCCATCGTCGCGCTCGTCAGCTCGCCGCCGCAGGCCATCTCGCCGCCGCCGCCGTACCAGGAGGCCTCGGCCACGCGGTAGACGTTCAGGGCGCCGAGACGGCGGTGGGCGGGCAGGTCTTCACCGTCGCCCCCGAAGCGCAGCCGCACCTGCTCGCTCGTGGCCTCACGCGGTACGTAGCGCAGCCGAAAGCGGCCGTTCGCGCCGGTGCGCGTGTGGGCGACGGTCCGCCAGCCATGCTCGCCGAGTGCCTGCAGCTGCACCTCCTGGCCCGCCACGCCGGCGGCGTGGAGCTTGGCCGTTGCAGATGCGGATGCCGTGGTCGCTGAGGTCGCGCCGCCAGCCATGGCTTCCCGGTTGGAGCTGCGTCTGCGCGCCGTGAGCTTGCCGGTGACGCTCGTAGCGTGACCCTCGAGCACGTTCAGCTCCTCGCGCAGCGCGCTCAGCGAGGTTCGTGCAGGTGCCGGCAGCGACGGTGTCGCATCGCTCGCATCGATCACGAGTGGCGTCAGGGCCGTGGCAGGCTGCGCGAGAGTCGCGGGGACGTACATACTGGTGAGGAACCTCCTTGTTTCCGCCTACGGGGTTAGCTGTCGGGCTCACGGCCGGGGTGGCACACGAAACGGACGCGCGCCTCCCGGGCGTTACGGCCGTAACAACGGCCGATTCGCCCCATCCACGCCGCCTTCCCGCGACGTGGCAGTGGGTCCCCCGTTCGCCTCCATCCACGGAGACGACTCGGCAGGGTCGAACAATTGTTCGTAGTTTAAGCGGTCTTTGCGGGGTTTATGTGTGATGGGGATCACACTTCCCTGGCGGCGACGCCGTGCGCAAGACCGCCCATAATCAGCCAACGTTGACGTGGGAGACCGAAGCCGCGACAATCGGCTGATGGCCAACCCCGACCGCCTGTCCGCGCTGGACTCGACCTTCCTGCACCTGGAGGACGACTCGACCGCGCACATGCACGTGGCGTCGGTGATGGTGTTCGAGGGCAAGGCACCGACGCCGCAGGAGCTCGTGGACCACATCCTCAGCCGCCTGCATCTGGTGCCGCGCTACCGCCAGCGCCTCGCCTACGTGCCGCTCGGGCAGGGCCGGCCGGTGTGGACCGATGACCCGCACTTCAACCCGCGCTACCACATCCGCCACACCGCGCTGCCGCGGCCGGCCGACGACGCCGCGCTGAAGCAGCTCGCCGGCCGTCTGTTCTCGCAGCGTCTCGACCGCTCCAAGCCGCTGTGGGAGATCTGGCTGGTGCAGCGCATGGCCGGGGAACGCTTCGCGCTGATCGCAAAGACCCACCACGCGCTCGTCGACGGGATCTCCGGGGTGGACATCACCACAGTTTTGTTCGACACCTCCCCCGAGCCCACGGCAACGGGGCGGCCTCCGGTGCCGTGGACCGCGCGTCCGCTGCCGGGGCCGGCGAAGCTGCTCGGCGAGGCGCTCTTGGAGCGCACGACCGTGCCCGGCGAGATGACCCGCGGCGCCCGCGCGCTGCTGCGCGCCCCGCGTCGGGCGGCGGGCCAGTTGAAGGACAGTCTCGTGGGCATCGGCGCGACGGCGCTCGCCGGCATCAACGCGCCGGCGCCGCCGAGCCCGTTCAATGTCGACATCGGCCCGCACCGCCGCTACACCTTCCACGACGGCTCCCTCGCCCAGTTTAAGGCGATCAAGGACGCGCTCGGCGGCACGCTCAACGATGTCGTGCTCGCGTCGGTCAGCCTCGCGCTGGGCCGTTACCTACGTGCCCAGGGCGAGAACACGGAAGGCCTCGTGCTGAAGGCGATGGTCCCGGTCTCCGTGCGCGCGGACTCGGACCGGAAGTCCCGCGCACCCGCGCTCGGCAACCAGGTCGCCGCGATGTGGGCGCCGCTGCCGGTCGGCGTCGAAGATCCGGCGGACTGCCTGCGGCAGATCAGCGTCGAGATGCAGAGCCTGAAGGAGT
The DNA here is from genome assembly GCA_036509655.1 of Solirubrobacteraceae bacterium. Taxonomy (GTDB): domain Bacteria; phylum Actinomycetota; class Thermoleophilia; order Solirubrobacterales; family Solirubrobacteraceae; genus Palsa-744. The sequence goes on along the minus strand of DATCFG010000089.1, from coordinate 42,617 downwards.
CCGGCCAGGCCGTCGGCGCGCAGGCGCTCGTTAACCTCGCCGGCTTCGCGCCGCCGACGATCCTCAGCCAGGCGGCGCGGCTGCAGGCGCGCCAACGCTTCTTCAACCTCGTCGTCACGAACGTCCCCGGGCCGCAGTTCCCGTTGTATCTCTTGGGCCACCGGCTGCAGGTGCTCTACCCGGTCGTCCCGCTCGCCCGCCGCCAAGCGCTCGGGATCGCCGTGATGAGCTACGACGGCCATCTCGGCTTCGGCCTGCTCGCCGACTACGACGCGCTGCCCGGCCTCGAGGGGATCGTGCGCGACCTGCGCCTGGCGATCGCCTCGCTGGCGCGCGCCGCCGGTATCCCGGCGAAACGCTCGCAAGCTCGCGGCACGAGAAGCGTCGACGCCGCTCAGACCAGCGGCGCGAAGTCTCCACGCAAAGCCACCGCCGGGACCCGGGCCAACAACGGCGCCAGACAAGCGGCGGGCAAAGCCGCCGCCGCGTCACCGGCCAACGGCGCCAAACCGCGGCGCAGGGCGGCCACCAGTGGCAATGGCCGTGCTTCGTTGGGCAAGCCTCCCGCCGTGCAGAGCTGACCGGACAGGTTCGCTTCGAAGTGCGCCTGGCTCTCTGCCAGATGAATCCCACGGTGGGCGACATCGCCGGCAACGCGGCGCGCATCCGTGTTGGTCTCGATGACGCTCGGGCGGCCGGCGCGGAGCTCGTGCTGTTCGGCGAGCTCGCCCTCACCGGCTATCCCCCGGAGGATCTCTTGCTGCGCGAGCACTTCCTCTCCGACACGCAAGCGGCGCTCGCGGAGCTGGCACGCGAAACGCACGGCGTGGTCGCGATCGTCGGCTTCCCGGAGCACGCCGACCACGTCTACAACGCCGCCGCCGTGCTCGCCGACGGAGCAGTCCGGGCGATCTACCGCAAGGTCCACCTGCCCAACTACGGCGTGTTCGACGAGCGACGCTACTTCCAACCTGGGAGCGCGGGCGCGACGATCGAGGTGGGTGGGCATCTGCTTGGGTTGACCGTCTGTGAGGACATCTGGCTACCCGGCCCTCCGGCTTCGCAGGAGGCCGCCGACGGCGCGCGTCTGATCGTGAACATCTCCGCCTCCCCCTATCACGCCGGCAAGGGCCTCGAACGGGAGCGCATGTTCGGCCGGCGCGCCCGCGAAGACGGGGTTCCGGTCGCGTTCTGCGGGCTCGTCGGCGGCCAGGACGAGCTGCTGTTCGACGGCCACTCCTTCGTCGTCGACCACACCGGCAAGACGCTCGCCCGCGCGGCGCAGTTCGAGGAGGACCTTTTGCTGTGCGACCTCGACCTGGACGTCGCCGGAAAGTCAGAGGGCGACGGACCACCGCAAGGCACCGTCCTTGCGCGGGGCGCCGGCGATCCTCCCGCGGTGGCACAGGCGGCAACGCCCCCCCTGGCGGTGCTTCCAAGCCAGTCCCCAACCCCGCGGCGCGACGCCGTCTCCCCGCCCCTGGCCGAGCCGATCGCGCCCGAAGAGGCCGAGATCTACGTGGCGCTGATGCTAGGGCTGCGCGACTACGTCGAGAAGAACGGCTTCTCCCACGTCGTCCTCGGCCTCTCCGGGGGGATCGATTCCGCGCTCGTCGCCTGCCTGGCCGCCGACGCGCTCGGCGCCGGGCGCGTGAGCGTGGCGATCATGCCCTCCCCCTACTCCTCCCTCGCCACCCAGGAGGACGCGCGCACGCTCGCCGCCGCGCTCGGCGTGCGCACGCACGAGCTGCAGATCGAGCCCGTGATGGACGCCTACACGCGGGCGCTCCAGGCTGAGCTCGCCGGACATGAGACGGACCTCACCGAGGAGAACCTCCAGGCCCGGATCCGCGGCAACCTGCTGATGGCGCTCTCCAACAAGTTTGGCTGGCTTGTGCTCACGACCGGCAACAAGTCGGAGATGTCTGTCGGCTACACGACCCTCTACGGCGATCTCGCCGGCGGCCTCGCCGTGATCAAGGACGTACCGAAGACGCTCGTCTACCGCCTGTGCGAGTGGCGCAACTCCGCCGCACTGCCGCCGTCCATCGGCGGGCGGCCGCGTACATCCCCGCGCGCGGGCGGGCGGGCACCAATTCCCCGGTCGATCATCGAGCGCGCGCCTTCAGCCGAGCTCCGCCACGACCAGCGCGACGAGGACTCGCTACCCCCCTACGAGCTGCTCGACCGCATCCTCTCCGGCTATATCGAGCTCGACAAGGGCCGTGAGCAGCTGATCGCCGAGGGCCTGCCCGCGCAGGAGGTCGATCGCACGATCCGGCTCGTCGACCTCGCCGAGTACAAGCGCCGCCAGGCGCCTCCGGGTATCAAGGTCACCACGCGCGCCTTCGGGCGCGATCGGCGCATGCCGATCACCAACATGTACAGAAGCCCGCCCTCCCGATGATGCGTAGACCCAATCGCTCGCCCAACCGCCCGATCGCGCTGCTCGCGCTGGCCCTCTGCACGCTCGCCCTCGGAGGCTGCGGCAACACCCTCCAGGACCAGCCGATTTCCCACACCACCCTCGAGAACCTGATCCTGGCTCCCTTCCCCGTCTACTGGCTGGGCGGCTCCTTCCAGCGCATGGCGATCACCGAAGCCTCCGAGGATCCCAGCGGCGCCTACACCGTCCAGTACGGGGACTGCGCCGAGGGCGGCCAGAACACCTGCGTCGCGCGCCTGCGGGTGGTCACATCTCCCGACAACAGCTTCATCCCAGCCGGCTCACAACCACACCGCGCGATTCGCATCCGCGGCGTCACCGGCGTGACGGCCCAGGGGGAGCAGACGATCGAGCTGCCCACCGCCGGGGTGGTGGTAGGTATCTACGCCGACAGCCCCGTGCTTGCCCGCGCCGCCGCCGACACGGCCGTGCCCATCAACGACGTCGGCGCCCTCGCCGCGCCGCTGCCCTCGTCGCAGCCAGACACCGGCTTCGGCGAACAGCCGCTGCCAGGCCAAGCTCTGACGCTCCTACGCGCGCCGAATTAGAAACCATCCAAAAACTAGCCAGCTCGCGCGCAATCGGCCCCTGAGGCGCCGTCAGCGGGTTTTCGGACCGTTTCTTAGCCCGGCGGCGCGGGACGCACCGCGATCGTCATCCGTGTCAGCGCGCACAGGTGGCCGGCGTCGTCGCGGAAGCGCACGTCCCACACCCACGTCGTGCGACCTTTGTGCAGGCGCGTCGCGTGGGCGTGCACGGACCCATCGGTGACCGGCCGCAGAAAGCTGGTGTTGTTCGACAGGCCCATCGCGACCTCGCCACGTTCGAGCACCCCCATGGCCGTCGCCAGTGAAGCCAGCGACTCGGCGATCGAGGCGTAGACGCCTCCGTGCAGCAGGCCCATCGGCTGCCTTAGCTCGTCGCGCAGCCGCACCCGAGCCCGCACCTCCTCCGCGGAGAGCTCCACCAGCTCGAGGCCATACAGACGGTCGAACCCGACCCTGAACTCGTTCAGCTGCTCAGCGGTCGGCGTGGTCATCCCGGCGCCACGATAGCCTACGGACCCTTCCCCCATGAGCCGACTAGACGACCTCCCTCCCGACCAGCGCGCGGTGCTGCTGCTGCTTGTCCGTCAGGGCAAGAGCCACGCCGAGATCGCGGAGATGCTCGGCATTTCCCAGGACGTCGTCCGCGACCGCGCCCGCGCCGCGCTCGATGCCCTCGCGGAGAAGCCAAGCGCGCCGCGCAGCACTGCTCGAGCGCCCGCACCGGACGGCGGCGAGCAAGCGAGACCCTCCCGCGGCGCTCAATCGCCTGCGCCTACAGCCCTGCCACCGCCCGCACAGACGCGGTCCGGCCAGACGCGCGACACAGGCTTCTCCAGTTCACTGCCGAGCTCCAGACGCGGCGGCGCGCTGCTGCTCGCGGCGCTCGTCGTGATCGTCGTCGTCGCCGTAATCCTGATCACGAGCGGCGGCGGCTCGCACAAAGCGTCGAGCACGCAGAGCGCCAGCACGACGTCCCCGAGCACCTCGAAAACCTCGACGACATCGAGCACCTCCACGACGTCGGGGAAGAAGCCGACCCTCGACAAGCGGATCGCCCTCACCTCGCCCGAACCGAACAGCAAGACGGTCGGCTTGGCCGAGGTCCTTTCCGAAGGCTCCAGGCGCGCCTTCTACATCGCGGCCGAACACCTGCCTCCGTCGAGCGGCTTCTTCTATGCCGTCTGGCTCTATAACTCCCCGACGAGCTCACTGGCGCTGGGCAAGATCCCCCCCGTCAACTCCAAGGGCCAGGCGCAGGGCGGCGCGCTGCTACCCGCCAACGCCGGTGACTACCACGAGATGGAGCTCACCCGCGAGACGAACGAACATGCGACCAAGCCGGGGCCGGTCGTCCTCAGCGGCGCGTTCAGCCTCGGTGGGCACTGACGTTCGGCGCCGTCAGAGCTCCAGATATCGCAGCACGACCCGCCCGAGCACGAGCACGTCGCCATCGTGCAGATCCGCCTGCGTGACGCGATGGCCGTTGACGAACGTGCCATTGGAGCTGCGATCGTCGAGTATGCGCGAGCCCGAGCCACGGTATACGAGGATCGCGTGGCGCCGTGAGACGGAATCCTCGTCGAGGCGCAGATCGGCGGCGAGACCGCGCCCGATGTGCGTCACGCCCCGCCCGAGCGGTATCAGCAGCCCCTCCCCCTCCCCCGGCCCCTGCACCTCGATGTAGCAGCCGGTCTCGCTGGGGCGATCGGGTAGCTCGCGCGGGGCGGCCGGCATCGCCTGACGGCGCGATCGCTCGTCGAGACAAGCGATCCCGTCGAAGAACTCGGTCATGCCCTCCGTGGGGGCGAAAGCGGGACGGGTGGGTGTCTGAGTAGCCATACGGGTAGCTAACTGCAGGGTACTCACGCGAACCTCAACAGAGGTGAAGAAATCTCGAAGCGCTCAGCCGCCGGCGACCGCGGGAAGGATCGTCAACTCGGCACCGTCTGGGACCGGCGTGGCGAGCCCGTCCAGAAAGCGGATGTCCTCGCCGGCGAGATAGACGTTGACGAAACGCCGCAGCGAGCCGTCCTCGTTGCAGATGCGCTCGCGCAGCTCGCCGTAGCGCTCGTAGAGGCCGTTCAGGGCCTCGGCCACTGTCTCGCCGGAAACCTCCGTCTCGGCGGCTCCTCCGGCGGCGGCGCGCAGCTGGGTGGGGATCTTCACCAACACCGCCATCAGACCACCACGGCCTCGGGCACGGTGCTCTCGAATGACTCCACGCTGGCGTCGATCTTGTAGGTCTCGAAGGAGTCGCGCACCACGTCGAGCGTCTTCAGGCCGTCGCCGGTGATCACCAGCACGACGCGCTCGTCGGGGTCGATGTCGCCGCGCGCGGCGAGCTTCGCCAGCACAGCCGTGGTGACGCCCCCGGCCGTCTCGGTGAAGACACCGGTCGTTTCGGCCAGCAGTTTGATACCCGCCCGGATCTCCTCATCGCTGACCGCGTCAACGCCGCCGCCCGTGCGCCGCGCCAGATCGAGCGCATACGGACCGTCGGCGGGGTTGCCGATCGCCAGCGACTTGGCGATCGTGTCCGGCTTGACCGGACGGCAGACGTCGTGGCCGTCTGCATAGGCGCTGGCCACGGGCGAGCAGCCCTCGGCCTGGGCGCCGTTCATCCGGGGAAGGGACTCCCCCTCGATCAACCCGAGCTCGCTCCATTCCTGAAAGCCGGCGGCGATTTTCGTGAACAACGAGCCCGAGGCGACGGGCACCACGCAGCGGTCGGGGAGCTCCCAGCCGAGCTGCTCGGCGATCTCGAACGCCAGCGTCTTCGAGCCCTCGGCGTAGTAGGGGCGCAGGTTGATGTTCACGAACGCCCAGTCGCGCTCGGCGCACAGCTCCGTGCAGAGGCGGTTGACGTCGTCGTAGCTGCCATCCACCCCGACGAGCTTCGTCCCGTAGATGCCCGTGGCGAGGATCTTCTGCTCCTCGAGGTTCGCCGGGATGAACACGTAGGAGTCCATGCCCAGCGCCGCGCCATGGGCGGCCACCGAGTTGGCCAGGTTGCCCGTCGAAGCGCACGCGATCGTCTCGAAGCCCAGCTCCCGCGCCCGCGTGACGGCGACCGAGACGACGCGGTCCTTGAACGAGTGGGTCGGGTTGGCGGCGTCGTTCTTGACCCACACCTCGCGCAGCCCAAGCCGTTCGGCGAGCCGGTCGGCGCGGATCAGCGGCGTGCAGCCCGCCGGTAGGCCGACGCGCGAGGCGAGCCGGCCAGAGGGCCCCGGAGGTCCACCGGCGAGCGGCAGGAAGTCCGCGTAGCGCCAGATGTTCTGCGGACCGCCCTGGATGCGGCGGCGCAGCTCACCGACGTCGAGGCTCGAGCGGCTGTGGTCGTAGGCGACCTCCAGCGGCCCGAAGCACCGCTCGCAAACGAACAGCGCCTCCAGCGGATACTGGGTCTTGCACTCCTTGCACTGCAGATGACTGACAGCCATGTGGGCTCCTTCGCTCTAGTCTTCGCCGTGTCACGTGTGGCGAAGAGCGCGAAGCCCGCCACACATCTCCTGGAATTGGCACCTTCCCGCCTGTGACTTTGACGGTGGTTGCCGGGGTTTCGTAGGGCCAGGCCCTCCACCCCTCTGGATGTGTCCAGCTATGTCTGCACGAGCATTATAGCGAGCGCTCCAACGTTTGCAAGGCTCGCTTCAGGAGACCCGGTAACGGTCACAGCGGCGCGGTGTAGGCCTTGTGATGGGCTCTCCCGTACACGAGCACGACCGGCGACTGGCGGCGCTGCAGGACTTCGAGCCGCTGCAGGCGGCAACGAAGCGGCGCATGCTGATCATCGTCAACCCCTACGCGACGACGGTCTCCGACCGCCTGCGCCACCTCGTCGTCTACGCGCTTCAGGGCCGCTTCGAGGTCGATGCCGTCGACACCGAGGCCCGGGGCCACGCAACCGAGCTGTGCCGCGAGGCAGCACACGAGGGCTACGACGTGGTCGTCGCCTTCGGTGGCGACGGGACCGTCAACGAAGCGGCCAACGGATTGATTGGGAACCCCGCCCACCCATCGCCCGGCGAGTGGACGGGCGCCAACCCCACGCCGCTGACCTGCCTGCCGGGCGGCTCGGCGAACGTGTTCGGCAAGATGCTCGGCATCCCCGGCGAGCTCGTCGACGCCACCGAGCACCTGCTCGCGATGGCCGACGACTGGCGCCCGCGCAAGGTCGACCTGGGCGTCGTCAACGGCCGCTGCTTCACCTTCGCCTCGGGCCTCGGCGTCGACGCGAGCGTGGTCGAGCGGGTCGACTCCAACCCACGCCTGAAGGCGCGCCTGGGCGCCTACTACTTCACATGGGCGGCGATCAGCACGTTCACCCGGCGCTACCTCGTGCGCCCGCCGCGGATGCTCGCCCGCGCGGGTGAGCAGACACTCGAAGGCGTCACCACGATCGTGCAGAACGGATCGCCCTTCACCTACTTCCAGAACCGCCCGATCGAGGTCGCCGAGGAAGCGGCGCTCGACTCGGGCGCGCTCGCGGCATCCGTCCTGCACCGCGCGCGACCGCTGGACATGCCCTCGATCGCCTGGCGAGCCTTCTCCTCCCGGGCCCACATCGCCCGCCATCGCCACGTCTCGAGCTTCCCCGCGCTGAGCGAGCTCACGGTGCAGAGCGCCGACGGGCGCCCGCTGCCGCTGCAGGTCGACGGCGACTTCATCGGCGAGGTCTCAGAGGCGCGCTATTCAATCCTCCCGCGGGCTTTGAACGTCGTCAGCTGAGCATTCCTAGGCGGACAATGGCCAAGCGAGACAAGGACGCAGGGAGCGTGGCGTGCTGGCCGAAATGGGGATGCGAGCGGAGCGAGTGTCTCCCGGCTTCGGTCGCGAGCGACCGAGGACGCAGTATCGCGCCGGCCAGTGTTCGCCTAGGAGCCGGTGGCGCCGGGGGTGACGCGGTAGGCATCGAACACCGACTCGATGTTGCGCAGGCGCGTGACCGCGCCCTTCAGCGTGTGCGTGTCCGCCACCTCGACGACGAAGCGGTTCTTGACCATCGGCGGTGTCGACAGGCAACGCGCTTCGAGGATGTTCGCGCCGGACTCGGAGAACACACGCGAGAGATCCTCGAGCAGGCGGTGGCGATCCCATGCGTCGATCTGGATTTCGACGACGAACGCGGTCGTCTGGTCGCCCTCCCAGGAGACGCTCGTGAAGCGCTCAGGGTCCTTGCGCAGGAGCACGGAGTTGGGGCAGTCCTCGCGGTGGATCGTGATCCCGCGACCGAGCGAGATGTAGCCGACGATCTCGTCCCCCGGCACCGGCCGGCAGCACTTGGCCAGGCGCAGCATCACGTCCTCGACGCCGTCCACCCGGATCCCGTATTGACCGGATGACTTCGTCGGCCGCCGCCGCGCGCGCCCGACGCGCAGAAGATCGGCGGCCGTTGCCTCGCCATCGGCCGCCTCACCCTGCTTGAGGCGCTGCATCACCTTGTTCACGACGACCTTCGGCGAGACCTTGGCCGCGCCGAGGGCGATGTAGAAGTCATCGGCCTTGCGGTAGCCCATCTCCCTGATCACGTCCGCCAGCAGCGCCGAGCCGGTGATCTTCTGCGCGGGCAGGCCCTGCTTGCGCAGGTGCTCCTGCAGCACCTCGCGACCCGTGTGCTCGGTGTCCTGACGGGACTCCGCCTTGAACCAGGCCTTGATCTTGTTGCGCGCGCGCGTGGTCTTGACCATCGCCAGCCAGTCGCGCGAGGGACCGCGCTCGCGCTTGGCGGTGAGGATCTCGACGATGTCGCCGGAGTGCAACTCGCAGTGCAGCGGCACGATCTTCCCGTTCACGCGCGCGCCCACGCAGCGGTGGCCGATCTCGGTGTGAACCTCGTAGGCGAAGTCCAGCGGCGTCGCGCCGGCGGCGAGCGACTTGACCTCGCCCTTGGGCGTGAACACGTAGACCTCGTCCTCGAACAGGTCGGTGCGCAGTGTCTCCATGAACTCCTGCGGATCGAGCAGATCCTTCTGCCAGTCGAGCATCGAGCGCAGCCACTGCAGCTTCGCGTCCTCGCCGGAGTTGATTTGGCCGCCGGACCTGATCGGACCCCCGCCGATCCCGCCGCGCTCGCCGGGATCCTGACCGGGTGTCGTCTTGTACATCCAATGGGCGGCCACCCCATACTCCGCCATTTCGTGCATCTCCTGCGTGCGCAGCTGGATCTCCAAGGGCCGGCCCTCGGGGCCGATGATCGTCGTGTGCAGCGACTGGTACATGTTGAACTTCGGCATCGCGATGAAGTCCTTGAAACGCCCGGGCAGCGGCTTCCACAGCGAGTGGATCACGCCGACGGTGCCGTAGCAGTCCTTCACCGAGTCGACGATCACGCGCATCGCGGTGAGGTCGTAGATCTCGTTGAACTCGCGGCCCTTCTTAGTCATCTTCGAGTAGATCGAGTAGAAGTGCTTGGCGCGACCGGCGATCCGCGCCTCGATCCCCAACTCCGCGAGCTCGCGAGCGAGATACTCGCCGGCCTCCGCGACGTAGCGCTCGCGCTCGTCGCGCTGCTGGGCGACGAGACCCTTGATCTCTTGGTACTTGCGCGGATGCAGGGTCGCGAAGGCGAGATCCTCGAGCTCCCACTTGATCGCGTGGATGCCCAGTCGGTGGGCGAGCGGCGCGTAGATGTCGAGCGTCTCGCGCGCCTTCTCGATCTGCTTCTGCTTTCCCATCGCATCGATCGTGCGCATGTTGTGGAGGCGATCGGCAAGCTTGATCAGGATCACCCGCACGTCGGTGGCCATTGCGACCATCATCTTGCGGTAGTTCTCCGCCTGCGCCTCGTCGCGCGACTGGAAGGCGATCCCGGTCAGCTTCGTCACGCCGTCGACGATCGCGGCGATCTGCTCGCCGAAGCGAGCGCGCACCTCCTCGATCGAGGCGGAGGTGTCCTCGACCGTGTCGTGCAGCAGGGCCGCGCACAGCGTCTCGGTATCGAGGCGCATGCCCGCACAGATGCGCGCGACCCCGACGGGATGCACGATGAAGTCCTCGCCGGACTTGCGCCGCTGGTCGGCGTGGTGCTCGCAGGCGAACACGAACGCGTCGCCCACGCGGGCGCGGTCGATCTCGACCGCCGAGTCCTCGGCGTGCTCGGAGACGATCGCGAACAGGTCGTCGAGCAACCGCCGCTCGAACTCGTTGAGGTCCAGGCGCTCCTCGGCCGGGCTCGGTGCGAGCACCTCATCGGTCACAGGAGCAAGCTCATCGAGCTGAGCGACAGGCGGGCTGGTGGATGAATCCTTTGCGATCGCCATCTTCTAAGGGTAGGGGACGGACCACCCAGATTGAAGGGATCGCCGGCGGACCGATCGAGCGCGGACCTCAGCTCAGCGCGAACAGCACGAGCTCCCCGTCCTCGACGGGCGGCGACGGCGTCGCGACCAGCTGCTCGGCGACGGGCTCCTCCTTGCGGACCCGCGCCTGGCGGAGCACCAGGCGGGGCTCGCTGACGCCGTTCCACTCGTTGACCTCGAGCGTGAACGTCGCTTCGGCCGGCTCCCCCTCGGCAACCGGCAGGCGGGAGCCGGTCCCGAAGGCGACGCCGCGCGCTCGCGCGCCACCTGACTCCAGCGTGAAGCGCAGGTGCTTGCCCTCTCCCATCGGGCGCAGATCGCGAAACGTGGCGTTCTCGACGAGCAGCGACACCCCCGGGTTGCCGCGTCCGAACGGCGCCAGCGCGAGCAGCTCCTCGGCGAGCTCCATCCCGAGCTGATCGCACTCCACGACGGCGTCGACTCGCTCCAGCGGCGCCGCGTCCCTCGGGTCGAGCACTTCCTCGGCGTGCGCGGCGAACGCCTGCGCGAATTCCTCGACGCGCCCGCGCTCGATCTCAAGGCCAGCGGCGGCGCGGTGGCCGCCGAAACGGCGCAGGTGACCGCCGCAGGCGCTCAGCCCCGCGAGCAGGTCGAACGCGTCGATGCTCCGCCCCGAGCCCTTGCCGAGACCGCCGTCGAGGGCGATCAGCACCACCGGGCGGTGGTGGCGCTCGGCCAGCCGCGAGGCGACGATCCCGATCACGCCCGCGTGCCAGTCCTCGCCCGCCAGCACGTACGCCGCGCGTGGGTGGGTGGGATCCAATGCCGCAACCTGCGCTTCGGCCTCGTAGCGAATGCGCATCTCCACCTGCCGGCGCTCGTGGTTGGCGCGAGAAAGCTCCTCCGCGACCTGCGCCGCGCGCAGCGGATCCTCGGTCAGGATCAGCTCCAGCCCCGCGTCGGCGCGATAGAGACGCCCGGCGGCGTTCAGCCGGGGCGCCAGCGCGAAGGCGACCGAGCGCTCATTCAACTTACCCGGATCGACCCGGGCGACGGACATCAGCGCGCGCAACCCCGGCTTGGCGGTGCCCGCAAGCGCGCGCAATCCGCGCCGCACGAGCGTGCGGTTCTCTCCCGTGAGCGAGACCACGTCGGCGATCGTCGCCAACGCCACCAGGTCGAAGTCCTCCTCAAGGGCGCGACGGCTGGACACGCCGTCGTCCACACAGCCCGCATCCGGCGCCACGCCGGCCGTGGCGCCGGATGCGGCGGCAGCGGCGTGCTCGAGCGCCTGGGCGAGCTTGAAGGCGACGGCCGTGGCGCAGAGATCGGGGCAGGGATAGCCGCAGATGGCCGGATGGACGATCGGCGCGTCGGGCAGCACCCCGTCGGCCCGAGGGGCGTGATGGTCGGTGACCACCACCTCAAGCCCGAGCGCCTTTGCCTGCTCAACCTCCGCGACCGCGGTGATCGCGCAATCCACCGTAACCAGCAGGCGCGTGCCGCGCTGCGCAAGCCGCTGGACCGTGACCAGGTTCAGCCCGTAGCCGTCGCTTGCGCGGTCGGGGAGGTACCAGTCGACGTTCGCCCCCAGCCGTCGCAACGACCGCACTAGCACGGCCGTGGAACAGATCCCGTCGACGTCGTAGTCGCCGTGGATCGTGATCCGCGCGCCGCTTCTGACGTGCCGGAGGATCGGCTCGATCGCCCGCTCGATGCCGGCGAACTCGGCGGGCGAATGCTCCTCGTCGGCCGCAAGGAACGCGCGTGCCAGCGCCGGCTCGGCAAGACCGCGCCGCACGAGGATCTGCGCGAGCGGACCGCTGACGCCGAGCTCTCTCTGCAGCGTCTCTACCTCGTCGGCAGGGCAGTCGGCGATCTCAAAGCGGGGCCTCTCCACCGGACCAGGCTAAGGCCCGGTCAAGACGGAACGGCGCGGGATCGGCATTAGCGCGGGATCGGCATTCTCAGCCGGCCGTAACCCGCTTCGCGGGGGGCGGCCGTCTGAGAATGTCCGCCCCGCTTGGCTGATGGGGGTCGTAGCCATCCGGGCTCCGCCGCGCCCGCACGGAACCTGGACGCTTAGAACCGCTCAGGCGCGCCGTTCCCGACGGATGCCCTCGAGGTACACGAGCCCGATCCCGATCAGCGCGCCCGGGACCGCGTAGAGCACGACCGCGATGTCCGTCGCCTTCTGCCCTGGGACCTGCAGTGCGGAGACTTTCACCCCGTAGATGATCAGCCCGACCACGATCGAGCCGATCAGCGAGCCGACGAACGCGCCGACGATGCCGCCCCAGAAGCGGTCGGGCAGGAAGATCGTGTAGTGCCAGATCGCGAGGCCCATCATCACCCAGCCGAGCATTCCCATCAGCGCGACCTCCCGTGGCGTTTGTTGCGCGATCGTTTCGTACGCTCGCGGCGTTTCGGCGCTTCCTTGAGCACCAGGTCCTCCGGGGTCAGATCGGCCGCCGGGTCGCGCATGTCCTGCGGTGCGTCCTCGGGCGCGACCTGCTCCTGCGGCTGCTCCGCGGGACGCTGCGCAACCGCGGCGCGACCGCGCTGCTTCTGCGGCTTCTGCTTCGGCTCGGCGTCGACATCGAGGTCTCTCACGAGTTCCTGGAACTCGTCGCGTGAGATCTGCTCGCCCGGATCCTCGGGCGCGGTGATGCGCCCGCGCCGGTTGCGTCTGCGCGCCTGGGTGGGCTCCACGTCGACGGGCTGGCCGCCGAGCGCCGTCGCATACGCGGGCACGCTGCCCTCCTCGCCCACGATCCGCGCGCGACGTGAGCGGTAGGAGCCCTCGCGTTCCTTCCAGTGGGTCAGCACCGGCGAGGCGATGAAGATCGAGGAATAGGCGCCCGAGGCGATCCCGACCATCAGCGCGAAGGCGAAGTTCTTCAGCGTTTCCCCGCCGAACAGCAGCAGCGAGATCACCGGCAGCAGCGTGCAGAAGCTGGTCGCCAACGAGCGCGTCAGCACCTCCGACATCGAGCGGTTGACGATCTGCGAGAACGCCGCGCGGGGCATGCGCGGCACGTTCTCGCGCACACGATCGAACACGATGATCGTGTCGTAGAGCGAATACCCGAGGATGGTCAAGAGCGCCGCGACCGTCGCCGTCGTCACTTCCCTCCCCGTCAACGAATAGACGCCGGCGGTTATCAGCAGATCGTGCATCAGCGCGATCAGCACCGGGATCGCGTACTTCCACTCGAAGCGCAGCGCGATATACGCCGAGATCACGAGCAGCGAGGCGATGATCGCGATCACCGCGCTGTTGGCGACGGTTTTGCCGAACGTCGGCCCGATCGAGGTCGAGGACCAGTGCGGCGTGCCGGATTCGCTCGCGCCGTTGCCGTACTTCGCGTCGAAGGCCGCCCTGATCTTCTTGACCTGTTCCGGGCGCAGCGTCTCGGTCGAGATCTGAAAGCCCTGCCCGCCGACGCTCTTTGACTTGAACTGCTGGACCTCGGCGTTGCCGTAGCCGTCGGCGCTCATCGCTCCGGCGACCTGCTTCTCGCTGACGGGTTTCACGAACGCCGTCTGGATCCGCGTGCCCGACTTGAAGTCGATCCCGAAGTTCAGCCCCTTGCCGCCGATCGCGAGCGCCCCGATCAGGAGGATCGTGCCCGACAGCGAGAAGAACCACTTCGAGGCGCCCATGAAGTCGAACGTCCAGCCCTTTCCCCGTCGCGTCGCGCCGAGCGCGGACTTGTGGGAGACCAGCGGCGAGCGGCTCATCGCGCCGAGCGCGGCCTGCGTGGCGAGCACGGCGGTGAACAGCGTCAGCAGCGTGCCGATGCCGAGCGTGAAGGCAAAGCCCTTGACTTCGGCGGTGGCAAGCGCGAACAGGATGAAGGCCGTCATGAACGTCACCACGTTCGCGTCGACGATCGCCGCGAACCCGCGTCTGTAGCCGGTCGCGATGCCCGAGACGATCGAGCGCCCGCCACGGATCTCCTCCTTGACGCGCTCGAAGATCACGATGTTCGCGTCGGCGGCGATCCCGATCGTGAGGATCAGCCCTGCGATCCCCGGCAGCGTGAGCGTGATCGGGATCAGCTTGATCAGCGCGAAGAAATAGATCGCATAGATCACCAGGCCGCCGATCGCGATCGCGCCGAGCACGCGGTAGAACAGCAGCAGGAACGCGCACACGACGGCGAAGCCGAGCAAACCGGCGAGCAGGCCCTGGCTGAGCGCCTGTTTGCCGAGCGTCGCCGAGACCTGCGACTGGGAGATCAGGTTCAGCTTGATCGGCAGCGCGCCGGACTGCAGCTCGTCGGCGAGGTTTTCTGCCGAGGTCAGCGTGAAGCCGCCGGAGATCTCCGAGCCCTGCGAGGCGTCGATCCCTTCCGGGTACTTCGTGTAGTCGATCGACGGCGCTGTGATCACCTGGCCGTCGAGCACGATCGCGAAGTGCTGCAGGGCCTGTTCCTTGGTCACCCCGGGCAGCTGCGCTTCCTGGCCGCGCTGGGCGATTTCCTTGGTGGTCTGCTGGAAGACGCTCTTGCCGTGCGAGTCAAAGCCGAAGTTCACGTCCGGCTGGCCCGATTCGCTTTCGGAGCTCTCCTGTGGGTTGGTGATGTCTTTGCCTTCCAGCACGGGATCGTCGTTGAGCACGTACCAGCTGTTTGGCGATGACTGCGTGACCTTGCCGGTGGCGCTTTCGACCGGGCGCGCCTGCACGAGCACCGTGCCCGGGTTCACGCGCACGGCCTTCAACTGCGCGCCCTTCGGCGCTTTGAAGCCTTCGGAGTAGAGGTTCGCTTTCGTTTCCTCGGGTCCGCGCAGGACCTTTTCCTTGCCCTTCTGTGTGTCGAGCAGGTACCAACTGCCGTAGATGCAGCCATCCTTCTGTTCGGGCGTGCAGCCGGGGCTCAGCGTCGTGTCGTTCTTGCGGATGATCGCCGGGCGTTTGGCGGCACGCAGCACCGCCTGGTACTCGAGCAGCCCCGAGGTCGAGGAGGCGGCGTTCTCGCCGCCGGTCACGCTCGCTTCGCTCGGCGCCGGCTTTCCGTCGGTGCCGATCACGTTCGGCTCCCAGTCGTAGAAGTACAGCAGCGCGGTCTTGCCGACCTGCGCTTCGGCGCGGCCGGCGTTCGAGACGTTCGGCAGCGCCACGTCGATTTCTTCGGAGCCGCTTCGCTGGATTTCTGGCTGGGCGACGCCGAGGCCGTCGACGCGCTTGCGCATGATCGTGATCGCACGTTCCAGTGATTCGGCGTCCACTTTCGCGTGGGCGGTCGGCCGCGCCTGGTAGGTGAGCTCGACGCCGCCCTTCAAGTCCAGGCCGAGACGCGTTTTCTTGGCTTTGACGACGCCGGGGATGCCGACGATCACGAGCAGCGAGGCGATCACCAGCCCGAGGACGATCAGCAGGATGAAGGTGTTGCGGCGGCGGTCGGTCATCGGGGCGATAGGCGAGGATGCGGGTGGGTGTTCGGCTGGTGGCGGCTGGGGTCGGTCATCGGCTCTGCCCCAGCCTACTTGTCGGGCGTCAGCACGAGCAACAGTCCGCCGTCGTCGTCATAGGCGGGGAACATGTCCGCCTTCGCGCCGGCCGCCACGTCGCGCTCGCCGCTGACCTCGACCGGCTTGTCGAGCGCCCGCACCCCCCACTCGAGCACGGTCGCGACCGGGTCGTCGCCGTTCGCGAAGCTCAGGCCCAGCACCTGCTCGACGCGCTGGCCGATCACCTCCTCCTCCTCGAGGCCCGTGAAGGCGAAGGAGTTCTTCCCGCAGCCGATCACCCGACCCTCGCCATCGCACACGAAGAAGGCGGCGTCCGGTGCCGGGTAGTAGTCGTCGAGCAGTTCGAACAGGAACGCAAAGCCGCACTTCTCGCAGCCCTTCGGCTGGCGGGTGAAACCGATGTTGCGGTCCAGCTCGGTCGTGCGGTGACCGCAGTTTGGGCAGATGAACGGATGGGCCATTGGTCGACAGATTAGGGGAGCCGGCGCTAGAACAGCGCCGGGCCGGCGGCGGCGGCGGGGGGCCCGGGGGCAGGCGGGATCTGGGCGGGCGAGATGGGGGCGGGCGAGATTCCCAAATGTACGAACGCGGCCGGCGTCGCGGCCCGTCCGCGCGGGGTGCGCTTGATCAGCCCCTGCATCAGCAGGTAGGGCTCGTAGACGTCCTCGATCGTGTCCTGCTCCTCCCCCACCGCCACCGCCAGCGTCGAGAGCCCGACCGGGCCGCCGTCGAACTTCACGCAGATCGCGCGCAGGATCTCCCGGTCCAGCCGATCCAGGCCGCGCTCGTCGACCTCCAACAGCTCCAGCGCCGCCTCCGCCGCGGCCACCGTCACGACCCCCTCCATGCGCACCTCCGCGAAGTCTCTCACCCGCTTGAGCAGCCGGTTCGCCACGCGCGGCGTGCCGCGACTGCGCGCCGCGATCGCGATCGCGCCGTCATCCTCGAGGCCGATCTCGAGGATCCCGGCCGAGCGGCGCACGATGCTCGCGAGCTCATCCACGGCGTAGGGCTCCAGCCGCGCCTGGATGCCGAAGCGGTCGCGCAGCGGCGTCGTCAGCAGTCCCGTGCGCGTGGTCGCGCCGACGAGCGTGAACGGCGGCAGCTCGAGCGTGACCACGCGCGCGCCCGCGCCCTGCCCGACCGTGATCGGCAGTCGGTGATCCTCCATCGCCGGGTAGAACGTCTCCTCGAGCGTGCGCGATAGGCGGTGGATCTCGTCCACGAAGAACACGCTCCTGGGCTCGAGCGCGGTGAGGAACGCCGCGATGTCGCCCTTGCGCTCGAGCGCCGGGCCGGCCGTCTGCACGAACGGCACTTCGAGCTCCGCCGCGACGATCTGCGCGAGCGAGGTCTTGCCGAGGCCCGGCGGTCCCGCCAACAGCAGGTGGTCGAGCGCCTCCCCGCGCGCGCTCGCCGCCTCGATCGCGACGCCGAGCTGCTCGAGCAGCGTGCTCTGTCCGACGAAATCCGTCAGGCGCCGGGGTCGCAGCGAACGGTCGAGCTCGTCCTCCTCGACCAGGTAGGGCGTCTGGATGCGGGCGGTCTCGGCAGTCATGACGACACCGTAGCCCTGAAGGCGGTGCTTCTGCACGGTGGGACCGAGAGTGGCGATCCGGCGCTGAGGAGCCGTACGCTCATGATGCGCGCGCGGTCCGCAGCGCTTGTGCGATCAATGCCTCGGCGCTGTCTCCGTCCGCGCCTCGCAGCAGCTCTTCGGCCTCTCCGGGCGCGTAGCCCAGCTCGATCAGCCCGTCGCGGGCCAACGCCATCGGCCCATCTCCGCGACGCGCCACGATCGGCCCACTCGGCGCGGCGTCGCCGACCTTCTCGCGCAGCTCGACGATGATCCGCTCGGCGGTGCGCTTGCCGATCCCGGGCACCGCCTGGAAGCGGGCCGCGTCCTGCCCCGCGATCGCCGCCTGTAGCTCGCGCGGCGTGCCGCCGGAGAGCACCGCCAGCGCGACCTTCGGGCCGACGGCCTGCACCGAGAGCAGCATCAGGAACAGATCGCGCTCCTCCTCGGAGTGGAAGCCGTAGAGCGACAGCGCGTCGTCGCGCACGATCAGATGCGAGTGCAGCGTCGTCTCCTCGCCCGCCGCCGGGACGTGTTTGAGCGTCTCCGCCGAGACGGCCGCGCGGTAGCCGACGCCCCCGCAGAGGATCACGACGTGGTCGGTGCGGCGCACCGCGACCTCGCCCTTCAGCATCCCGATCATGCGCTTGCCCCCGCGAGTGCCCGCGACAGCGGCGCGCAGTTTGCGTGGCAGATCGCCACCGCCAACGCATCGGCCGCATGGTCCGGCTTGGGCGGTGCTTCCAGTCCGAGCAGCGCCTGCACCATTCGCGCGACCTGCTCCTTGTCCGCGCGCCCGTTCCCACAGACGGCGCCCTTCACCTTCTGTGGCGTATAGCTCTCACACGACACCCCCCTAGACCCCGCGGCCAGCATCACGACACCGCGAGCCTGCCCAACCGCGAACGCCGTTTTCACGTTCTGACCGAAGTACAGCTCCTCAAGTGCCATCGCCTGCGGCTCGTGCTCGACCAGCAGCGCGTCGATCGCCCCATGTATGTCCGCCAGCCTGCGCTCCACCCGCAGCCCGGCCGCCGTCTCGATCACGCCGCCGTCGAGCGCCACAAGTCGGCCCGCGGTGCTCTCCACCACGCCGTAGCCCGTGTTTGCAAGGCCGGGGTCGATTCCCAGAACGATCACAGCTCGTGATTCTGCGCATGCCGTCGGACGCCTGCCTCCCATACGCTGCAGTCTTATGAGTCTCGGGGAGATCGACTTCGCCGCCGAGGGCCTGCTCGACGGGCTGGAGGGCGTGCAGCGCGCCGAGCGCCTGGCACTGCTGCGCTACCTCGCGGCCGACGGCGTCCCACTGGCCGAGCTGCAGCGCACGACGGCCTCGGGCACGCTGATGTTCCTGCCTGCCGAGCGCGTGATCGGCGGGCGCTCGCGCTACTCGGCGCGTGAGATCGCCGAGCGGACGGGGACCGAGCTCGACTTCCTGATCGCCGTGCGCCGCGCGATGGGGCTGCCGATCCCCGGGCCCGACGAGACCGTCTACACGGAGGGCGACCTCGAGTCGGTGCGCATGACCTCGGTCTTTCGCGAGGCCGGTGTCTCCGAGGAGGAGATCCTCGATTTGCTGCGCACGCTCGGACGCGGCCTCGGACAGGCCGCGGAGTCGATCCGCTCGCTGGCGCTGCGCCTCGTGCTCGAGCCCGGCGTGAGCGAGCACGACCTGGCTCAGCGCTACGCCTACACCGCCTCGCAGCTCTCCCCGATGCTCGGGCCCTTGATCACGAACCTGCTGACGCTGCACCTGCGCGAAATGGCCCAGAGCGAGGCGCTCAGCGCCGCCGAGCGCAGCGGCGGGCGACTCGCCGGCTCGCGCGAGATCGCCGTCTGCTTCGCCGACCTCGTCGGCTTCACGCGCCTCGGCGAGCTCCTTCCGCCCGACGAGCTCGCCCGCAAGGCCGTGCGGCTGGAGGCGCTCACGACCGAAGTGATCGACGCGCCCGTACGCCTGGTGAAGACGATCGGCGACGCGGCGATGCTCACCTCACTGGAGCCCGAGCCGCTGCTCGACGCCGCGCTCGACCTGCTCGACGCGGCCGACGCCGAGGGCGAGGACTTTCCCCAGCTGCGCGCCGGCATCGCGATCGGCGCCGCCCTCTCGCGCGCGGGAGACTGGTTCGGCCGCCCCGTCAACCTCGCCAGCCGCATCACCCAGATCGCGCGTCCCGGCAGCCTGCTGGCCGAGCGCGAGGTGCGAGAATCGACGCACGACGCATATCGCTGGTCCTACGCGGGCGAACGGCGCCTGCGCGGCATCCGCGAGCCCGTCCCGCTGTTTCGCGCACGGCGGCTGGCAGAGCCGGCCTCATGATTCCCAAAGCCGCCAGGGAGCCTGCCCCGAGGCCCAGAGGTCGTTCAGCGCGACCGCGTCCTTGTAGGTGTCCATGCACTCCCAGAACCCCTCGTGACGGTAGGCGCGCAACTGGCTCTCAGCGGCCAGCCGTTCGAGCGGCGCGCGCTCGAACACGGAGTCGGGCTCGAGGTAGCGCAGCGCATCCCGCTGTAGGCAGAAGAACCCACCGTTGATCCAGTGCTCCGAGCGGGGCTTCTCGCGGAAACCGAGCACGCGGCCGTCGGCGTCGTCGAGCTCGGTGACGCCGAACTGGAGCTCGGGGCGGACGACGGTCATGCTCGCGAGCGCACCGTGGTTTGCGTGAAACCGGAGCAGCGCATCGAGGTCGATGTCGGCGACCCCGTCGGAGTAGGTGGCACAGAAGCGCTCCTCCCCCGCGAGCCGATCCGCCAAGAGCTTGATCCTGCCGCCCGTGGGAGTTTTCAGGCCGGTGTCCGCGCACTCGACCGAAACTCCATCCGGCCAAGAGCACTCGGCGACGAAGCGCTCGATCAGCTCGCCCTTGTAGCCGGTCGCCAAGACAAACCGACGGAACCCCTGGACCGCGTAGAGCTGGATCACGTGCCAGACGATCGGCCGGCCGCCGATCTCGACCAGGGGCTTGGGGATCGCCGCGGTGTGCTCCTGCAGGCGCGTGCCGCGCCCGCCGCAGAGGATCACGACCGGGGGGCGGGAGGGGGTGGCGGTCTCTGAGGCGCTCATGCAATGGGGATTGTCGTTGACAGACCGAGGGGGGCGATGCCGGGACGGGCTTGGGCTGGGATCGGCCGGGAGCGTCAGCCGGCGACGCGCTCGAGCACGTCGTCGGGCACGTCGAAGTTGGCGTGCACTTCGTCGACGTCGTCGAGCTCTTCGAGGGCGTCTGTGAGGCTCATCAGCTTGCGCGCCTGGCTCTCGTCGATCGGCACGAGGCTGGTCGGGCGGTAGGACATCTCGGCGCTCTCGGTCTCGACGCCCGCCGCGGAGAGCGCGCCGATCACGCCAGAGAAGCTGGCGGGCTCGGCTAGCACCTCAAAGGAGCCATCGTCGGTGACGATGTCCTCAGCGCCGGCCTCGACCGCGGCCATCAGGTCGTCTTCGGAGTAGCGCGCCGCGTCGACCATGATCGTGCCCTGCTTCTCAAACAGGTAGGCGACCGAGCCGGGCTCACCGAGGTTGCCGCCGTGCTTGGAGAAGGCGTGGCGCACGTCGGCGCCGGTGCGGTTGCGGTTGTCGGTGAGCGCCTCGACGAGCACCGCGACACCGCCGGGCCCGTAGCCCTCATAGAGGACGGCTTCGATCGCCTCGGCCTCGCCCCCCTCGCCGGTGCCCTTCGCGATCGCCCGTTCGATGTTCTCCTTCGGCATCGAGGCTTCCTTGGCCTTGCGGATCGCCAATTCGAGCGCCGGGTTGCCGACCGGGTCGCCGCCGCCATCGCGCGCCGCGACCGTGACCGAACGCGCGAGCTTCGTGAACTGCGCGCCGCGGCGCGAGTCGACGATCGCCTTCTTGTGCTTGATGCTGGCCCACTTGGAATGCCCCGACATGCCACACAGCTTAGGATGCGAGCCCGAATGAGTGCTGTCCCAGCAGAGATCTTCAAGGCCTACGACATCCGCGGCCTGTACGGCGAGCAGATCGACGGCGCGATCGCCGAGCAGATCGGCCGCGCCTTCGCGCACGTGCTCTCCGATCTTTTAAGCAAGCCCATCGGAGAGCTGCGCGTCGGGCTCGGGCGCGACATGCGCCTGACGGCGCCCGAGCTGTCGGGGCGCTATCGCGCCGGGCTGCTGGGCGAGGGCGCGAACGTGCTCGACGCCGGGCAGGTCGGGACCGAGATGCTCTACTACCTCGTCGGCTCGCGCGAGCTGGACGGCGGCCTGATGTGCACCGCCTCGCACAACCCGAAGGCCTACACCGGCTGCAAGCTGGTCCGCGAGGGCGCGATCGCCCTCTCCGGCGACAGCGGCATCCAGGACATCCGCCGCATGATCGAGTCCGGCCAGGCGGGCGGAGGGGCAGGCGGGTCCGAATCCTCCAGCGAAGGCTCGCTCGAGCAGGTCGATCTCTACGGGGAGTTCCACGAGGCGGTGCTCGAGTTCATCGACCCCTCGGCGATCGAACCGCTGAAGGTCGTCGTCGACGGTGGCAACGGGATGGCCGGGCCCGTCGCCGGCCCGTTGCTGGAGGGGTTTGGGCTGGATCTGATCGAGACCTGCTGGACGCCGGACGGGAACTTCCCCGAGCACGAGCCCAACCCGTTGCTGCCGGAGAACCGCCAGTTCATCATCGACCGCGTGCTCTCGACCGGCGCCGACCTCGGGATCGCGTGGGACGGCGACGCCGACCGCTGCTTCTTCATCGATGAGACCGGCCGCTTCGTCGATGGGGACTTCCTCACCGCGCTGCTAGCCGAGTCGCTGCTGCAGAAGACTCCCGGCCAAGCGATCCTCTACGACGTACGCGCCTCGCGCGCGGTCGCGGACACGGTTACTCGGGCCGGCGGCACCGCCCACGTCAACCGCGTCGGGCACGCCTTCTTCAAGACGCGGATGCGCGCGGAGGGCTCGCTGTTCGGCGGCGAGGTCTCCGGGCACTACTACTTCCGCGACTTCTACTGCGCGGACTCGGGCACGATCCCGTCGCTGCTCGTGCTGGAGCTGCTCTCACGTAGCGGCAAGTCGATGTCGCAGCTGCTCGAGCCCTACCGCTCGCGCTACTTCATCTCCGGCGAGATCAACTCCGAGGTCGCCGAGCAGAACGCGAAGATGCAGGCGCTCGCCGCGCGCTACGACGACGCCGAGCAGAAACAGCTCGACGGGATCTCGATCGACTACCCCGACTGGCACTTCAACGTGCGCCCCTCGAACACCGAGCCGCTGCTGCGGCTGTGCCTGGAGTCGCTCGTCTCGGTGCAGGACATGGAGCGCCGCCGGGACGAAGTTCTCGAGATCATTCGCTCGTGAACGAGGCTCGGCCCACGGACGGCCCCGGCGAGCAGGAGCTGCTTGCCCGCGCTGCCGCGCAGGGCGTCCACCGCCTCGCGATCCCGACGCCGTTCATGGTCGGGCGCGTGAACGCCTACCTGATCGAGGACTCGCCGTTGACGCTCGTCGACTCCGGCCCGAACTCGGGCAAGGCGCTGGACGAGCTCGAACAGGCGCTCGCCGCGCGCGGGCACGCGATCGAGGACATCGAGCTGCTGGTCGTCACCCACCAGCACATCGATCACTTCGGCCTCGCCTCGATCCTCGCGCGGCGCTCCGGCGCGGAGGTCGCGGCGCTCGAGGGGCTCGCCCCCTATCTGGGCGATTTCCGCGAGGCGGCCGAGCTCGACGACCGCTTCGCCGAGCGCACGATGCTCCTGCACGGCATCCCTGCCGACGTCGTTACCGCGCTGCGCGCGGTCTCGGCGAGCTTTCGCGCCTGGGGCGCGGCCGTCGAGGTCACCAGGCCGCTGCGCGACGGTGAGGAGCTGCGCCTGCGCGACCGTACGCTGCGCGTGCTCCACCGCCCCGGCCATAGCCCCTCCGACACGGCCCTGCACGACGAGTCCAGCGCGACGATGCTGGCCGCCGACCACCTGATCAAGCACATCTCCTCCAACCCCCTGATCGCGCGCCCGCTCGACGCCGGTCCCGACTTCACCGGACCCCGCCCGCAGGCGCTCGTCGACTACATCGCCTCGCTGCGGCGTACGCGCGAGATCGAGCTGTCGCTCGTGCTGCCGGGCCACGGCGAGCCGATCGACGACCACCGGGCGCTGATCGACAAGCGCCTGCGCCTGCACGACCGCCGCGCCGAGAAGATTCACGGCCTGATCGCCGACGCGCCGCGCACCGCGCACGAGATCGCGCTCGAGCTGTGGGGCAACATCGCCGTCACCCAGGCCTATCTGACGCTCTCGGAGGTGCTCGGCCACGTCGACCTGCTGCTCGCTGACGAGCGCATCGCCGAAGAGGAGTCCGACGGCGTCGTGCGCTTCGCGGCGACGGGTTGACGAAGATAAAGACGCCAGAGAAGTTGTTGCACTTTTAAGAGTGCGTGACACTATAGTTACACGCACTTCATTTTGGATGTACTCGTACGGCCGGCCTTTATCTTCCCGTCACACCCCAGTCACGTTTCCATCTCACTTTCGTAACGATCACGTCAGATTGAGGACAAGAACAGCCGGTGGATGCGGTCGTCGTCGGTCAGCTCGGCGTGGAAGGCGACCGCGAGCATGTTCCCCTCGCGTGCGGCCACCGGGTGGCCGTCCACCTCGGCGAGGATCTCCACGCCCGGGCCGTGCTCGGCGATCCAGGGCGCGCGGATGAACACCGCCCGCAGGGGGCCTCCGGCGACGCCGCGGACATCGATGTCCGCCTCAAAGCTCTGTAGCTGACGCCCGAACGCGTTGCGCTCGGCGCGAACGTCCATCAGGCCGAGGTGGTTGCGGTCGAGCAAGATCAACCCCGCGCACGAGCCGAGGACCGGAACACCTTCTTCTACGAGGCCCCGCAGCGGCTCCGCCAGCCCCTCGCGCTCGATGCCCAGCGTCATCGTCGTCGACTCCCCCCCCGGAATCACCAGCCCTTCCAGGTCCTCGAGGTCGGCCGGCACCCGCACCTCGCGCACGCGCGCGCCCAGGCCCCGCAGCATCCGACCATGCGCCGCGAAATCGCCCTGCAAGGCAAGTACGCCTATGAGCGGCACTACGACCGTAGGGCGGTCGAGGGCCAAGCTGGGCTAGGACGCAAGGACGAAGGCGTGGTGGGCCCACGTCGAGTCCGAGGACAACGCCCAGCGCCGGCCATCGGCTGACCTACCAGCCGCGGGAGGCGAGGAGTTGCTCATCGTCGAGCTTCGAGCTCTCGAGGCTGATCATCGCCGGCCCGAGCCCGCGCGAGGCCGCGGCGACGCGCTCGGGGTCCTGCCAGTGCGTCGTCGCCTCGACGATCGCGCGTGCCCGCGACGGCGGGTCGTCTGACTTGAAGATACCCGAGCCGACGAACACGCCCTCGGCGCCGAGCGCCATCATCAGCGCCGCGTCGGCCGGGGTGGCGATCCCGCCGGCGCAGAACAGCACGACCGGCAAGCGTCCCTCGCGGGCGATCTCGCGGACGAGATCCAGCGGCGCGGCCAGCTCCTTGGCGGCGGTCGCGAGCTCGGCGTCGTCGAGCGTGCCCAGGCGGCGAATCTCGCCGTTGATCTTGCGTATGTGGCGGACCGCCTCGACGATATCCCCCGTCCCCGCCTCGCCCTTCGAGCGGATCATCGCGGCGCCCTCGCCGAGCCTCCTCAACGCCTCGCCGAGGTTCGTCGCGCCACACACGAACGGAACCTTGAACGCCCACTTGTCGATGTGGTTGGCCTCGTCCGCGGGCGTCAGCACCTCCGACTCGTCGACGTAGTCGACCTCCAGCGCCTGCAGCACTTGGGCCTCCAAGAAGTGTCCGATCCGTGCCTTCGCCATCACCGGGATCGTCACTGCCTCCTGGATGCCGGCGATCATCTCCGGGTCCGACATCCGCGCCACTCCCCCATCGCGGCGGATATCCGCGGGCACTCGCTCGAGCGCCATCACCGCGGCGGCGCCCGCGTCCTCGGCGACCTTCGCCTGCTCGGGCGTGACCACGTCCATGATCACCCCGCCCTTCAGCATCTCCGCCAAGCCGGTCTTCACCCGGAATGTCGCCTCGTCACGCATAGAATGGAGGATAGCTTGCGGGCCGAGAACGCAAACGGCCCGCACGAGGCGGGCCGTTCGCGAACTGGGGCTGCCGCCGAAAACGACATCCTAGATTCACGTACTCACAGTGTAGCGCCCCCGGCGGGAGTCGAACCCGCCAGCCCCAGTTCGTGAATCTAGGGTCCGCTTCCGGCGGCGAGGGCGCGTCCGCCCGAAGGCGGCCTGAAAACCGTACGCACCGCTCCGAACGTTTTCCGGGATCGACGCTGTTCCTGGCGGTACATGTACCGCCAGGCCGGGGCCCACATGTGGGCCCCGAGACGTGTCACATGTGGCACGTCTATCCGGACGGCGCATGCGCCGTCCGGCGGAACCGTGCATGCACGGTTCCGGGGTTGCCGCATGCGGCAACCCCCCCCTCGGTCAAGCGAAGCGCTACTTGAGGCGGAAGGCCTTGATCCGGTCGTCATACTGCGCCGAGTCCTGTGCGTAGACGCCGTACGCGAGCGCCTGGATCATGCTCAGGAGCGCCGTGTGCGAGCGCACGTAGGTGGGCGAGTTGGACGAGTAGTAGAGCTTGATCTGGGCGAGCTTGGCGACCTCGGAGAGGGTCGCATCGGTGATCGCCGCGGTGCGCGCCTTGCGGTGGCGGGCGAGCTTCATCGCGCGCACGACCAACGGGTGCGGGCGTCCGGCGGAGAGGCCGATCACGAGCGTGCCCGAGTCGATCCGCCCGAGCCGGCTGAGCGCCTCCTGGGAGGGGCTTGCGACGACGTCGACGCGCAGGTCGAGCAGCATCAGCAAATGTCTCAGGTAGCTGGCGAAGAACGCCATCTGGTCGGTGCCCGCGACGAGCACCTTCTCGGCCGAGACGATCGCCTCGATCAGCGCCTCGACCGAGCTGCGCGAGACCTTCCGCGCGGTCTCCTCGACGTTCAGATGGTCGGCGGTGAGCGCGCTCTCGAACTCGTTCTGGTCAAGTGAGAACAGCGGCGTGGAAGATCCTGCCGCGGCGCCGGCGCCGTTCTTCGGCTCGGTCTTCGTGTGCACGCGGCGGTATTCCTCGCGCGCGGCGGCCTGCAGCTCGGGAAAGCCCTCGAAGCCCAGTGCCTGCGAGAAG
This sequence comes from Solirubrobacteraceae bacterium, assembly GCA_036509655.1. Lineage (GTDB taxonomy): Bacteria > Actinomycetota > Thermoleophilia > Solirubrobacterales > Solirubrobacteraceae > Palsa-744. The sequence continues at coordinate 16,169 of DATCFG010000089.1, read as the reverse complement.
CGTACGACGGTCGAGCTCGACGTGTTCGCGCGGCGCGCCAGCTCCTCGGCGGTCTGGAAGGCGGCCTCGTCGAGGTGGTCGACGATGTACTGGGCGACGTCCTTCTGTGAGCGCGAGCACTCGTCGAAGCGCGCCTGGATGTACTTCGACAGGCTCTGATGGTCGCTCGTGCCACCGATCGGCGACACCGCCGGCCGCGCCGGTGGTGGGCCAGCCTTTGGGCGATCCTGGGTTGGTGTGCCAACACGCTTCATCGGCGCTCTTGTTCGACGTGTCTGCCTCGCACTCCTGCTCGATAGGGTCACAGTCGTATGCGGCGCACCCTCTATGAAGACCTCCACGAGGACTTCCGCGAGAGCTTCCGCACGTTCCTGACGCGCGAGGTGCTCGGCGAGGAGGGCCGCTACGGCGAGTGGGAACGCGCTGGGATCGTGCCGCGCGAGGTGTTCGCGCTGGCCGGGCGCGGCGGCTTTCTCGGGATGGCCGTCCCCGAGCGCTTCGGCGGCGCGGGCGCCGGGGATTTCCGCTTCAACCTCGTGATCGGCGAGGAGACCCAGCGCGCCGGCGTCGGCGGCTTCGGGCTCGGGATCACGCTCCACAATGACATCTGCCTGCCCTACTTCCTCGCCTACTGCGACGACTCCCAGCGCGAGCGCTGGCTGCCCGGGATCGCCTCCGGCGAGCTGATCACCGCGCTGGCGATGACCGAGCCCGAGATCGGCTCGGACCTCGCGAACATGTCCACACGCGCGCGCCGCGAGGGCAAGCACTACGTCGTCGACGGCGCGAAGACGTTCATCACGAACGGGATCAACGCCGACCTCGTGATCCTCGCCGTCAAGACCGATCCATCCGAGCGCCACCGCGGGATCTCGCTGCTCGTGCTCGAGCGCGGCACCGAGGGCTTCGCGCGCGGGCGCAACCTCGAGAAGCTCGGCCAGCATGCCCAGGACACCGCCGAGCTGTCGTTCGCGCAGGCGCGCGTCCCCGTCGAGAACCTCCTCGGGAGCGAGGGCGAGGGCTTTCGCTACCTCGTCTCCAACCTCCCCCAGGAGCGCCTCTCGATCGCCGCCTCAGCCGTCGCGGCGGCGGAGGCCGCGCTCGGCTGGACGCTCGACTACGTGCGCGAGCGGCGCGCGTTCGGCCAGCCGATCGGCTCGTTCCAGAACTCGCGCTTCGTGCTCGCCGAGGTGCGTACCGAAGTCGAGATCGCGCGCACGTACGTCGACCGCTGCGCCGTGGCGCTCAACGAGGGCGAGCTGACGCCCGAGGACGCCGCGATGGCGAAGTGGTGGTGCACCGACCTGCAGGGCCGCGTCGCCGACCGCTGCCTGCAGCTGTTCGGCGGCTACGGCTACATGACCGAGTACCCGATCGCGCGTGCCTACGCAGACGCGCGCGTCACACGGATATATGGCGGGGCGAACGAGATCATGAAGGAGATCGTCGGTCGGGGGATGGGGCTGTAGGACTACAAATAATTTTTAGAAAGCTCGACGAAATAGTCCAGCGAGCGGGGGTTGGCCAGCGAATCGACGCTCGCCGCCTGCGCGGGGGCGCTACCCATCAGGATCTTCTTCACCGGGACCTCCAGGACCTTCCCGGACAATGTTCGCGGCACCTCCTCGATCCTCAGGATCTCATTGGGCACGTGACGGGGTGAGCAGTCCTCGCGGATTCTTCGCTTGATCGTCTGCTTTAGGTCTTCGTCCAGTGAGACTCCCTCCTTCAGAACGACGAACAGCCCCATCCATAATTCGGGCGGGTGCGTATCGCCGGCTCCACCCCGGGGAACGTCGACGACGAGCGAATCCAGCACCTCTCCCACGGTGGCGACGGCGCGGTAGATCTCGCTCGTGCCCATCCGCACGCCCTGGCGGTTGATCGTCGAGTCCGAGCGTCCGTAGATCACCGCGCCGCCGCGCGGCGTGATCCGGATCCAGTCGCCGTGGCGCCAGATGCCGGGGTACATCGCGAAGTAGCTCTCCCTCAGCCGCGGGTGGGTGGGGTCCTGATCGTCGTTCCAGAAGAACAGGGGCATCGAGGGCATCGGCTCGGTGATCACCAACTCACCGACCTCGTCAATCAGAGCGTTGCCCTGCTCGTCCCAGGCCTCCACCGCGCAGCCGAGCGCGCGACACTGCAGCTCGCCTTCGTAGACCGGCAGCAAAGGACAGCCGGCAACGAACGCGGTGCAGACATCGGTGCCGCCGCTCGTGGAGAACAGCCAGACGTCCGGCTTGACGTGCTCGTAGACCCACCTGAAGCTCTCCGGCGCCAGCGGCGAGCCCGTCGATCCGATCGCGCGCAGCGCGCTCAGGGCGCGGTCGCGGCCGGGCTCGATCCCCGCCTTCTCCGAGCTCGCCAAGAGGCCGGCGCTGAGGCCCATGCAGGTGATCCCCGTCCGCTCCGCCAGCTCCCACAGCACGCCCAGGTCCGGGTGGCCGGGGCTGCCGTCGTAGAGCACGATCGCGGCGTCGGAGTGCAGGCAACCGACGAGGAAGTTCCACATCATCCAGCCGGTCGTCGTGAACCAGAACATCCGGTCGCCGCGCCGTAGGTCGAGATGCAGGCGCTTCTTCAGCTGCTCGAGGAGGATCCCTCCATGACCATGCACGATCGCCTTCGGCAGGCCCGTCGTGCCGGAGGAGTAGAGCACCCACAGGGGGTGGTCGAACGGGACCTGCTCAAAGACCGGCTCTGTTCTGGAAAGGGCGGGCGGGACCAGATCTAACAGCTCGTCCCAGCTGAGCCCCTCGGGACGTTCGCCGGCCTGCGCGTTCAGATCGACTCGGGTATCCGGATCATCCGGAGCGTTCGCCTCGACTCGTGACTCCCGATCCAACCGCGCGTAAGCGTCGAGGTAGGGCAGCAGCACGACGTGCTCGACCGAGGGCAGCTCCGCGAGGATGCCGCGCACGACGTCGAGGCGGTCGAAGTCCTTGCCCCCGTGCCGGTAGCCGTCGACCGCGAGCAGCACCTTCGGCTCGATCTGGGCGAAGCGGTCGATCACGCTGCGCGCGCCGAACTCGGGTGCGGCGCTGGAGAAGATCGCGCCGATGCTCGCCGTGGCGAGGAACGCGACGAGCGTCTCGGGGATGTTCGGCATGTAGGCGACGACCCGATCGCCGCGGCCGACCCCGAGCGCACGCAATCCGGCCGCGGCGCGGGCGACTTCGGCGCTGAGCTCGCCCCGGGTGAGCTGGCTCAGCCGGCGTAGCTCCGAGCAATGCAGGACCGCGACTTCCCCGGGATCTCGCCCGGCCGAATCGGAGCCCGCCGGCGTCTGCCCCGAGATCGGGCCGGCGTCCGCTCCATGTATAGGTCCCAGGAGCAGGTTCTCCGCGTAGTTCAGCTCGGCGCCCGCGAACCAGCGTGTGCCCGGCATCTCGTGCGAGGCGAGGACATGTTCGTAGGACTTCGACGCGCGCACGCCGCAGAACTCCCAGATGCTCGCCCAGAACTCCTCGAGCTCCGCGACCGACCATTTCCACAGCTCGTCGTAGTCGGCGAACGGCTGCCCGCGCCGCTCAGCGGCGAAGCGCATGAAGCGCGTCATCTCGGCGCGCTCGCGCTCCTCGGCCGTCGGCTCCCACAACGGTGCCTGCTCAGCGGCGCTGGACATGCGGGTATTCTCGCGGTTTGTGGAGCACCCTGGGTTACGTGCCGAGTTTCCGGTCCTGCAGCGGCTGGCGTATCTCAACGCCGGCACCGACGGGCCGCTACCCGTGCGCGCGGTGCGGGCCGCCGCCGCGGAGCTCGAGCGTGAGGCCGGGGAGGGACGTACTTCCGCGCACTTCGAACGGCGCTCGGAGTTGAGCGGGGAGCTGCGAGCCGTCTACGCCGCGACGCTTGGCTGTGACAGCACGGATCTGGCGCTAACGACCTCGACGAGCGAGGGCATCGCGCAGGTGATCGGCGGCCTGGAGCTGGACCCTGGAGATGAGATCGTGACAAGCGACGAGGAGCATCCCGGGCTGCTGGGCGCGCTGAGCGCCGCGCGGGATCTGAGGGGCGTATCGATCAAGGCGGTGCCGTTCTCGGAGGTGGCAAACGCCGTCGGCCCCAAAACGCGGCTGGTGGCATGCTCCCACGTTGGCTGGATGAGCGGCAGCCTCGCGCCGGCGGAGCTCGCGCAGGTGGAGGTCCCCGTGCTGCTCGACGGCGCCCAGGGCGTCGGCGCCGTTCCCGTCGATGTCGGCGTGCTCGGCTGCGACGCCTACGCCGGCGCCGGACAGAAGTGGCTGTGCGGCCCGGACGGGACGGGGATGCTGTACGTGAGCCCCGGCTTGCGTGAACGGGTGAAGGTGGCCCGGCGCGGCTATCCGAACCTGGCCGATCCGAACGCGGGCCTGGAGGCCCGACTACACGAGGACGGCAGACGCTTCGACTCGCTGAGCCTGAGCGCCGAGACCGTCGCCTGCGCGCTGGGAGCGACGAAGCTGCTGGAGTCCACCGGCTGGCCCGCGGTGCACGAGCGCGCGAGCACGCTCGCCGCGCGCCTGGCGGAGCTGCTGAGCGAGCGGGGCATCTCCGTGGCCCCACGCGGCGCGAGCACCCTGGTCTCCTTCGCGAGCGCGGACCCCGAAGCCGAGCGCGCACGGCTCGCCGCGGGCGGTGTGGTGCTGCGTGACATCCCCGGGCGACCGTGGCTGCGGGCCTCCGTCGGAGCGTGGAACGACGAGGACGATCTGGAGCGGCTGATCGGGATGCTCTCCGCGTGAGCACCGGCGTGTCTTCCCGATGAGCGCCTCCCCCCCGGCCGCCGCGCCGGGATTCGCCGAGCTCGGTCGCGAGCCCGTGGAGCAAACACGGGGACGGGTACGGCTGGCGCCCCAGCACGTCGCCCTCGCGGGGGTGCTCGCGCTGTCGGCGGTGCTGAACGTCAACAAGCTGGCCCAGAACGGCTACGCCAACATCTTCTACTCGGCCGGCGTGCGGTCGATGCTACGTTCCTGGCACAACCTCCTGTTCGTCTCGTTCGACCCGGGCGGCCTGGTCACTGTCGACAAGCCGCCGCTGGCCCTGTGGGTGCAGGCGGCGAGCGCCAAGCTGTTCGGCTTCTCGCCGCTCAGCCTGCTGCTGCCCGAGGCGATCGTCGGCGTGCTTTCGGTGGCGGCGCTGTACTGGGTGATGAGCCGCCGACTCGGCCCCTGGGCAGCGATCGCGGGGGCGCTCACGCTGGCGGTGTTCCCCTCGTTCGTGGCCGTCTCGCGCGAGAACGGCGTCGACCCGATGCTGATCCTGCTGCTCGTGCTCGCCTGCGGGGCCGCGCTGCGCGCGTGCGAAACCGGCCGCTGGCGCACGCTCCTGTGGTGTGGCGTGCTCGTCGGGCTCGCCTTCAACACGAAGACGCTCGCCGCCGATCTCGTCGTCCCTCCGATCGCGCTCGCCTACCTCGTCTGTGCGCCCGGCTCGATTCCCCGCCGGATCGGGCAACTGGCGGTCGCCGGCCTGGTGACGCTCGTAGTCTCCTTCGCGTGGATTGCCGTCGTCGAACTCACCCCAGCCTCCCAGCGCCCCTACGTGGGCAGCTCGACGAACAACACCGAGCTCGGCCTCACGTTCGAATACAACGGCTTCGGACGCGTCGAAGGCCAGGCCGGCGGCCCCGGCCAGGTGGTCGTTCGCCCGGGCGCCCATGCCCCCGCCGCGCGCGAACGCGCGGTCGACGCCGCCGCCCGCGCCGCCAAATCGCACGGTCGCGGCAGCGCACAAGCGCAGGGCCGCTCGGGCTCTGCCATACGCTCGACGAGCGCCCCCGGGACCGCGCCGGCGACGAACGCCGCGCACGAACCCACCCCGACGCTCGTGCCGATCGTGACCAAGGGCAGGGAAAAGAACCCGATTCCCTTCGGCGGCCCCCCCGGTCCCCTGCGGCTGTTCCACATCGGCCTCGGCGATCAGGCCGGCTGGATGCTCCCGTTCGCGCTCCTCGGGCTGCTCTCCCTGGCCCTCCTGCTGCTCCTCGACGGCTGGCGGCGGCGGCGGGACAACGAGCCCGAACCCGAGCCCGAGGAACGGAGATCGGGCCGACGTGACCCTCGGCTGGCGACGCTGCTCGTGCTGGGAGGGTGGTTCGCGGTCGAGGCGGTGGTGCTGAGCCTCTCCAAGGGGATCGTGCATCCCTACTACGTCTCCGGGCTAGCGCCCGGCACCGGAGCGATGGCCGGCGCCGGCGTCCTGGCGCTCGTCGAGCTCGCGCGAGGACGCGGATCACGACGAATCTGGGGCCTCGTGTTGATGGCCTGCGCGGTCGTGGGGACCGTCGCGGTGCAGATCGTGCTGATGCACCGCGAGCACTACCTGGAGTGGTTCGTCCCGGTGCTCGCGGCCGGCGCCGCCGTCGGCGTCTGCGCGTTCTTCGCGCTGCGCCACCTCGCGCGGCCCGCGCTCCTGCTCACCTTCCTGCTGCTGCTCATCGCGCCGACCGCCTACTCGGCCACCACCTGGCTGGCGCCGGCCGAGGGCACGTTCCCCGCCGCCGGACCCCACCACGATCCCGGTCCCGGCGCCTACGGCGTCAACGCGCGTGACGAGGGCATCGACCGCGCGCTGGCAGACTACGTTTCCACGCACGACCCCGGTTCGCGCTGGGCGCTCTTGACGGTTGCCTCGGACACGGCCTCCCCGATGATGTTGTTCGGCCTCGACGCGGGCGCGCTCGGCGGCTACAGCGGCACCGACCCCGCCGTCGACGGCCCCCAGCTCGCGCGCGTGGTCGCCAACCACGAAGCCCGCTACGTGCTGCTCGGCGGCGAGTACTCGCTGCGCGGCGGCAACCTCGCCACGCAAGCGGTCCTGCGGGCGTGCACGGAGCTGGCGCCGTCGGCCTGGCACAGCCCGGTCCCCTACCCCTACGGTCTCGCGCTGTTCGACTGCGCCGGGCACGAAAAGGCACTCGCGACAGCGGGGTAAAGCAGCGTCAGGCAGCCACCGACAGATCGTGGTGGAAAGCGCGCGCGAACAGCTCGGTCTCACGGCTCGCCGCCCAGCGGGGCACGGCCGCCTCGCCATCGGCGATCACGCGCAGCTCGATCTCACCTGCGCCTTGACCCCCACCCTCACCACCTCCACCGGGCTTGCTGTCGAGCAGTGAGACCTCAACACCACGCACGAGCTGATCGCGCGAGCGCTCGAGGTCCTCGGCCAGCCGCAACAGCACCGCGCAGCGGTTCAGGCGTGCCATGTCGTCGACCCCGAACAGGGCCGCCAGCGGCCCCGGGTCGGGCATGCCCTTGCGGTGGTAGCGGGCGGCCTGCGCGATCGTCGCGACCTCGATCGGCGTGAAGCCCGGCAGGCCGCCGTTGAGGATCAGGTAGCGCGAGTGCTTGTGGTGGTCGTCGTAGTCGACCGACATGCCGATGTCGTGCAGCATGCAGGCCGCCCACAGCAGCTCGCGCTCACGCGCGTCGCCGTCGTGCAACCCGAGCATGCCGAGCTCATCGAACATCCCGAGCGCCAAGGCGGCGACGTGGCTGGTGTGTGCGGCATCGACGTTGTAGCGCGTCGCCAGGTTCATCACGCTCGTGCGCCTGAGATCCTCGAACAGCGGCTGCCGATCGGAGATCGGCCAGCGCCGGCTGAGCAGACGCTCGAAGAACACCCCCTCGCGCAACCCCGCCTCGGTCGCCTCCAGGCCGTCGAAGCCGCCGGCCTCGATCACGCCCTGCACGACGATCGCCCCGGCAAGGATCAGGTCGGCGCGTGCCGGCTTGACACCCGGGATCGCGCTGCGCTCGGCGGCGGGCAGCGCAGCGAGACGCTCCACGAGCTCGTCGAGCGCCTCGCGCTCGATCACCATGCTCTGCACACCGTTGGATGGCAGCCCCGCCGCACGCTGGGCGGCGGTGGCGAGACTGCGCACGGTCCCCCCAATGCCGACCAGGCGCCGGCCGGTGCGCGGCAGCCAGTCGGCCTGCTCGAGCTCGCGAGCCACGTGGTCGCGCAGCTCCACCAGCTGCTTGCGCTTGGCTGGCCCGTTGGGTGGCAGAAAGCGCTCGCTCATCCGCACCGTGCCCACGCGCCATGAGCCCGACTCCCGCGCGAGCCGGTCCTCGACACCCACCAGCTGGAGCGACCCGCCGCCGAGGTCGAGCACACAGCCATCGGTCAGGGTCGTCGAGTTGACCGCCGCAAGGTATCCGTATCGAGCCTCCTCCTCACGGCTGAGAACGCGGATCGGCAATCCCGTCAGCTCGCGTGCGCGCGCGAGGAACTCCGCCGCGTTCTCGGCGTCGCGGATCGCGCTCGTCGCGACCGCATCGACCGCGCCTCCGATCGGAGCTCGAGGGGACCCCTGATCGGGGGGGGCACACGGCCCGGAGGGCTGGGTCAGGCCGGCGGCGCGACAGAAGTGGGCGAACACATCGAGCGTCGCGAGCGCCCGCTCCATCGGCCGCTCCCCAAGCCGGCCGCTCGCCGCCATCCCCTCGCCGATCCGCACCGGCTCGTAGATCTCATCCGTGCGCTTCCACCAGCCATCGGCCGCCGTGAAGACGACGAGCCGGAACGAGTTCGAGCCGAGATCGATCACGGCGAGGCGCTCATCGGGCTGCATACCTCGAGCGTATTGGCCGGATCGGAGGGCTAACTACAGTCGCTGGCCCGGTCGCTCCCTCGTCAGGCTCGTGGACCGGGGATGCCCCGGAAGCCAAATGCCTGGCTCTCGCGGCCGGGCTGCACGAACCAGCACTCGCCGGTCATATCACCGTCGAGCAGTCCGATCACGACGTCCGTGACCCGCTCGACTGGAATGATCGGCAGGCCTTGGTCGATCAGCTGCTCGCGGATCGGCGCGATGATCGCCGTCTCCGCGAAGCCCGGGCAGACGGCGTTGATACGAATCCCATCAGCCGCGAGCACCGGGCCCAGGGATCGCACAAGGCCGACGACCGCGTGCTTGTTCGCCGAGTAGATCGGATCCATCGGCACGGCCGTCAGGCCGGCGAGTGAGGCGGTGGCCACGATCGAGCCGCCGCCACGAGCCTTCATCGCTGGGAGCACCGCATTGACGCCGAAGACGACACCGTCCAGGTTGACCCCCATCGCGCGCCGGTAGACGGCCAGGTCAAAGGCCTCCCCAACCCCTGTCTCGCTCGCCACGCCGGCGTTCAGGAACGCCATGTCGAGGCCGCCGTACTGCTCGACCGCAACCGCCACCGCCGCGGCGTTCTGCCCGGGATCGCTGACGTCGCAGCTGACGAACAGCGCGCCGGTGTCCTCGGCGACCCGGCGGCCACCGGCCTCGTCCACATCACACGCCACCACACGCACGCCGCGGCCGCCGAGCTCCCGCGTGAGAGCCCTGCCGAAGCCACTCGCCGCGCCGGTGATCAGGGCTACCTGGTCGCTCATAGGCCCGAGCACTCTAAAGCACCGGGCACGCGGCTCTCGCGTATTTCTTCATATGCGCTTAGGGAAGTCTTTCGCGAGATGCGCTTATCTGAGTGCTACAGATGCCCGGAGCCAATCCAAACCTGACCCGCAGGCAGTTGCTGCGCTCCGCCGGGATCGGGGCGGCCGGACTGACCTTCGCGGGCGTCCTCGGCGAGATCGCCTCCGGCGCCCTGTCGCAGCGGCCAGCCCCGCCCAAGCCGCCGAAATGGCACAGCAGGCCGGATCTGCAGATCCCATCGCTGACGGTCACCCACAGCGAGCAGGGCGTCTCGACCGACCCGATCTTCATCGCCCCCTACAACTCGCCGGTCGGTCAGGCCGGCGCCGTGATCGTCGACAACGAAGGCCAGCCGATCTGGGAGAACCCGCTCGCGGGGAAGGTCACGACCAACTTCCGCGTGCAGAGCTACCGCGGCAGCCCGGTGCTGACCTGGTGGGAGGGCAGCATCGAACTCGGCCACGGGGTCGGCGAATACGTGATCGCCGACTCGAGCTACCGCACGGTTCGCCGGGTGCAGGCGGCGAACGGGCTGCGCGGCGACCTGCACGAGTTCGTGATCACCCCGCGCGGCACCGCGCTGCTGACGAGCTACGTCGTCAGGAAGGCCGACCTCACCTCCGTCGGCGGTTCGCGGCAGGGCACGATCCAGGACGCGATCTTCCAGGAGATCGACCTCCCCACCGGCCGGCTGCTGCTCGAGTGGCACAGCCTCGACCACGTGCCGTTGAAGGAGTCCTACGCGCCGGTGGAAGCGAACTGGGACTTCTTCCACATCAACTCGGTCGACCTCGACAACGACGGCAACCTGCTCGTCTCCTCGCGCAGCATGCAGACGATCTACAAGCTCGACAGAAGCGGGCAGATCCTGTGGCGCCTGGGCGGCAAGAGCAGCGATTTCGAGATCGGGCCCGGCGCCAACTTCGCCTGGCAGCACGATGCCCGCCGCCAGCCCGACGGGACGTTGACCGTGTTCGACAACGGCGCCACCCCGGTGGTGGAGAAGCGCTCGCGCGGCCTGATCCTCGACGTCGACGAGCGGGCGATGACCTCGACCCTGCTGCACCAGTACACCCACCCGAAGATCCTCGCCGCCAGCCAGGGCAGCGTGCAGCTGCTCCAGAACGGCAACGTGTTCGTCGGCTGGGGCGAAATCCCCCGCGTCTCCGAGTTCCGTCGCTCGGGGCAGATGGTCTTCGACGCCGAGCTCGGCGCCAAGTACGAGTCCTACCGCGCCTTCCGCCTGCCCTGGAGCGGCCTGCCCGCCGAAGCGCCAGCGCTTGCTACGGTGCGCGCCGACGACGGGCTGACGGCCTACGCCAGCTGGAACGGAGCGACCGAGGTCGAGAGCTGGCAGCTCCTCGCCGGGGCGCAGGCCAATGCCCTGAGCGCCGTCGCGAACACGCGCTCGCGCGGGTTCGAGAGCGCCCTGCAGGCGACCGTCGCACCCGGCCAGTACATCGCGGTCCAGGCGCTCGGCGCCGGCGGAGCTCCGCTCGGGCAGTCGAGCACGATCACGGTGTAGTGAACATATGGGCCCGCCTGGACTCGAACCGGCGCAGGATCGGAGCTTCGTCCGGCCGGCGAGATCAAATCCCTCAGCCGGGGGGGTGCGCGGCCTGATGGCCGGCCCGAAGTTTCCGACCTGCTTTGGCTCACTGCACTCAACCATGGGCCCGCCTGGACTCGAACCAGGGACCTACCGATTATGAGTCGGCAGCTCTAACCAACTGAGCTACGGGCCCGCGACCGATCTTCGATCAGCGTGCAGACGCTACCAGCGTGTGGAATGCTCTCGCCGGATCTATATAGAGAGACACCACGACCGGGAGGCAGAGAGCATGGCGGAGCGCGCGGCGATCGTTACGGGGGCATCGAGCGGGATCGGGCTGGCGGTCGCGCGGGTGCTCGGCGAGGAGGGCTACGGCGTGACGATGGTCGCGCGGCGGGCAGACAAGCTCGAGGCGGCCGTCGCCGGGCTCGCGGGCGAGGGCTTTGACGTTCACGCGATCGCGGCGAACGTCTCCGAGGAGGATGAGATCCAGGGCGTCGTCGCCACTCACCGCGAGCGCTACGGCAGGCTGGACGTGCTCGTCAACAACGCCGGCGTCGGTTTCGGGGCGAGCGTCGGGGAGATCCAGACCAAGCGCCTCGACATGCAGCTTTCGATCAACCTGCGCTCGATTGTCCTCTTCTACCGCGAGTGCGTCGCCGATCTGCTCGCGGCCGCGGCCGAGCACAAGAGCGCGCTCGTCGTCAACACCTCCTCGATCTCCGGCAAGTTCGGCCAGGGCTGGCTGTCGGTGTACTCCGCGACCAAGCACGGGGTCGTCGGCTGGACCGAAGCGATGAACAAGGAACTCGCCCCGCAGGGGATCAAGTCGACCGCGCTCTGCCCCGCGTTCGTCGACACGCCGATGACCGAGTTCGCCAAGCAGCACGTACCCGCCGAGGACATGATCCGGCCCGAGGACATCGCCGAGGCCGTGCGCTACCTGCTGAAGGTCTCCCCCGCGTGCATCGTCCCGGAGATCATGTTCACCAGGCCCGGCGACGCCCTGTAGGGTTGCGGACGAGATGAAGCTCGGCGTTCACATCGGCTACTGGGGCCTCGGACTCACCTCGGAGGAGCAGCTGAAGATCGTCCAGGAGGCCGAGCGTCTCGGCTACGACTCGGTCTGGGCGGCCGAGGCCTACGGCTCGGACACCGCCACCGTGCTCGGCTGGCTGGCGGGGCAGACCTCGACGATCAGACTCGGCGCGGGGATCTTCCAGATGCCCGGGCGCTCCGCGGCGATGACCGCGATGACCGCCGCGACGATCGACCAGCTCTCGAACGGGCGCATGATCCTCGGGATCGGCTCCTCCGGGCCGCAGGTCGCGGAGGGTTGGCACGGGCAGCGGTTTGGGAAACAGCTCCAGCGCACGCGCGAGTACGTCGCCGTGATCCGCATGGCGCTCGCGCGCGAACGCGTCGAGTTCCACGGCGAGACGCTCGATCTGCCACTACCCGACGGCCCCGGCAAGGCGCTCAAGCTGACGATCTCCCCCGTGCAGGATCAGATCCCGATCTACCTCGCCGCGATCGGCCCGAAGAACACGGCGCTCGCCGGCGAGATCGCCGACGGCTGGATCCCGACGCTGTTCTCGCCCGAGCACGTCTCCGAGCTGCGGCCGCTGCTCCAGGAGGGCGCCGCGCGCTCGGGCAAATCGCTCGAGGGCTTCGACATCGCGCCGACCGTGCAGGTGTTCATCACCGACGACCTGCAGGCCGCGCGCGACGGGATGCGTCCGTTCATCGCCCTGTACGTCGGCGGCATGGGCTCGCGCAAGCAGAACTTCTACAACCAGCTCGTCTGCCGCTACGGCTTCGAGGCGGAGGCCGCAACGATTCAGGACCTGTACCTCGAAGGCAAGCGCGAGGAGGCGATGGCCGCGATCCCCGACGCGCTGATCGACTCCGTCTCGCTGTGCGGGCCGCCCGACGTCGTGCGTGAGCGCCTGCAGATCTACCGCGACGCCGGGGTCGGCACGCTCGGGGTCACGCCGATCGCCTTCACCGCCGCCGAGCGCCTCGAGCAGTTGCGGCTCGTGGCCGAGCTCGCCGCCGCCTGAGGTGACCTCTCGACGCGTGCTGCTGGGCGCCTTCGGCGACCCCGGGCACGCGTTCCCGATGATCGCCCTGGGCAAGGCGCTCGCCGCCCGCGGGCACGACGTCACGGTGCAGACGTGGGAGCGCTGGCGCGTGCCGATCGAGGCCGAGGGCTTGTCCTTCGCCCCCGCGCCGGAGTACCACGTGTTCCCCTCGGGGCCGGAGCCACTCGACTTCTACGAGGCCGTCGTCCACGCCACGCGCGACACGCAGCCTTTGGTCGCCGCTCTTCAGCCCGACGTTGTCGTTGCCGACATCCTCACGCTCGCCCCAGCCCTCGCGGCCGAGCTCGAGGGCGTCCCCTGCGCGACGCTGATCCCCCACGTCTTCCCGGAGGGCGCGCCCGGCCTGCCGATCTACTCACTCGGCGCGCGGCTGCCGCGGACGGCGGCCGGTCGCGCGTTCTGGCGCCGGGCCGGCCGGCCGCTCGAGCACGGCCTACAACTCGGGCGCACCCAGCTGAACGACACCCGCGCGCGCGTCGGCCTGCCGCCCCTGGACTACACCCACGGCGGCACCAGCCGCGAGTTGGCGCTCGTCGCCACGTTTCCCCAGCTCGAGTACCCGCGCTCGTGGCCACCCCATGCCCACGTCGTCGGTCCGCTGATGTGGGAGCCGCCGGCGGCGGACGTCGAGCTCCCCCCGGGCGATGCCCCGCTGGTGCTCGTCGCGCCCTCGACGGCACAGGACCCGTCGCACCGGATGCTCCATGCAGCGCTTCGCGGTCTCGCCGACGCGCCTGTGCGGGTGCTCGCGACGTGGAACCGGCGCCTCCCCCCTCGCTCGCTGCCCGTACCGCCGAACGCCCGGGTCGTCGACTGGGTCTCCTACGCGCGCACGATGCCGCTCTGCGACGTCGTCGTCTGCCACGCCGGACACGGCACGCTCGTGCGCGCGCTCTCCTCGGGGTGCGCCGTCGTCGCCTGCCCCGCGGTCGGCGACATGAACGAGAACGCCTCGCGGGTCTCCTGGGCCGGGGCCGGGGTGCGGGTGCCACAGCGGTTCATCTCGCCACGGCCCTTGCGGCTGGCGGTCGAACGGGCGTTGTCGGAGCCTTCGATTCGGGGGCGGGCCCGGGAGCTGGCGGCTTGGGGCAGATCGCACGATGCCGGGGCTGCGGCGGCGGCACTTGTGGAGAAGTTGGCTGAGCGCGGTCCGCCAGAGGTCAGTCGGGCCGAACACCACTCAGAGTCCGTCGCGCCCGGGCTTAGAGCAGAACGCGACGGACTTCCAAGCGACTTCGAACAGCTCCCCGGGTGGGGCTCGAACCCACAACCTCTCGATTAACAGTCGAGCGCTCGGCCTATCGAGCTGCCGAGGACCGTAGGCCGGATTCTACGCAAGCCCGCTTCGGATTGCATCCGTCTCAATAGTCGCGAGCCCCGACTCGACCTCCGCGTGACAGTTGGCGCACAACAGCACGCACTTCGCCATCTCGGCACGCGCGGAGGCAATCGAGCGAGCGGCGCCGTGCATGCTCAGATGGAACTGCTTGCTGCTGGGATCGAGGTGATGGAAGTGCAGAGCCGCAACGCAACGGTCGTAGCCGCACAGTGCGCAACATCCACCAGCCTCGGCCACCAGGATCTGCTTTACCTTACGTCTGCGCCGACTCACGCGCTCCAAACGCAGCGCTTGCAGCGATAATAGCCACGACCCTCGAGCCAAAACTCGGTGATGCCATGCTTGCGGCATTCTCGCATGACCGTCGCCTTCCCGGCCCGTCTCATAGCACGCGTCGATTCCTCCCCAATCCATCGTTGCGCCTGAGTTTTCAGTCCATATTGCCTGAGCCAGTGGCGTACGGTCCCCTTGCTGCACTTGACTGCCTCAGCGAGCTGGGCGATCGACATGCCTTGTTCGATCAGCGGCTCCAAATCTTCACGGGCAAGGCCACCTCGCGCCAGATGCTTGTCTCGGTTGGCCGCCTCAAGCCCGTATTTCTTGACCCAGTAGCCGACCGTCGCTTCATGCTTCCCGAACCGCCTGCCGATCTCAGCCAGCGACAACCCCTGACCCAAAAGCTGCTCTAAAGAAGTGCGGTCCATGCACCCTATTGTCTCGCATCTCAGGAGCAACAATGTGCCAATTTACAGGCGATTCTGTGCCAATTCTGTGTCTTCCACAGCTAGCATGGCGCGGGCTTTGAATCGCGCTCTCGAGGACTGAGGCCGGTCAGGCCGGCGTTGCCCCGCTCTGCTCCAACGCCCGCTCCTGCGCGCGGTCGAACTCGCGCTTGACCTCGCCGCGGCGCGTCGCGAGCTCGCTCACGTCGCCGCTCTCCTCACCTCGCGCGCGCTGGATCCGGCGGTCCACCCGCGCCAGCTCCAACTGCAGGCGTTGCACGTCGAGCATCGCCGGCTGCACCGGCTCTCGGCCGGCTTCGACGACCAGCTCGGCCAGCAGCGCCTTCATCTGTGGATCGCCGTCCAGCCCGTCCTCGACGCCCGCTGGGTCGGCCATCGGGTCGCGCAGATGTCCCGCGCCGAGGTGCCCGGCCGCCCGCTGCAGCAACTCACTCGTGAAGTGTTCGTCGACATCGAGGCTCCCCAGCGCCTGCTCGCCCTCCTCCGGGGAGGCGATGCACAGCGCCAGGAACGTCCGCTCGGTCTCTTCCCGTCGCCCCAGGCCGTTGGCTGGCGCTCGCGCGGACGCCGGCGGGAACGATGCTTCGCGGATCGCTGCCTGCCGTCCGCCCTCGGGACCGCCGCTCTGCCGCGGTCTCTCCGCCGTCGGCGTCGGTCGCGCCTGGGGGGCGAGCAGCGTCTCCATCAGGCTCTCGGGCAGCGCCAGGCGGCCGGAGACCATCCTCGTCAGCTCGAGGCGCATCGCGCTCGGCGGGAGCATCGCGAACACCGGGCGCAGCTCCTCGACCATCCGGTCGCGGCCCTCGGGGCTGCCGTGGTCGCCGGTCGCGAGCACGCGCTCAACGCGGAAGCGCACGAACGGCACCGCCTGCTCGACCGCCGCGCTGATCGCCTGCGCTCCCTCGCGCTGCACGAGATCGGCCGGGTCGGTGCCCGGCGGGAGCGCGACCACGCGCAGCTCGAGCTTGCGCTTCGCCGCGAGCCCCGCGGCCTTCAGCATCGCCTCCTGCCCGGCGCTGTCGGCGTCCAAGGC
>DATCFG010000088.1:0-3698 GCA_036509655.1 Solirubrobacteraceae bacterium | reverse complement strand
CGTGTCGATCGCGCGTCGCGTAACCCAGCGGTCGATGTCGCCATTCAGGCCCAGGCGTTCAGCGACGTACAGAAACGATCCGGGCTGGATCATGTGGCCCTGACGATCGCGCATGCGTAGCAGCAGCTCATACCGCGCCGGTCGACCGCCGGTGAGAGATACGATCGGTTGAGCGAACAGTTCAAAGCCGTCGTGGTTGATGGCGTATTCGATTTCCTCAGCCCATTTGATGTTGTTCTCCGTCTTCGGGCGCGCGTCTCGTTTGCTGCGATAGCGCGCCCAGCGGTCCCCGCCGGCGGCTTTGGCTGCGTACATCGCGACGTCCGCGTTGACCATCATCTCCTCGGCGGTCATCCGCTCACCGTCCTCAAAACGGGCGATGCCGATGCTGACGGTTACCCGCCTGCCCGCGCCCACCAGCCCACGTAAGGACTCTTGAAGGACGGGCAGCGCCTCGTCGCGAACGGTCTCAAGCAGCGCTTCGGCGACATTCTGTGTCTCCTCCTCGTCGCCGCCGGGAAGCAGCAACACGAACTCGTCGCCGCCGAGCCGGGCGACTACGTCGCTGTCGCGCAGACGATTGCGCAGCGCTTGCCCGATCCGCACGATCAGCTCGTCTCCGGCCCTGTGCCCCTGCGTGTCGTTGAAGTACTTGAAGTGGTCGAGGTCGAGCATCAGCACCGCACCGGTCGCTCCGTAGCGCCTGACGCGCCCCGCATGGCTGCCGAGCGCGCGCTCGAGGCTGCGCCGGTTCAGCAAGCCCGTCAGCGGGTCATGGTCGGCGACATGCGCAAGCTGGTTCTTGTAGCCGCGGCTCTCGCTGACGTCCTGAACCTGTGAGATGAAACGCACAGGAGGGCCGTCGGCGTCGCGGATCAGGGTGAGGCTGACGTCCGCCCAGATGACGTGCCCCGAGGCGTGCAGGTAGCGCTTCGCGCGCCGATCGGATGTCGCGTCACCCTCAAGCAGCAGACGGCGTGCGTCTGCGTCACCGCCGACATCGTCGGGGTGCGTAATGCGTTCGTCCGGCTGACCCGTCAGCTGCTCGTGGCTATAGCCGAGCATCGCGCAGAAAGCGTCGTTGACACGCAGATAATGACCGTCCAGATCGATGATCGTCATCCCGATCGGGCCTTCCTCGAACGAGCAGCGGAAGAACTGCTGTGCCTCGTGCGCGGCGGCCCGTGCCGCTCGCTCGCCGCCGCCCCGGTGCACGCCAGCGACTCGGTGCATGTCCGCGTCTACGTCCTGCTCGCGCATGGCTTAACCTCTTGGTCGGCTCGGTAGCTTCTGGACGGTCAGCACCTGTCCTGCTGACACAGTCCGGCCGCGGGATCGAGCCGAACAGGGCGTTCGCCGAGCCGAAGGGCGATTGAGCGAACACCAAAATCATAGGTAACTATTCAGGTCCCGGTCCAGTGGCGGTAGGCGGCTATGAGGAGTGAGGTCTGGGGATCGGCATCGAGATCGACATCGAGTAGGGCGATCTCGTAGCGGCGGTCGTTGCGTTGACAGGTGGCGATCAGCTCGTGGCGGTTGTTGCTCCGGCTGACGGAGAGCGCTTGTACTTCTTCGCCGATGACGGTGGCGGGGCACGGGAAGCTGGCGTCCTCGTCGAAGGCGTTCTCAAAGAACATCAGCTGCTCGTCTTCGTCGTGTGCGTCGACGGTGATCTCCTCGATCAGCGCGTCGAGTTCGGCGATGGCGTGGCGGGCGGGTGGCATCGCTGTTCTCCTGTGATCAGGCGGCGGGGTTCTGGCGCTCGAGCAGCAGTGGTGGGCACTCACGGACCGTGCCAGTGCGGAAGCGGCCGACCGGCCCGTGCACGCAGACGGTTGCGGTGTGCTGGCCCAACTCGATCACGACGCCTTCGACGCCGCGCAGGTATTGCGGGCGGGTGTGGTGGTTGAAGCGCACGCGGTCGCCGACGTTGAGCATCGCGAGTGCCTTGGCGGAATTGACCGTATCGAGCAGCTCCAGCCGGGCGTCGATCGCGTCGGAGATCGCGGTCAGGTGCGGATCCAGCATGCCGTCGGCGATCTGGTCAAGCAACAGCCGCTCTGGGTCGGCGGGCAGGCCGGCGGCGGGCTTCGGCGGCTGCTGGTTGGTCTGTGGTGCCGGGAGCTGCGGTCGGGGTGCGGGGCGAGATCGTTGACGGGAGCGTTTACTCATCGCCGAGGATGATCGCGGGCGGTTCGGACCGAACCGGTCAGCCCGGCGCCGGGGCGGGAAGCCACGGCGTTCCAGCGGTCAGCTTGTCGAGCGCGTTCAGCGCGCCGACACCGTTCTTGCGGGCGGTGGAGAGGTAGCTGCGGATCGTGAGGAACCGCTCGGCGCCGGTCATGGTGCGCCAGCACCCGGAGATCTTCTGCTGCAGCTTGACCATGCGGATGTCCTGCTCGGCTTGGTTGTTCCCAAACGGCGTGTGGAAGTCGTGGGCGAAGCGCAGCACGTCGGGCTGGTAGCGCTCCAAGCGGATCAGCAGGTTGTGCGCCTTGGTCTTCTTGCCGGTGCTGATGGGATGCTCGTCTCGGCCCATGCCGAGCACGGTCCGGTAGCTGGCGGCAAGCTCACGGAGCTGCCGGACGTGCAGGCTCTCGTTGCCCTCAGCGACTGCTGCGGCGACGAGTGTCTTGGTGTCCAGCAGCAGGCAGCTCATCGCCAACGGCCAGCTGTGCCCGGCCTCGACAGCGGCTTGCAGCTCACGCAAATGGTGGATGTTGCACAGGCCGTGCTGACACTCGGTGTAGTTGCGGTACGGCGCCCACCCGTCGTGGATCGCGACACCCGTGAAGTCGGGCAGCACGTTTGCATGGTCGATCGCTGCGCTGCCGCGCCGCCGGTGGCCGGTGTAACGGGTCAGCATCTCGGTCGAGGCGCTGTGGACCCAGCCGAGCCGCCCCGCGATCCGCGCGCCGGTCTCATCGAAATGACAGACCGGCGCGCTGGCGAGCAGCCCCCGCAAGCGCTGATCGAAGTCGCACAGGCCCGCGGCAGCGGCTGTGACCCAGCCGGTCAGCGTCCCAGTCGACACGTTCGCGCCGACCATATCCGCCAGCGCCTGGCACGCCCGGTCGAACGGCAGATGCTGAAAGACGTGCAGGTACACGCCCAGCGCACGAACCCCCGGCCCGTACTGCGTCGGCGCCAACGCAGCCGCCGGGAACTCGCCGCAGCTGACATGCCCGCACTCGCAGCGCCGTAGCGTCGCGACATGCTCAATCACCGACAACGCCCGCTGCTCGGGAACGTCGAACACCTGCCGCGACTCGCCGCCCGGAACGCTCTCAGCATCGCGAAGACCAGCGCCGCACTCATCGCAACGCTCCGGAGGATGCTCAACGCTTCGGTCCGGGACAGCGACCCGATCAAGCCGCGCACCGCCGTGCCCTTCCTGCCCGCCCGGCTTCTTCCCCGACCGCTTGCGCAAGCTCCGCTTCTTCGAATCCGCTGACGGCTTCGCCAACCCGTCCGATGAACCCGGACGCGAGCTGTTCCGCGAGTTCGCCGCCAACCGCGCCTTCAACTCAACAACCTCGGCTCGCAGTTCGACGATCTCCGCTCTCAGCTCAACCACCAACGCCGCGAGCTCGTCATAGCTCGGCCGCCCCGCAACATCCCTTGCATCCTCCATGAACGCAAATTTCCCTGCACTCGACCGAATTCCTGCCCAACGCTCAAACGACCTGAATAGTTAC
>DATCFG010000087.1:0-22627 GCA_036509655.1 Solirubrobacteraceae bacterium | reverse complement strand
CGGCCCCGAGGGGAGGGCACATGTGCCCTCCCCAGCCTCGCCACATGTGGCGAGGCCCCAGAATCCCGATCAGACCCTCTGGATCAGGGTGCCGGTGCCGAGCCCGCCGCCGCAGCACATCGTCACGAAGCCGATCTCCTTGTCGGAGCGCTCGAGCTCGTGCAGCAGCGTCGTGATCAGCCGCGCGCCGGTCGATCCCAAGGGATGGCCCAAAGCCATCGCACCGCCGTTGACGTTCACGCGGTCCATGTCCGGGTTGTGCTCGCGCCGCCAGGCCGCCACCACCGGGGCGAAGGCCTCGTTGATCTCGATCAGGTCGATGTCGTCGATCTTCATCCCGTTGCGATCGAGGATTTTCCTGGTCGCCGGAATCGGCCCCTCGAGCATTTTCACCGGATCGCAGCCGACGGTCGTCTGGTCGACGATCCGCGCACGCGCGGTCAGCCCCAGTTCCTTGGCCTTATCGGCGCTCATCAACAGCACCGCCGCCGCCCCGTCGGAGATCTGCGAGGCGTTTCCGGCGGTGATCTTCCCGTCCGGCTTGAACGCCGGCTTCAACTGCGACAGCGTCTCCAGGCTGGTATCGGGACGGATGCCCTGGTCGGCGACGAGCTCCTGCCCGTCGACCGTCATCGGCACGATCTCGCGCTCGAAGCGCCCCTCCTCGGTGGCCTGCGCGGCCAGTCGGTGCGAGCGCACCGCGAGCTCGTCGAGCTCGGAGCGGGAGATCTCCCACTGGTCGGCGATCATCTCGGCGCCGAGGCCCTGTCCGACGATGTTGTGCTTGGCCATCAGCTCCGGCGTGAAGGCGAAACCGAACTCTTCCTGCGTCTTCATGCCCGCCGAGAACGGGAAGTGGCCCATATGCTCCACCCCCGAGCCGATCATCGCGTCATGCACACCCGCGGCGATCAGCGCCGCGGAGAAGTTCACGGCCTGCTGGGCGGAGCCGCACTGGCGGTCGACGGTCGTGCCGGGCGTCTCGATCGGCAGCCCCTCCTGCAGCCAGGCGTTGCGCGCGATGTTGAAACCCTGCTCGCCGAACTGCTGCACGCAGCCGGCGATCACGTCCTCGACCTCGCCCGCGTCGATGCCGGAGCGCTCGATCACCTCGGAGTAGACCTTCCCGAGCAGCGCGTTCGGATGGATGTCCTTGTAGTAGCCCTTCTCCTTGTGCCCGCGGCCGATCGGCGTGCGCACTGCCTCGACGATCACGACCTCGCGGCCCTCTGCTTGCCTCATTTTGAAGTCCTCCTACGGTCTATTGCCCGGGATTGTTGGAGAGGAACCCTTGCGCTTCGGGAAGATTGGTGCGCTTCGGGAAGATGCGCGGCTCCTACTCCCTCTACTCTATCGCGTCCCCTCGACTAGATTGACTGGTCAGTCAATCGGCTGAGAGAACCCATCCGCCATCCTTCCATAAGAGAACCCCGATAGAGAGAGCAGAGGAAGAACCCAAGTGGACGAACGTCTAGCAATCGTCGGCAGCGGCGCGATCGCCTGCGGCCTCGCGGCGACCGCGGCCCATCATGGGGGTGGGCGGGATCCCGTACTTCTGCTCGCCCGCTCGCGGGACTCGGCCGAGCGCGCCCGTGCCACCGTCGAGCGGACGCTCGACCGGCTCGGCGCGGACGTGGGCGGGGGGGGAAGTCATCAACTCCAGATCGTGACCGACCCCGGGGCCCTGGCCGAGGCCACCTTCGTCGTCGAGGCCGTGGTCGAGGATGTCGAGATCAAGGCCGGGCTGCTGGCCGAGCTCGATCGCATCGTCGGCCCCGCGACGCTGCTCGCGAGCACCACCTCGTCGTTGTCCGTCCAGCGTCTGTCGGACGCCAGCGGACGCCCCGAGCGGTTCGTGGGCCTGCACGTTTTCAACCCCGTCACGCGGATGCAGCTGGTTGAGCTGATCTTCCCCACCGCCGCCACCGAGGACACGCGCCGGCGGGCGCTCGCTCTCTGCGAGACCTTCGAGAAGCGCCCGGTCGAGGTCCCCGACATCCCCGGCTTCGTCGTCAATCGCCTGCTCTTTCCCTACCTCTTCAGCGCTGTCTCCCTACTCGAAGAGACCGGCATGGATCCCCGGGACATCGACACCTGCATGCAGCTCGGAGCCGGCCACCCGATGGGTCCCCTGGCGCTGCTCGACCTGATCGGGCTCGACGTCTCGAAAGCGATCGGCGAGACGATCGGCGAGACGATCCCCACCCGCATCGAGTCGCTCGTGTCCGAAGGCGCGCTCGGGCGCAAGAGCCGGCGCGGGTTCCACGCCTACTGACGGGCAGGCCCGCGCGGGCTCGGCGCGCCGATTGGGACCGCGGAGCGAAGGGAAGATAAAGACCGTCCGCGGAAGTGCATACAAAATAGACTGCGTAGAACTATGGTTACACTCAGTCTTGAAAGGCGGCGTACGTCCTTTCTATCTTTACCTCCCCCTCTCTCATCTTTTAGCTGGGATTCATCAAGCTCGCGATACTTGTACCTGCGACGTAACAGTCGCACGCACACCGCCTCCTCCCAGTGCACACCCTCCGGCCCGCTCCCCCCGCGGGCCGGAGGTGTGTCTGGGGCGGTTCTGCGCCCAGCCAGATCGTGCCCTCGCTACGAATCGGCGCTCCCGCGGACTTCGCGCGGCGGCACTGGCCGGCGCTCGCGAATGCGCACCGCCTCGATCCGGTTCTCGCGCACCGACTCGACCCTGATCGAGAAGCCGTCGGCGTTGACCGTGTCGCCCCGCTGGGGCAGGCGCCCGAGCTCGGCGAAGACGAAGCCCCCGACCGAGTTGTAGGCGTCGCTGTCGACCGGGAGATCCAGGCCATAGTCGGCCAGGTCGGTCACCGCCACGTGTCCGCGCACGAACCAGTCGCCGCTCGCCAGCTTGCGGACCTCGCCGGCTGCCGGGTCGGTTTCGTCGGCGATCTCGCCCACGACCTCCTCGACGATGTCCTCGACGGTCACGATCCCCACCACCCTGCCGTACTCGTCCACAACCACCGCCAGCGAGGTGCGCTGGCGCTGTAGGTCCGCGAGCAGGTCGTCGAGCGGCTTGGTCTCGGGCACGATCGGGGCGTCGTGCACGAGCGGCTCGAGTGTCGCGCGCGGACCGTCCTCCATCAGCGTCTTGATCAGCGAGTTGGCGTGCACCAGGCCCCTCACCCGATCCCGGTTCTCCTCCTCGGTGACAAGCAGCCGCGTGTGGCCGCTCGAGATGCACAGCCGCAGCGCGCTCTCGACGTCCTGGGAGACGTCGACGGTGACGACCGCCGGAATCGGGGTCATCACCTGGCGCGCCTCCTGCTCGTGCAGGTGGAAGACGCCCGTCAGCATCCCCGCCTCCCCCGGGTCGATCTGCCCGCCGGCGTGGGACTCGGCGATCAGGCGCTTGAGCTCGTCGGGCGAGCCGCCCTCCCGCTCGCGGGTCATGTCGACCCCGAGCAGCCGCAGGATCCGATTGGAGACGGCCGTGAGCACGACGATCACCGGATGGAACAGCACCCTGAAGGCCTGCAGCGGGCGCGCCACCCGCCGCGCGACGGCCTCGGCGCGGTCGATCGCGTAGAACTTCGGAACCATCTCGCCGGCGACGAGCTGCACGGAGGTCACGACGAGGTAGGCGAGGATCACGGCGATCGCGACCGACACGCCGTGGCTGATCGTGGTCCCGAACGCTTCCTTGAGGATCTCGGCGAGCGCCGGGGCGCCCAGGGCGCCGATCGCGATCGAGGTCATCGTCACCCCGATCTGGACGGCCGAGATGTAGTCGTTGATGTGCTCGAGCTGTTCCAGCGCCAGCGTCGCCCCCCGTGCGCCCTCCTCCTGCATCACCTCCAGACGCGCCTTGCGCGAGCGCACGAGCGCGTACTCGGCGATCACGAAGAACGCGTTCACCGCGACCAGCACGACCGCGAAGATGAGCTTCAGGCCGTTCACGCGAGCGAGTCGATGCGTGCTGCCAGCGCGAAGTCGGCCTCGGTGAGGCCGCCCTCGGAATGGGTGCTCAGATCCAGGCGCACCTTGTTCCAGCCGTGCACGTGGATGTCCGGATGATGGTTCGCCGCCTCGGCCGCGGCGGCCACCTGGTCGACGAACGCGATCGCCTCCTTGAAGTCCGCGAACGTCCACTCGCGCACGATCGCCGAGGAGTCACGGCGCCAGTCGCTGCCCGCGAGGCGTTCTTCGACTTCCTGGTCGGCGAGCGCCGTCATCGAGGTAATAAGAGTAGGCCCTTCAGGAGATGCCATCCTCGATGCGTCACTGAGCGGGTTCGAGGAGCTGGGTCGGGGCCGACGCTTGCACTTCGGTCGCCTTCGCGATCGCGATCGAGCCGGCGAACGCCGCGACGCCGATCGCCGCACAGCCTGCCAACGCGAGCGCCCGCGAGCGGTAGCGGTCGCCGAGGCCGATCACGAGCGCCGCGATCGCACCCCCGATCAGGCCGCCTATGTGCCCGCCCCAGGAGATGCCCGGGAGCGTGAAGCTGATCACCAGGTTGAGCAGGATCAGGCCGCCCACGCCGCTCTGCATGATCGGGACCTGCCGCGCCCGCATCTCCACGGCGGCCGCGCCCATCAGACCGAAGATCGCCCCCGACGCGCCGACCGTGGGTGAGTGCGGCGTCACGAGCAGCGCGCCGAAGGAGCCGCACAGCAGCGACACCGCGTAGATCGTCCCGAACTTCAGCCGCCCCAGCGCCGGCTCGAGCATCTGGCCGAGGACGTAGAGCACATACATGTTGAAGCCGATGTGGAGCAGGTCCTCGTGCATGAAGCCGCTCGTCACGATCCGCCACCACTGCCCGTGCGCCACGCCCAGCGTGGGCAGGCCGTTGAGGCTGCCGAACAGGGCGCCTTCTTCGTAGACCTTCCCCGACGGCCCGCCGGTCAACGTGAAGCTACCCTCGGTCAAGAACACGACGACGTTCACGACGATCAGCGTGATCGTGAGCTCGGGCCGGCGCACCGTGTTGCGCAGCGTCTTCACCTGCGTCTTCTGCCGCGCGCACTCCGGGCAGCGCATCCCAACCGAGGTGGTGGTCATGCAGTCGGTGCAGATCGGCCGCCCGCAGTTCGAGCACGAGACCCCCGTCTCGCGCGAGGGGTGGAGGTAGCAGGTGGCCATGTCCGGAGGACTAGCCTATCTCGGCGGCGTCCCCCTCAGCGGTCGCCGAGCAGTTTGCGCGTCTCCCGGCCGAGGTCGCGCGCCGTGCGCTCCGCCGCCTCGCGTGCGCCGCTGAGGCCGCCGGAGGAGGTGTGCGAGCGGTGACGAGCGCGCAGCAGCACCAGCGCGACCCCCGCGCCACCGCCCGCCACGAGCGCCGCCGCCGGCCGCGCCCAGTTGCGCGGATCGCGCATCGCCGAGAGCTCCCACTCCTGGAGCTCGCCCGCTGCCATCTCGGTGATGCTCTCCAGCGTGCTCTCCAAGCGCAGTGCCAGACCCTCGGGCGGCTCCACGGGCGCGAGCGCTTCGCGCAGCAGCCCCTCGAAGTTGGGCAGTGCCTCATTCATCGCACGGTCCCCTCTCGGCGCGCGGTTGCTCGTTATCGCGACACCTCACCTCACTCATCGGAGCTCCCCTCGCCGACATCGCTGACGAGCCCCTCGAGCTGCTTGACGGCGCGATGGATCAGCACCTTCGTGGCCCCGTCCGAGCGGCCCAGCGCACGGGCGATCTCGCGATTGTCCATGCCGAGCGCGAAGCGCATGATCAGCGCCTCGCGCCGATCCTCCGGCAGCCTCCGCACGCCGCCGAGCACGCGGGCAAGCTCCTCGCGCCCCTCGACCAGTTGCTCGGTCGTGTGCGGCGCGACGAGCGTGGTCGAGTCGTCGATCGGCGTCGCCGGCTTGCGCGCGCGGTCGCGGTAGAGGTTGGCCGCGAGGTTGTGCGCGATGCGGATCAACCACGGCCGCAACGGGCGCCCCCGCGACTGCAGCTGCGCGCGCTCGAAGTGGCGATAGGCCTGCAGGAAGGTCTGCTCGGTCAGGTCCTCCGCGTCGTGGTGATTGCCGACGCGGTAGTAGGAGTAGCTGTAGACGTCGCGCAGATGCGCGCGGTAGAGGTCGGAGAACTCCGCGTCGAGCTGCGCCTTGGGCTTCTGCCTCGACTTCTCTTCCGATTTCCCGGATTTCCCGGATTTCCCGGACTGCCCGGACTTCTGCTTCGCCTCGTCCACTCATTGCACCCTATCCCTCCGCCTTTCCCGCGCGTGACCCGCGTCCGACCGCCCGCTCAAGCCGCGCGCGATATCTCGCGCCTTGGAGCCTCGTGGTTGAGCCCCCGGGGACGAGCTTGGGCGCCGCCCAGCCAGTCCCACTGCAGGCTCACACATGCCCAGACACGCTCGGTGACGGCGACGGCGAGCGTGGGCGAGCAGTTCTCGACGGTTGGAAACAGCAGCGGCCGGCCGACGCGGATGCGGACCTTGCGCGGGCGGATGCGCCAGCCTCTGCGCACGGCGTCGCTGCCGATCACGGCGACAGGGACCACCGGCGCACCGGTCTCCAGCGCCAGCCGCCCGACGCCACGTCGCGGCGTGCCGAGCGGCCCGGGCCGTACGCGGGTGCCCTCGGGGAACACCACCACGCAGTCGCCGCGCTCCAGGATCGCGCGGGCCGTATCGATCGCGTCCCGATCGCCGGCGCCGCGGTCGACGGGGAAGGCGCCGAGCGCGTTCAGCAGGAACGCCTGCCAGCGCTTTTCGAACAGCTCGCGCTTGGCCATGTAGTAGACGGGACGGCGCACGAGCGTGCCGATCACGAAGGGATCGAGGAAGCTGCGGTGGTTGGAGGCCAGCAGCAGCGGGCCGCTACGCGGCAGGTGCTCGCGGCCGACGCACGCCAGGCGGAAGTAGACGCGGAAGAACGGCACCAGCAGCGCCCGCAGCGTCCAGTAGAGAACCGGGTTCACACCGCTGCGCAGCGTGTGCTCGCGGAAGGAGCCGAGGCTTGCCGCCGGCCCGTCCGGCTGGGCGCGCTCGTCTTGGCGGACATGCTCGACGTCCAGGCGATCGACGTGCGGGTCAACATGCAGAGCATTCATGCTTGGGATACACCGCACGGGGGCGCCCCGTTACAGTTGACCGACGATGGCGATCGACTATGGAAGAACGCTCCGAGGAGCGGTCGCGGGCGCCCTGGCCGCCGGCGTGTGGGCGGCGCAGATGCCGCTCGACAAGCGCGCCTTCAGGTCGGACTTCGACGACGTCGCGCTGCTCGGCAAGGCGCTCACGCGCGGCGACTCCTGGCCGGCTGCCGGCTGGGCGCTGCATCTACAGAACGGTGCGCTGTTCGGCGCCGTCTACGCGAACGTCGCGCCGCGCCTGCCGCTGCCGTCGTGGGCACGCGGGCCGGTGGCGGCGAGCGCTGAGAACCTCCTCACCTGGCCGCTCACGGCCCTCACCGACCGGCTGCACCCGGCGCGCAAGGAGCTGCCTGAGCTGTTCGCGAACCCGCGCGCCTTCGCCCAGTCCGCCTGGCGCCACCTGCTCTTCGGCGTCCTGCTCGGCGAGCTCGAGCGGCGCCTGAACGCGCAGGAGCCGGTCGTCGCGCCGCCCTCGCCGCCGCCGACCGCCTCGAGCAATGGTCACGGCACGCTCGCGCACGCGATCCCCGTCGGCTGAACAGCACCCACGCGAGTTTGACCGGGACGCTGTCGAGAGCACCGGAACCCGAGCCAGACGCTGCCGAGAGCACCGGAACCCGAGCCAGACAGGACGACACCACACGCTGAAACGCCGGGTGCTGCGCCGGTAGGATGCGTACGCCACGCCGACGTAGCTCAGCTGGTAGAGCACCGCTCTTGTAAAGCGGATGTCGCCGGTTCGATCCCGGCCGTCGGCTCTTGCGCGTCACACCGGCAGAGCGTGCCGGCCATCGCAGTTGATGCGATGCCCGGCCAGAGGGTTCAGAGACCCACCTTCGCTCAGGCGGCCACCGCGCGCGCGTCGAGGTGCGCGCCGACCTTGCGCTTGACGCGCTGGAGCGCGTTGTCGACCGTCTTGCAGTCGCACTCCAGGCGCTCGCCGACCTGCTCGTAGGAGTAGCCGTCGAGATACAGCCCCAGCACGCGGCTCTCGAGCTCGGAGAGCGCCGTCGAGAGGCAGCCGAGGAGCGAGCGCAGCTCCTCGGAGGAGATCACCTGGTTGACGGGGTCGTGGACGCTCGGGCCGGGCAGCACCTGGTCGAGCGTCGGCACGTCGTCGCCGGCGCCCGCGGGCGTCGAGGAGAACGAGACGTACTGGTTCAGCGGCGTGTGCTTGTTGCGCGTCGCCGTCTTCACGGCGGTGATGATCTGCCGCGTGATGCAGAGCTCCGCGAAGTTGCGGAAGCTCGACTCGCGATCGAAGCGGTAGTCGCGGATCGCCTTGTAGAGGCCGACCAGGCCCTCCTGGATCAGGTCTTCGGAGTCGCCACCCGCCAGGAAGTAGGAGGAGGCCTTCAGCCGCACGAAGCCGTGATAGCGGCGGACGAGACGGTCGTAGGCGTTGCGGTCCCCCTGCTTGGCGAGGACGATCAGAAAACTATCCTCAACCTTAACTTCAGAGTTACTGATGCTGGAGATTCGTGCCACGAGCAGATCCTTTCTCAGGCTGCATGCAGCCCGAATTTGCTCAGTGGCGCACTCCTCCCCTGGCGCCAAAGCTATGTTTGTCTAAGGCTTCTTCAACCTTAGGTTCAGCGTTATATCAGGGCGAGCCTCTCATAGTTATGGAGCCTTGTCAAGAGGAGCGAGCGCGATTCTGCAAGATCTCGTACAGGATCGCCGAGGCCGCCGCGCTCACGCCGAGCGACTCGACCGCTCCCAGCACGGGCAGCGCGATCAGCTCGTCGCACGCTCCCGCCACCCGCGGGCGCAGGCCGTGGCCCTCGCTGCCGAGCACGAGCACCACCCCGCCGCCGCGGTAGTCGGGCGCGTCATAGGCGACCGGCGCGCGGGTCGGCGAGTGCCCGCGCGAGCCCTCGGGAAGGCTCTCGTCTCCCCCGCTCGCGGCGCTCGCGCCATAGCACCAGCATCCGGCGCCGCGCGCGTCGGCGAGGAAGTCGGCGATGTTCCTTACCCGCGCGACCCGCAGGTGCTCGACAGCACCCGCCGAGGCCTTGCAGACCGCCGGCGTAACCTCGGCCGCGCGCCGCTCGGGAATCACGACGCCGGACGCGCCGGCGCACTCCGCGGTGCGGCAGATCGAGCCGAGGTTCTGCGGATCCTGCAGCTGGTCGAGCGCCACTACCAGTGGGTCGATCCCGGCGAGCAGCTCGTCGGCGGAGCTGTACGGATACCCGCCCGCCTCCGCGCAGATCCCCTGATGCGCGGTCGAGCCGCAGCGCCGCTGCACCTCCTCGGCGGAGGCGCTCCTCACCTCCGCGCCCTGCAGCCACGGCTCGCGCGCCACCCCGGCTGTGGCCCATACCTCGCTGACCTGGTGCGCGCGCCGGCCGCGCAGCGCCTCGCGCACGGGGTTGCGCCCGTAGAGGATCACGGGCCTTCAGCGGGATACACGACGGGGCCATCCGGGCCGTCACGGATCTCCCACCCTTTTTCGAGAAGCTCGCCGCGGATGCGGTCGGAGGTTTCGAAGTCCCGCTCCCTGCGCGCCTGCTCGCGGCGCTCGAGCAGCTCGTCGAAGTCCTTGTCGATCGCTCCCGGGTCGGCGGCGGATGGAAGCTCGGTCAACTCTCCGAGCCCGACAACATCGAGCATCTCGAGCAGATTGGCGTCGCCAACGCCCTCGCCACGACGGTTGGCCTCCCTGACCCACTCGAACAGCGAGGCAAGCGCAGCGGGCGTGTTGAAGTCGTTGGCGAGCGCCGCGAAGAACTCATCCCGGTGGATTCGCATATCGTCCGGGCTCGGCTGCCCCTTGGCCAGCCGGCCCAGCGCATCACGAATCCTGTAGACCCGTCGCTGGGCGTCTTCGAGCTCACTATCGGAGAATGCCAGCGGCTGGCGGTAGTGGCCGCCGATCAGGTACATGACGACCGTCTCGGCCCCATAACGGGCAAGCACCTCGTGCAACGACGCGATGTTGCCGACCGACTTGGCCATCTTCTCGCCCGTCGACTGGATCATGCCGTTGTGCATCCAGATCCTCGCCAGCTCCTCCCCGCGCGCGGCCCTGGTCTGGGCGGCCTCGTTCTCGTGGTGGGGAAACAGCAGGTCCGAGCCGCCGCCGTGGATCTCGAAGCCCACGCCAAGCGCGTCCTCGGCCATCGCCGAGCACTCGATGTGCCAGCCCGGGCGACCCTCGCCCCAGGGAGCCCCCCACCAGGTGTCCTCGCCCTCCTTGCGGCCCTTCCACAGCGCGAAATCGAGCGGATCCTCCTTGCGCTCGGCCTCATCGGACTCCGAGGTGGCTTCGCCCTGGTCCATGTTCTCGAGCCGACGGTGCGAGAGCGTGCCGTAGCCGGGGTCTGAACGCACGCGGAAGTAGACGTCACCGTCGACCGCATAGGCGTGGCCGGTCTCGATCAGCGTCTGGATGTAATCGACGATCGGGCCGATCGTCTCCGATGCCAGCGGCTCGCGATCGGGACGGCCGAGCCCGAGCGCGTCGGTGTCGAGGAAGTAGCGCTCCGTCATTTCCCGCGCCAGCTCTTCGCTCGGGCGTGGGCGGGCGGGATTCGATCGACGGGCGGCGTCGTAGATCTTGTCGTTGACATCGGTCACGTTCACCACGAGCGTCACCGCCAGCCCCTCGCTTTCGAGAAAGCGCTTGAGCAGGCTGAAGACCACGAACGGCCGCGCGTTGCCGATGTGAATGCGGCTGTAGACGGTCGGCCCGCAGGCGTAGATGCCAACCCGTCCGGGGTCGCGCGGGGCGAGCGCCAGCAGCTCTCCGCTGCGCGTGTCGTGCAGGCGAATCTCGCGCATCGTCTCTCCCTAGACCTCGTCGAGGCTTGCAATCGCAAGCGCCGCCACGCCCTCGCCGCGGCCGACGAAGCCGATTCCCTCCCCGGTCGTAGCCTTCACGTTCACGCGTCCCTCCCCCAACCCGAGCGCCTGCGCCAGCCGCCCGCGGATCTCCCCACGGTGGGCTCCCAACTTGGGCCGCTCCATCACGACCGTGCAGTCGACGTTCTCGATCCGCAGCCCGGCGGCGGCGATCGTGCCGAGCACGCTCGCGAGCAGCTCCAGCGAGTCGGCGTCGCGCCAGCGCTCCTCGGTGTCGGGGAAGTGCTCGCCGATATCGCCCAGTCCGGCAGCGCCGAGCAGCGCGTCGATCACCGCGTGGGTCAGCACGTCGGCGTCGGAGTGCCCCTCCAGCCCGAGCTCGCCGGGGATCTCCACGCCGCCCAGGATCAGGCGGCGGCCGGGGGCGAGGCGGTGCGAGTCATAGCCGATCCCGGCACGGCTCATCGGAGCACTCCGCCTCCGGCGCCCTGGTCCGGCGGCCCGAGACGCGGCGTGGTGGCGACTGCAACAGGGGGTCTCATGGCTGCTCCGGAGCCCCAACCGGCTCCAGCCGTCGCTCGCGCCGCTCGAACACG
The DNA here is from genome assembly GCA_036509655.1 of Solirubrobacteraceae bacterium. Classification (GTDB taxonomy): domain Bacteria; phylum Actinomycetota; class Thermoleophilia; order Solirubrobacterales; family Solirubrobacteraceae; genus Palsa-744. The sequence continues at coordinate 11,150 of DATCFG010000087.1, read as the reverse complement.
CACAGCTCCGCGACGCCCGCCGAGGACAGTAGCTCCAGCGCCTGCTCGTAGTCCGCGCCGACGTCCTCGGGGCGGTGCGCGTCGCTGGAGAGCGCCACCGGGGCGCCCGCTTCCAGGCACATCTCCAGGAACGCCGGCGCCGGATAGAGCTCCCGCGCGCGCTTGCGCAGGCCCGCGGTCGAGACCTCGACCGCGATCCCCGACTCGGCGATCCCGTCGATCGCCAGCTCGTAGTAGCGGCGCAGGTCGCCCTCCGGGCGCGGGCGGTCGGGGTGGGCGGGACCCCAAACCTTCACCAGGTCGGGGTGCGCGAGGATGTCGAACAGCCCGCTCCGCGCGGCCTCGCCGAGCGTCTCGAAGTAGCGCCGCCAGATCTCCTCGGGGCTGTGGGCCTGCCCATGCCAGATGGAGTAGTCCTCCATGTCGACCGCCTCGTCACGGAGGAAGTGGACCGAGCCGATCACGTAGTCGAAGTCGCGCGCCTCCAGGAGGCTCGCCATGCGATCCTCCCCGCCGGGCACGAAGTCGGCCTCGATTCCCAACCTCAGGTCCGTCTGCGTACGTACGAACTCGCAGTAGGCGTCGAGATCCTCGCGCGCGTTCGCCTGCCAGAACGGGTGCTTCCAGACGTCGAGCGCCTGTTCGAAGCGGTAGACGTGCTCGGAGACCCCCAGCTCGGCGATTCCGCGCTCGTTCGCCGCCTCCCGGTAGCGGGCGGCGTTCGCGGTCGTGAAGAACAGCTCGGCGCTCGTGCCGGGCTCGTCTGGGCGGAGATGGACGTGGTAGTCGGTGAGCATCGGTGTCGGTTGCGGATTGGGCGAGTCGGCCGCGGCGTGGGCGATATCTGCGCGCGGGGCGCTCCGGATGGTGCCTGCCTGTAAACCGCGATTCAACCAGGCCGCGAGGCCAGGAGCATCTCCGCGACGAGGAGATCGTGCGGCGTGGTGATCTTGAGGTTCTCGCGCGAGGACTCCACGACCCCCACGCGGCCGCCCGCGCGTTCGATCAACCAGGCGTCGTCGGTGGCCCGCGCGAGCACCTCGGCGGGGACGTCCAGGGCTCGTTCGAGGGCCCCTCGACGGAAGACCTGCGGGGTCTGCACCGCCCACAGCTCACGGCGATCGAGCGTCTCGCGCACGATCCCGTCGGGGCCCGCACGCTTAACCGTGTCGGTCATCGGCGCGGCCGCGATCGCCCCGTCGATGCTCGCGTCCGCTTCCAGCGCCCGGATCGTGGCCTGTGCGAGCTCGGCCGTCAGAAGCGGCCGCGCCGCGTCGTGGACGAGCACTGGGTCACCGGGACCAGCCGCCGCGAGTGCGAGGCGCACCGACTCCGAGCGCACCGTGCCGCCCTCGACGCCGCACATACCTTCCGGCGCATCCACACCCGCGGGCAGCGCAACGACGATCTGCTCGATCGCGCGAACACCGCGGAGGGCGTCGACACTCCACTGCAGCAGCGTCCGCCCCGCGAGCTCGACGAGCGCCTTGGGACGATCCATCCCGAGACGCTCGCCGCTGCCCGCGGCAACGATCAGTGCAACCGCCAAGCCTCGCTACTCGGCCGCTGCGCCGGCCATCTGGCTGGTGGCCGAGTTGGCGAGCAGCTCGTCGAGGTAGTTCTCTGCCTCTTCCTCGTCCTTGTCGAGCGCATACATCAGCTCGGAGGCGAGGATCTTCTTGGAGCGTGTGTACATCTGCTTCTCGCCCGTCGACAGGCCCTTCTCGGACTCGCGCAGCGAGAGGTTGCGGACGACCTCCGCGAGCTCGTAGATATCGCCCGTCTTGATCTTGTCGCGGTTGTGCTTGAAGCGCCGGTTCCAGTTCTTCGGCATCTCCGAGACCGTGTCGCGGAGCACGTCCAGCACCTTCTGCACCGTTTCCTCGTCGATCACCCTGCGCAGGCCGGCGATCGCGGCGTTCTCGGTGGGCACGCGGACGGTCATGTCGTTGTGCAGGATCTTGATCGTCAGATACTCGCGTGTCTCGCCGAGCATCTCCATATCCTCCTTCTTCAGCACCTTCCCGGCGCCGTGGTGGGGATAGACGACCTGGTCGCCGAGCTCGAACTCGATGAACTCGACCTCGCGAGTGACCTCGAGCTCCTCGATCAGCGATACCTCTGCGGTTGCTTGTGGCGGAATGGTGTCCTCCTTCGTTGCGGCCGACCGTCGGACGGCCCGTGTCTGAAGTCTTCAGTCAAATCCTGCGTGTCGAAAACCTGCGTCAAATTGCGTGTCAAACCTCTCAAACCCTGGTGTCAATCCCCGTTCGTCAACCTGTGTCACGTCTGCAGGTAGCGGTCCACGAGGTTGATCTCCTGCAGCCTGCGCAGACCCTCGCGGATGTCCTTCGCCCTGATCTCTCCCACACCCTCGACCGCCTCGAGCTCGGCGTCGGTGGCGGCCAGCAGCTCGTCCAGCCCGCCGAACTCGTGCACGATCCGCGTGACCGCCAGCCGCGGCAGGCGCGGGATGCGCCCGAGGACGCGATAGCCGCGCGGCGATACGGGGTAGTCGAGCGTGTTCAGCTTGCGGTCGTAGCCGAGCAGCTCGGCCAGCCGGCCGAAGTCGAGCAGGTCCTGGTGGGCGAGCCGTCCGATCTCCTCCAGCGCCGCCGCGAACGCCTCGTCGGAGTCGCCTGAGAGGTAGTCGCGCACGAGCGCCGCCTTCTCGGCGGCGGTGCCGACCATCGTCTCCTCGAGCTGCATCTCGATCAGACGGCCCTCCGAGCCCAGCTCGACGATGTAACGCTCGATCTCGACCGCCATCCTCGTCACGAGCTCCGCGCGTTGCATCACGGTCAGCACGTCGTGCAGCATCGACCCGCCCTCGAACTCCAGCGCCGTCAACCGCGTCGACACCTGGTCCAGGCGCGTGCGGTACTTGTCGAGCGTCGCCAGCGCCTGGTTGGCCTTCGCGAGCACCACCGGGATGTCCTCGAGCACGTACTTCGTCCCGTCGACATACACCGACACCACCTCGCGGCGCTGCGAGACGGCGATCACCAGCGCGTCGGTCTGCTTGGACACGCGCTCGGCGGTGCGGTGCCTGGTCCCCGTCTCGTGCGAGAGGATCGTCGGGTCGGGCATCAGCTGGACGTTCGCCATCGTGATCTTCGTCGCGTTCGCGTTGAGGATGATCGCGCCGTCCATCTTCGCCACCTGGTAGAGGAACGCGGGCGTGTAGTCGATCTCGAGCTTGATCCCACCCGAGTTCAGGAAGCTGAGGTCCTCCGGCTCGCCGATCACGATCAGCCCACCGGTGTGCGAGTCGAGGATGCTCTCGATGCCCTCGCGCAACGCCGTGCCGGGCGCGATCATCTCCAGCGCCTTCATCAATCCCGGCTCCGGCCTCGCTTCTGTGTCGAAATCTTCACCGGATCGGAGGGCCACGATCCCCCATTTTAGGGCATTCTCCCTTTGTTAAGCCGCTCCCCGCCTGGACATCCGTCGATTGGCGCAATCCGGCGCGAACCGGCCGCCGATCACACGTGCGCGGGTCGCGGGCCTCGAGGCGCCCTGGTCAGGAGATCACGGCCAACGGCCGCCGATCGCGCTCGCCGGCCGGCAGCGCCGCCCGCAGGGCCTCGCGCAGGGTGCCCACCTCGCGCGCCCCGGCGCCGCTGCCCGCGGGGGCGATCGTGTCGCGCAGACCGTGCTTGCGCGCCTCCTCCAGGCGGCGCTCGGGGTGGCCGACCCAGCGCAGCTCGCCGGTCAGCCCGAGCTCCCCGAAGCACGCTCTGGGTGTGCCCTTCAAGGGCACCCCGCGGCTCGCGCTCGCGACCGCCAGCGCGACCGCGAGATCGACGCCCGGCTCGTCCACCCGCACGCCGCCGACAACGTTCACGAACACATCGGCGCCGCCCGTCCCCACGCGGCCGTGGCGGCCGAGGATCGCGAGCACCAGCGCGAGGCGGTTGCGATCCATGCCCGAGACCACCCTGCGCGGCTGCTCGAGCTCCGATGGCGCGACCAGCGCCTGCACCTCTACGAGCAGTGGCCGCGAGCCCTCCATCGCCGCGAGCACGACGCTTCCCGGGGCGCGCGTGGCCTCGGCGACGAACCGCGCGGAGGCGTCGAGCACCTCGACCAGGCCGCCCTGGCGCATCTCGAACAGACCCGCCTCGTTGGTCGAGCCAAAGCGGTTCTTCAGCGCTCTCAGCTCGCGGTAGGGGCGCTCGCGCTCGCCCTCGAACTGGAGCACGCAGTCGACGAGGTGCTCGAGCACGCGCGGGCCCGCCAGCGCGCCGTCCTTGGTCACGTGGCCGACGAGGATCACGGCGATCTGGCGTGCCTTCGCCAGCTCCATGATCCGGCCCGCGACCTCTCTAACCTGCCCGACGGAGCCCGGCGCCCCGCTCAGCTCGGCGGCGTTAAGCGTCTGCACCGAGTCGATCACGCACACCTCCGGCGCCTCGCCGGCGAGGGTGCCGAGGACGGTTTCGAGGTCCGTCTCAGCGAGGATCGGAACCCGTAGCGCCGGGTTCTCGCGCGGGAGCGCGGCGAGCACGGGGTCGGTGTCCGGGCCGGCGGGATTCAACACGAGCCGCTCGGCGCGCAGGCGGACCTGCTCGGCGGACTCCTCGCCGCTCACATACAGCGTGCGCCGCCCGGCCGCCGCGAGGTTACCGAGCACCATGTTCGTCAGCGTCGACTTGCCGATCCCGGGCGAGCCGCCCAGCAGCACGAGCGCGCCGGGGACGAGACCGCCGCCGAGCACGCGGTCGAGCTCGCCGATGCCCGTGCTCATGCGCGCGATCGGCGCGGAGCCGACCTCGCTCAGCAGGCGTGGAGCGAGCCGTAGTCCCGCGCCGCCCGGACCCGGACCGCCGGGACCCGGACCGCCGGGACCACCTGGACCGCCAGACGCACCGGCGCCGCGACCACGCCCGGTGGCACTGCCGCCGCCGCGACCCGCCGCGCCGCGCGCGGCCGGAATGCGCTCCTCGACGAGCGTGTTCCAGGCCTCGCAGCCGGGGCATTGCCCCAGCCACTGGGCCGTCTGAAAGCCACACTCCGAGCAGACCTGAATCGTTCCGCGAGCCATGTCCTACGCAGCCTACGGATCGCCGGGGACGGCTACTGGACGCGCAAACGTGTCAGCGATGCGACAGAAAAGTGACCATTGTGTGACGGGAAGATAAAGACGGGGAGAAGCAACGTATACAAAAGAGAGTGCGTGTAACTATGGTGTCACGCAGTTAAAAAAGAGGAACAAGCTCCGGGACGTCTTTATCTAAATCTCGCCCGATCGCGACATGGGAGCGACGAAAGTGTGACCGCCCTGCGACAGAATTGTGACCGCCCAGCGGCCGGGACTTCAGGACTCGTCGACGGAAATGTCGTCCCCGCCGGGCAAGCCACCCTCGTCGGCGGCGAGCTCCTCGGCGGCGCCGACGCCGACGGGCGTCTTCTGCTTCTTCGGCTTGACGATCGTCAACCGCACCTCGCCCTCCTCGCCCTCGGGGGCGGGGTTGACGACGACGGTGGCACCCGGGGTCAGTTGCTCGCGCAGGACGAAGTCGGCCAGGGGATCCTCGATGTAGCGCTGGATCGCCCGGCGCAGCGGACGGGCGCCCATCGAGGGGTCCCAGCCCTTCTCGACCAAAAGATCCTTCGCGGGGTCGGTCAGCTCCAGTTGGAGCTCACGTTCGGCCATCGACTCGCGGATCCGCAACAGGAGTAGCTCGACGATCTGCTTGACTTCCTCCTTCTGCAGCTTGTGGAAGACGATCACGTCGTCGATCCGGTTGAGGAACTCGGGGCGGAAGACCTTCTTCAGCTCGCCCATGATCCGGTTCTTCATGTCGTCGTAGGTGATCCCTGTCTCGTCGTCTGAGACCGCGAAGCCGAGCGGCGTGTTGCGCGCGATCTCCGCGGCGCCGATGTTCGAGGTCATGATCACGATCGCGTGCCTGAAGTCGACCGTCCGCCCCTGCGCGTCGGTCAGGCGGCCGTCCTCGAGGATCTGCAAGAGGATGTTGAAGACGTCCGGGTGTGCCTTCTCGATCTCGTCCAACAACAGGACGGAGTAGGGCTTGCGCCGCACGGCCTCGGTCAGCTGGCCGCCCTCGTCGTAGCCGACGTAGCCGGGGGGCGAGCCGACCAACCTCGAAACCGCGTGCTTCTCCATGTACTCGGACATGTCGATCCGGATCATCGACTCGTCGTCGCCGAAGAGGAACTCGGCGAGGGTGCGCGCGAGCTCGGTCTTGCCGACGCCGGAGGGGCCGAGGAAGATGAACGAGCCGGTCGGGCGCTTCGGGTCCTTCAGGCCCGCGCGCGAGCGGCGGATCGCCTTCGAGATCACCTCGACCGCGGGGTGCTGGCCGATCACGCGCTTGTGCAGTTCGTCCTCCATCCGCATCAGCTTCTGCGTCTCGGCCTCGGTCAACTTGAACACGGGGATGCCGGTCCACATCGAAACGATGTCGGCGATCTCCTCCTCGCCGATCGAGGGACGCTCGCCGGACTCGCCCGATTCCCACTCTTTCTCGAACTCGTGTTTCTTGTTCGTCAGCTTGCGCTCCTTGTCGCGCAGCGCCGCGGCCTTCTCGAACTCCTGGGCCTCGATCGCGGCCTCCTTCTCGCGGCGCGTGGTCTCGACTTCGCCCTCGAGCTCTCTGTTGGCGGGCGGCGAGGTCATCGACTTGATCCGCATCCGCGAGGCGGCCTCGTCGATCAGGTCGATCGCCTTGTCGGGCAGGAAGCGGTCGGAGATGTAGCGGCTGGCGAGTTCGCCGGCCGCCTTCAGCGCCTCGTCGGTGATCTGCACCTTGTGGTGCTGCTCGTAGCGGTCGCGCAGACCCTTGAGGATCTCCACGGTCTGGTCGATCGAGGGCTCCTCGACGCGGATCTGCTGGAAGCGGCGCTCGAGCGCCGAGTCGCGCTCGAGGTACTTTCGGTACTCGTCGAGCGTCGTCGCGCCGATCGTCTGCAGCTCGCCGCGCGCGAGGGCCGGCTTGAGGATCGAGGCGGCGTCGATCGCGCCCTCGGCCGCGCCGGCGCCGACGAGGTTGTGGAGCTCGTCGATGAACAGGATGATGTCCCCGCGCTGGGTGATCTCCTTCATCACCTTCTTCAAGCGCTCCTCGAACTCGCCGCGGTACTTCGAGCCGGCGACGAGCGCCGCCAGGTCGAGCGTGTAGATCTGCTTGTTCTTCAAGAGCTCGGGCACGTCGGAGTTCGTGATCCGCTGCGCGAGGCCCTCGACCACGGCGGTCTTGCCCACGCCGGGCTCGCCGATCAGGACTGGGTTGTTCTTCGTACGGCGCGAGAGGATCTGCATGATCCGCTCGATCTCCGTCTCGCGGCCGACGACCGGGTCGAGCTTGCCTTCGGCGGCGAGCTTCGTGAGGTTGCGACCGAACTGGTCGAGCAGCTTCGAGGACTTCTTCCCCTCGCCGGGCGAGCCGCTGGAGCCCGAGCCCCCGGAGCCGCTCGACTGCCCCTGACGGCGGCCGCCGGGGCCGGAGAGCATGCGGATCACCTCGTTGCGGATCTTCTCCGAGTCGGCGTCGAAGTCGAGCAGGATCCGCGCGGCGACGCCCTCGTTCTCGCGCACGAGGCCGAGCAGGATGTGCTCGGTGCCAATGTAGTTGTGCCCGAGGCTCAGCGCCTCGCGGAGGGCGAGCTCGAGGACCTTCTTCGCGCGCGGCGTGAACGGGATCTGCCCGGAGGTGACCTCCTCGCCGGAGCCGACGATCCGCACGACTTGCGCGCGGACGCGCTCTACGGTGATGTCGAGGCTCTCCAGGACACGCGCGGCCAGGCCCTCCTCCTCGCGCAGCAAGCCAAGCAGGATGTGCTCGGTGCCGATGTAGTTGTGCTTGAGCGTGCGCGCCTCCTCCTGCGCGAGAACGACCACCTGCCGGGCTCGTTCTGTAAATCGCTCGAACATGGTCTGTTTCCTTCCTCGAGGGTCGAGCCCCGAGCGCTATTTTGTCCTCGTTAGGCCTGATCGGCAGTCTACCAACCGACCGGGAGACCTCTCGCGGGTGCCCTCAGTCGCGCATCGCGGGGAACAGGACGACCTCGCGGATCGAGTCGCGCCCGGTGAGCAGCATCACGAGCCGGTCGATCCCCACGCCCACCCCGCCCGCCGGCGGCATGCCCTGCTCGAGCGCCTGCACGAACAGCTCGTCGTAGGGCTGGGCCTCCTCGTCGCCCTCCGTCCCCAGGCGCTCCTGGGCGCGGAAGCGCTCGCGCTGGACGTCGGCGTCGATCAGCTCGCTGAACGCGTTCGCGATCTCGATCCCGCCCGCGAACGCCTCCCAGCGCTCGACCAGGCCCGGCTCGCTGCGGTGCTCGCGCGCGAGCGGCGAGAGCTCGATCGGGTAGTCGAGCACGAACGTCGGCTGGATCAACGTCGGCTCGACGTACTTCGACAGCAGGTCGTCGGCCAGCTGCGGCCAGTTGCGGCCCTCGGTCGACAGGTCCAGGTTACGCTCGCGGATCGCCGCGCGCAGGGCCTCCGCGTTGCGCTCGCCGTCGTCACCGCCGCCGGCGTTACCGCCATCCTCGCCGCCGCGATCAGCCATCACGTCGATCCCGGTCGCCTGCTCGATCGCGCCGGCAAAGCTCACGCGCCGCCAGGGCGTCGACGCGAAGTCGAGCTCGCCCGCGTAGCCGGCCGCCTGCGCGGCGGCGCCGACCAGCCCTTCGAGGCGAGCGGCCACATCGTTGTAGTCGGCGTAGGCCTCATACAGCTCGACCATCGTGAACTCGGGGTTGTGCTTCGGTGAGAGGCCCTCGTTGCGGAAGTCCTTCCCCAGCTCGTACACGCGCTCCAGCCCGCCGACGAGCAGCCGCTTGAGGTACAGCTCGGTCGCGATCCGCAGGTAGAGGTCGCGGTCGAGCGCGTTGTGATGCGTCGTGAACGGCCGCGCGAGCGCGCCGCCGTAGAGGGGCTGCAGGACCGGCGTCTCGACCTCGACGAAGCCCTCTCCGTCGAGGTAGGAGCGGATCGCGGAGATGATCCGCGCGCGGTCGATGAACACCTTGCGCGCATCGTCGCTTGCGATCAGATCGAGCTCACGGCGGCGATAGCGGGTCTCGACGTCGCTCAGCCCGTGGTGCTTGTCCGGCGGCGGGCGCAGCGCCTTGGCGAGAACCTGGAAGCGATCGACGCGCAGCGACAGCTCGCCGCGGCGGCTGCGCAGCGGGGCGCCGTCGACGCCGATCAGGTCGCCGAGGTCGAGCGTGCTCAGCCGCGCGAACGCGTCCTCCCCGAGCACGTCGATGCGCGCGTGGAGCTGCACCTTGCCCGTGCGATCGACGAGGTCGAGGAACCCCGCCTTGCCCGAGCCGCGCCGCGCGGCGATCCGCCCGGCGACGCGGTGTTCGTCCTCTGTCTCCTCGCCGGCCGTCAGGTACTCGTAGGCGGCGAGGATGCTCTCGATCGGCTCCGTCCCTGGGAATGCGTAGGGAAACGCGTCGGGATCCGCCTCCCGCAGCCGCAGCGCCTTCGCGCGGCGCTCGGCGATCAGCTCCTCCAGGCCGTGGCGGGCGCCCTCCTGGGTCGAGGCGTCTCCCTCAACCGCCTCGACCGCCTCGCCCGGCGCTCCGTCCGCGGGCGATCGGCCGGCTGCGACCGGGGCAGCGTTTGTGGGCGAGCTGCCGGGATCATCCGAGCCCGAGGCATCCGGGGTAGTAGAAGTCTCGTCGCCGCTCATCGCGGCGAGGTTACTTGAGTCCGACGTCGATCTTCGTGATCTTCAGCTTGCGCGCGGGCCCGCGGGGGACCTTCACCGCGACCGTCTCGTTGCGCTTGTGGCCGAGCAGTGCGCGACCGACGGGCGACTCGTTGGAAAGCTTGTTCTCCTCCGGCTTGGCCTCGGCCGAGCCGACGATCGTGTACTTGACCGACTTGCCCGTCTTCTCGTCCTTCACGTGCACGACCGAGCCGACCTGCACAACGTCCGTCGAGAGATCCTTCGTCTCGATCACGGTCGCCATCCGCAGGCGCTCCTGCAGCTGCATGATGCGGCTCTCGACCATCGCCTGCTCGTTCTTCGCGTCGTCGTACTCGGAGTTCTCGGTGATGTCCCCGAACTCGCGCGCCTCCTTGATCCGCTCGGCCACCTCGCGACGCTTCGCGGTCGAGAGCAGCTCGAGCTCCTCGTTGAGCTTCTCGAGGCCTTCTGGTGTGAGGATTACGTCCTTCGGCATGTGACGGGCGGGAATCCGATCTAGGTTCGGGGTTAGGTCAAGACAGAACAAAACCCCGCCTGTAGGCGGGGATCTTCGCCGCCAGAGGGGCCGGCGAGCGCAACATTATAGCGAGCCGATTTCGAGCCTCTGAAAGTGTCTCCGCGGTCTGCAGCGCTGCTTGCAGCTCCTTTGCCGTCTGGCGGTCTAGTTCCAGTCGGTTGACATACCAGGGATAGAACTTGCGCAGGTAGCGCGTGGCGCGGGGCTCGCCGAGGTGCTCGACGGCGCGGTCGATCGTCCAGTTCAGCTCCTCCAGCACCTCCTCCCTGCTCGGTCCCTCGCGGGGTATGCCCTCGTGGCTCGGGTCCGGGTCACCGGGGGGCGGACCGAGCAGCTGGGCGAACAGCCACGGATTGCCGAGCGCGCCCCTCGCGAGCATCACCGCCGCAGCGCCGGTTTCGTGGAAGGCCCGTTCGATCTGCTCGGGCTCGTTCAGGCCGCCGGTCAAGATCACGGGCGCGTCGAGCGACTCGACCAAGCGCGCGGCCAACTCGTAGTCGGGGACGCCTTTGTGGTGGACCGCCGCCGAACGGGGGTGAAAGCCGATCGCGGCGACCCCGGCCTCGTCCACCAGGCGGTGCGCCAGCTCGAAGCCGCTCGTCTCGCCCGGGCGCCTTCCCGAGCGCAGCTTCACGGTCACCGGCAGGCCCTCACCCCCCTCGCGTGCCCCGCGCGCGACCGCGACTGCCAGGTCGGGGTCGGCCAGCAGCGCCGCGCCGGCGCCCGTCTTCTGCACCTTCGGCACCGGACAGCCCATGTTGATGTCGATCACGTCGGCCCCCGCCGCGCGCACGCGCGCGGCGGCCGAACGCATCACATCGGGGTCCTCGCCGAACAGTTGGATCGATACGACCCCGGCGGGAGCACCCACCCCGCCTGCGCCGACCCCATCCGTGGCCACACCACCAGAACCCACCCCACCGTTGCCCACACCACCA
>DATCFG010000086.1:0-48513 GCA_036509655.1 Solirubrobacteraceae bacterium | reverse complement strand
CTGGCGCGTGCGCTGCGCGACTTCGGCGAGGAGCGCCACGCGGGCGCGATCGCCCGCGCGATCGTGCGCCGCCGCGCGCAGGCGCCGATCGAGACGACGGTGGAGCTCGTGGACACGATCAACTCCGCGATCCCCGCGCCCGCGCGTTTCGCCGGTGGCCATCCCGCCAAGCGCTCCTTCCAGGCGCTGCGGATCGCCGTCAACGACGAGCTCGGCCAGCTCGACCGCGGCCTGCCGCTCGCCTGGGAGCTCTTGCGCGAGGGCGGCGTGCTCGCCGGGATCTCCTTTCACTCGCTCGAGGACCGGCGCGTGAAGCGCTTCCTGACCGAGCGCGCGCGCGGCTGCATCTGCCCGCCGGAGATGCCGGTCTGCGGCTGCGGGCGCGAGCCCGAGGCGGCGCTGCTCGCGCGTCGCGCGATCATGCCGTCCGTCGGCGAGGTCGCGGACAACCCGCGCGCGGGCTCGGCCAGGCTGCGAGCGGCGAGGAAGCTCCGGGGAGCGAACACCGAGGAGGAGACCCCATGACACCACCGTCCGCCAGCGCCGCTGCCGCGGCGCCCGCGATCCATCCGCGGCGCACGACCGGCCCGCGACGAGCGCCCGCGACGCGCAGGCCGCGGCGCGTCTCCGGCCCCGTCAATCCCACTCGCGGGCGGGGGGGATCCATACCCAACGGCGCCCGTCCGCAGGAGCGCGCGTGGACGGGACCGCTGCGCGCCGTCGGTCTCGCGGAGGCGGTTGCGACCCGCCGGCTGCTCGACCGCCTGATCCGCGGGCGGGTGTGGATCGGGGTGATCGCGTTCGCGCTGATCGGGATCGTGACGATGCAGCTGGTGCTGCTGAAGCTGAACGCCGGGATCGGTCGCTCGCTCGTGCGCGAAGCGCTGCTACAGCGCGAGAACACGACGCTGAGCGCCGAAAACTCGGAAGTTGGCGCGGGCGAACAGGTCGAAGCGCGGGCCGAGCGCGACGGGATGGAACTGATCCCGGCCGGGGCGCTGCGCTTCCTGACCGTCCGCCCCTCCAGTGACGTGAGCAAGGCGGTGGCGGCGCTGAGCGCACCCGTCTCCACCGCGACGAGTGGGGAAGGATCCGCACCGTCGACTCCTTCGGCAGGTGAAGCGGCGATCACGCCGTCAGCCACCTCTACCGGGGAAGCGAACGCCCAGCCGGCTGCCACCACCGAAGCAGCGGCCACGCCATCTCCGCCTGCCGCGACGACCGAAACCCCGCCTGCCGCGAGCACCGAATCCCCGGCCGCCACGACAACCGAAACCCAGGCATCCGGTGCGAGCACGGCGACCTCCACCGCCGGCGCGAGCGAAGCAGCGGCCACGAGCACCGAAACCCCTAGCGCAGCGACCTCCACCGGTGGCACCGGGGGCTAGCGGGTGGCCGTCGTCCAGAGCAGGATCGGCGCGATCTTCGGGTTGTTCTTCCTGCTGCTCGTGCTCGCGTCGGCACGGGCGCTGTATCTCGGAACGGTGCGCGCCCCGGCGCTGCGCAAGGCCGCCGAGACCCAGCAGCTGAGCACCGAAACGCTGCCGGCTCAACGGGGCACGATCACCGACCGCAACGGCGTGGACCTGGCGGTGTCCGAGCCCGCGCAGGAAATCTCAGCGGATCCGTATCTGATCAAGGAACCGTTGCAGGCTTCGCAACAGCTGGCGCCGCTGCTTGGGTTGACCCAGACGCAACTGCTGAGCAAGCTGAGCGAGCGCACCGGGTTCGTGCTGTTGGCGCCGGCGCTGCCCGCCAGGCAGGCGCGCAAGGTGATGGCGCAGGTGGCGGCGCTGAAGCTCGAAGGGATCACGGGAACGCCGACGATGCGACGCGTATATCCGCGCGGGACGTTGGCCTCGCAGTTGCTCGGGTTCGTCGGCTCCGAAGGCAAGGGATCGTCCGGATTGGAGTACTCGCAGGACTTGTTGCTGCAGGGCAAGGAGGGCGAGCGCAAGGTGGTCAGCGACGCGATCGGCCAACCGATCTCGATCACGAGCGTCCATGCGGAGCAGCCGGGCGCGAACCTGACGCTGACGCTCGACGCCAATATTCAGCAACGCGCCGAAGAGGTGCTCGACGCGGTCGGGAAGGTGTTCAACCCGAAAGACGCCACCGCGATCGTCATCAACCCGAGTACCGGAGCGCTGCTCGCGGTCGCGAACTGGCCGGGGGTGAACCTGAACGATCCGGGCGCGTACTCCAAGACGGCGCTGGAAGCGGGGGCGCAGGACCGGGCGGTGAGCTTCAACTACGAACCGGGCTCGACGTTCAAGGTCGTCGCGGTCTCGGGCGGGCTGGAAAGCGGGCTGATCACGCCGAGCACCCCGTTCGCGATCCCCGACCAGATCCAGGTCGCCAACCGCACGATCCACGACGCCGAGGAACACCCCGAAGAGACGTTGACGACCGCTGAAATCCTCGCGCAGTCGAGCAACGTCGGGGAGATCAAGATCGGTGAACTGGACGGCCCGCAGCGGTTCAACCGGTGGGTGCACAGATACGGCTTCGGCGCGCGCACCGGCGTCGAACTGCCGGGCGAGGAAACCGGTGTGGCGCTCCCGTTAAGCGAATACTCCGGTTCCTCGATGGGCAACCTGCCGATCGGCCAGGGCGAGCTCGTGACACCGATGCAGATGGTGAGCGCCTACTCCGCGATCGCCAACGGCGGGATCCTGCGCCGGCCGCAGATCGTTGGCGCGGTCGACGGCCGGCCCCAGCCCGAACCGGCGGGACAGCGCGTGATCTCCGCGAACACGTCCGCCGAGATCCGCACGATGCTGAAGGGCGTGCTCGCGCCGGGGGGCACCGCGAGCGAGATCTCGATCCCCGGATACGAACTGGCGGGCAAGACCGGAACGGCCAGCAAGGTCGACCCGGCGACCGGCGAATACTCCGAAACTGCCTACGTCGCCTCGTTCATCGGCTTCGCCCCCGCGAAGGACCCGAAGCTGCTGTGCGCGGTCGTCGTCGACGAACCCCAGAACGGCTCGATCTACGGCGGCACCGTCGCTGCCCCCGCGTTCGGTCAGATCATGTCCTTCGCGCTGTCGTACTTGCGTATCCCGCCGGGGTAGGGACGATTCGTCGGGGTGGTTTGCCGGAGTATGGACGTGGGTGGTGCGCCCTCGGCGTGACCAAGACCCCTTCAGTCAAGCGGGGTGGACATTCTCAGACGGCCGCCCCCGCGAAGCGGGTTTACGGCCGGCTGAGAATGCCGCCCCGCGCTGTTCCATCCCGCGCCTGACGGCGATCAGCCCCAGCGCCGCGACGAGCAGGCAGGTGATCGCGCCGACACCGAGCCCCGCGCGGGCGCCGGCGGTCGCCATCCCCCAGCCGACGATCGGCCCGCCGATCGGGGTCGAGCCCTGGAAGGCGACGAACCAGAGGCTCATCACGCGCCCGCGCATGTTCGGCGCCGCGCCGAGCTGGAGGGTCGAGTTGGAGGTCGACATGAACGCGATGCTCGCGCCGCCCGCGAGCGCGAGCGCGACGAGCTCGATCACGAGGCTCTGCGCGACCGTCGCCAGCGCGAGGAACAGCCCGAACGCCGTCGCGGCCGCGACGAGCGGGCGCAGGCCGACTTTGCCCTTCGCCGCGACCAGCAGGCCGCCCAGCACCGCGCCGACGCCCATCGCCGAGGTCATGAAGCCGTAGCCGGTCGCGCCGAGGTGCAGGCCCTGCTTGGCCATCACCGGCAGCGTCACCTGGAACTCGTAGGCGAGGCAGCCGACGAGCGCCATCATCAGCAGCGGGAGCCCCAGCTCGGGCGTCCTGCGCACGTAGCGCAGGCCTTCTCTGAGCTGTCCCGGCGCGCGGGGGGTGGGCTTCGTCGGGTTCAGCGCCGTGCGATCGAGCGTGCTCAGCGAGGCGATCACCGCGGCGAAGCTCGCCGCGTTGACGAGAAAGCAGACGCCGGTGCCGGCGGTCGCGATCAGGATCCCCGCGACCGCCGGGCCGATCGTGCGCGCGACGTTCACGAGCACCGAGTTGAGGCTGACTGCGTTTCTGAGGTTCTCCGGGCCGATCAGCTCGAGCATGAACGACTGCCGCGCGGGGTTCTCGAACGCGTTGTTCAGGCCGAGCAGCAGCGCGAGCACGCCGATCTCCCACAGTTCGACCGCGCCCGTCACCGTCAACACGCCGAGGACGAGCGCCTGCACGCCCATTGCCGCCTGCAGGCAGACCATCAGCCGGCGCTTGTCGATGCGGTCGGCGATCACGCCGCCGTACGGCCCCAAAAGCAGCACCGGCAGCGTCTGCAGCGCGATCACGATGCCGAGCGTCGTCGCCGAGCCCGTCAGCGTCAGCACCAGCCACGACTGGGCGGCCATCTGCATCCACGTGCCGACGAGCGAGATCGCCTGGCCGGAGATGTAACGGCGGTAGTTCGGGATCGCGAGCGCCGCGAACGTCGTCTTGCCGGCGCCGATCAGGCGCGTCATGCGGTGCGTCTGGGGAGCGCCTCGCCGAGCGCCCCGACCTTGCTGGTGCTCGTCATTTGCGGTGGCTGCTCCTTTTAGTTGCTTGCTGAAACGATTTTAACAGAGCCCCGACTGGCGTCCGTGCCAGCGCCCCGGCAGCCGGCCATGGCCCGGGTTGGGGGTTAGGGCACGTGGATGGTGAAGCGGCCGACGGTGTGCTGGACGGTACCTCCGGCTTCTTCGAGGTTGCCGGGTCCCGATTGGTCTTGATAGATGATTTCGCCGGTGATCGTGCCGGTGCGTAGGGTCCGGCCCAGCCCACGGCCGATGCGCATGGTCTCGATCTGGCCGGCGGCGGGGAACGCGGGTCGCGGGGGTCCGTAGCTGTTGATTTGTGGTGGCTGTCCGGATTCGTGCCACTTGACGGTGTAGGAGCTGCTTGCCTTGCTGATGGCTATCCGCGAGGTGAACTGGAGGATCGCTTCGTATCCGCCGCGTCGTTCGTGGATCAGGTGTACGTGCACCAACGCGGCGACCTGAGCGGCGGTCGGGGTGGGGGTCCTTGGCGGGACCCAGCCGACGGGCACTTGCAGAGAGGGCGTGCAGGCGTCCTTGCCGCCGATCCAACTGCGGGAGGTGAGGTGGCAGGTGGCGCCGTCGCGGTAGTGCAGTTCGGTGATCGGCCCGTCGACAGGTATCACGTCCTGGGTGCCGCCGGCGTTGAAGTTGAACAGCTGGGCGGGGGAGGCGGTAGTGACGATCAGGTAGGCGCCCTCGGGGCCGGCGGTCGGCTGGGTGTGGGTGGCGCCATCGAGCTTGTAGGTGACGCTCTGCGCGTCGGGGCCGAGCAGGCCGTAGTAGAGGTTGCGCTCGTCGTTCTGCGGGCAGACGGGGTAGGGCTTGCGCTTGCAGGGCTTGCGCTTGCCGTCTTCGGCGAAGCGTTCGTAGGGGCCGGCGGTGCTGGGGACGCAGCCTTTGTCGGGGTAGTTGCCCCGCCACGCGCTGGCGGGGATGTCGCCGACGGTCGTGTTGATGAACAGGCGGTCGTTGCCGTCGAGCAGGCTGCAGGAGCGCTCGGCGCCGAACGTATTGGGGGAGAATTCGTGGAACAGCCGGTCGTCGTGGAAGGCGCTGTCCCGACCGAGCGCGCCGAGTTTGCCGTCGAGCAGCAGCCCGACCTGGACGCAGCCTTCGCCGCGCTTGGTGCTGAGCACGCGCATCCCCCATGGCAGCCCGCCGGCCGGGTCGGCGGTCGAAACCGGCAGCAGGCGGACGGTGCCCTTGACGATACCGCCCCCTTTCAGCTCATAGAACTTGGACGTATGGGGTTCGGCGGGCGCCCCGATCCTGATCACGCCCCCGGCGGCGAGCGCCCCGGCGGTGATGACGAGCATTGCGAGCAGCACGAGCGCGGGGGTGCGCCGGTGCCCGCGTCGCGGCCACGGCGGGCGTGTCCTGCGGCGGGCGCGAACCGCGCCGCGCAACTGGCTCTCGAGCTCGTCGAACACGTCGTTCACGCTTCCTCCCTCAGGTTGGCGCGCAACGTCTTCAGGCCGCGGTGCACGCGTTGACGAACGACCTGCTCCGAACAGTGCAGGCGCGCGGCGATCTCGCCGTACTCCCGTTCCTCGACCAGCCGCTCGAGCAGCGCCTTGCGCGTATCCGGCGGGAGCTCGGCGACCGCTCTCGCCAGCTCGCTCTCGCCCGCGGTGCAGCGCTCCTCGACGCGCTCGAGCGCCGCGTCGTCGAGCGCGATTGGCTCCATTCCCAGGCGCCGTCGTGCCGCGTCCTGAACCCGATCCCGGCGTAGGCTCTCCCGCAGCTTGTTCCGAGCGATCCCGAACAGCCACGCCGCCGGGGGAGCGTCCTCGCTGTAGGAGCCGGCGCCGACGACGACCGCCGCGAACGTCTCCGCCGTCAGATCGAACGCGAGCTCCCGGTCGCCGACGCGACGCATGAAGAACGCCACGACCGCATCGAGATGCTCGCGGTAGAACGCCGAGAACGCGTCCTCGTCGCCCGCCGCGATCCGGCGCAGCAAGCCCACCTCATCATCCAGCGAAGATCCCATCACCCATATCGTTGCGCGAGGGCGCCGATCTGTGACAGGGACCTGCCTGCGCCGCGGCACGCGCTTCTCAATGCGCCCAAGTGGACTCGAACCACCACGGGGAAATCTCCCCACAAGGCCCTCAACCGGATACAGAGGGTGTTGATGGGTCCGGGGGCGTCCGGATCGTCCAGTTCGCGGAGGTTCGTGGGCGTATCGGACGAGTCTGGCGGGGTGGATGTTCTCAAAGTGTTCTCACGGGGCCGGGGTCTGGGGGCCGAGGCGATGCTCGGCAAGGAGGTGATGTTCATGCCTGGGACGCGTACGGCGGCCGGGGCGATGGCTAGATTCCCGGCCGTATGCCGGATCGTCTTTTCCACTACACGACGCTGGACTTCGCGGTCGAGTGCGTCGCTGACCTGGATGCCGGCCGCCCGGTGATCGTGGAGGTCTGGGAAGGTCTATACGGCCCGGGCTTCTACGCGCTGGATGTCGGCTTCGATAGCGCTACGCGCGATCAGCTGCGCTGGGAGTGTTTTGGGGACGCCAGGCCGGAGCATCCGATGGATGGCGTCCTGGTGATCGACCCAAGCCTCGCGGAGGCGCCGTTCGAGATGATGGATGGTCGCATCTGGCTGATGGAGGCCTCATGGGGATCGCGAACGCCGATCGAGGGCATGATCGTCGCGGTAGGCGTGTGGGAGGACGGCGAGTGGCAAGTCGATGAGTACGAGTAAAATCTAGTATTCCGATCCTAGGTTTGCTACGCTCTTCCAGATGGCCGTGATGAGCAAGAGCAGGCTGCGACGCAGCATCGATCCTCCGGGCTACTGGCTTGGAGAGGAGTTCCATGCCGGGTTTGCCGATGATCCGCTGCTGCCGGAAGGCCATCGGCGGCGTATTGCAACGTGGGCAAGAGCTGCGGACAGCACCTCCGACGTTCAGCGTGAACTGTTGGCGCAGCTACCGCAGCGCAAGCTGTCTGAGGCGCAGCGGCGGGCCGAGGAGCTGGCCGGCCCGCAGGCGAGTCCCATGTGGCAGTACCTGACCGCGAGGGAGCAGGGGATGGTGCTCGATCCCGGCGCCCATCCAAAGCTGGCCGGCGCGAGCTACCCGCTCGGTATCGGCCAGCTCGCCACGCTGACGGGCTCAACCCAGGATCAGATTCGCCACTGGCACGAGCTCGGGCTGCTGCGCGCGCGGCGCAGCAAGGGTGGGCACCGCCAGTTCTTCGCCAACGCGGCTCTGCGGGCGTTCTTCCTGCGCGGGAACATGCCCCAGCCGTACATCACGGTCCTGCGCGACATCAGCAACCTGCGAGGCGCGCCGCTGCTCGCGGGCATGGCGACGCTTCTGCAGGAGCAGGCATCCCGGTTCGATGCGGCCGAGCGGGACTTGCTGACGCAGACCGCGCATGATCTCGAGCGGGTCAGCGCGGTGCTTGCGGGCCACTCAAGATAGGTGAGGAAAAGCCTCCCGCGGCACGTCGTGCCCTCTATGCGCCCAAGTGGACTCGAACCACCACGGGGAAATCTCCCCACAAGGCCCTCAACCTTGCGCGTCTACCAATTCCGCCATGGGCGCAGAGCAGGCGAGTATAGCCTCGGGCCGGCGGCGCCGGATGACCCGTGAGGGAGTGGCGGGCCTCGTCGCTCGCATCCCGTGGCTCGCGCCGCGTCGTTCCGCCCGCGCACGGCATCCTCCGGCCCCTTGCATCCGTCCACACCGGGCGCTAGTCTGCGAACACACGTTCGTTCCAGGCCACAGCGACCCGAACAGCGAACCCGAACAGGGAGCCAGCAGACATGGATCTGACAAAACGCCAGCAGGAGATATTCGACTTCATCCACAAGCACTCGGCCAAGTACGGTTATCCGCCGACGGTGCGCGACATCGGCAAAGCCGTCGGCCTCGCGTCCTCCTCGACCGTGCATGCCCACCTCGCGAACCTCGAGAAGATCGGCCTGCTGCGGCGCGACCCGTCGAAGCCGCGCGCGATCGAGCTGCTCGACCGCGTCGATCGCGTCGTCGGCAGCGCGGTGGAGAGCGTGCGCGGGATCGCGCGCGGCGACAGCCTGCCGCTGCTCGGTTCGGTCGCCGCGGGCGCGCCGATGCTCGCGGAGGAGAACATCGAGGACTACGTGTCGGTGCCGTCGGTTGCCGGCGGCGGCGACGGCGAGTACCTCCTGCAGATCCGCGGCGAATCGATGAAGGATGCGGGCATCATCGACGGCGACTACGTGGTCGTGCACTCCCAGGACACAGCGCACGATGGCGACATCGTGGTGGCGATGCTGGGTGAGGAGGCGACGGTGAAGCGCTTCTTCAAGGAAGCCGACCACATCCGTCTGCAGCCGGAGAACGAGACGATGGAGCCGATCCGCAGCAAAGAGGTCGAGGTGCTGGGACGTGTGGTGGGGTTGCTCAGAAGCGTCTGAGGGGGTAGATTGACCTGTGCAGGTCAGGCAGCCGCGGGGGTCGAGAGACCTTCGAGGAAAGTCCGGACATCACAGGGCAGGGTGGTCGAGGAATCGACCCGGGGAAACCCGCGGGAAAGTGCAACAGAAAGCAGACCGCCGATGGGGCCGTCCCACGTGAACGGCCCACAGGCAAGGTTGAAACGGTGCGGTAAGAGCGCACCAGCGCCGCGGTGACGCGGTGGCTCGGTAAACCCCACCCGATGCAAGGCCAGTTTGGACCGTTTGCAGGTAGCCCGCCGAGGTCCAGGTAGGCCGCGTAGATGGATGGCTGCTCAACGACAGGATCCGGCTTATCGACTTGCTAAGGAAAGGCCCCGCCTCGGCGGGGTCTTTCTATGCCCGCAGCTCTATGCCCGCAGTTGCTCGCGCGCGGTTTGCATCAGCGTCGGCGTGCGCTTGAGCTCGGCGAGTGCCCCGAGCATCGGCTCGAGCTCGCAGTCGATCTTCGCCGGCCACTCCTTCGGGGGGTGCTCGTCGAGCGTCTTCAGGCCGTTGCCGGTGACCAGCGCGACGACCGTGTCGTCGGGCGCGAAGCGCCCGGCCGCGGCGAGCTTCTCGAGCACGGCGATCGTCGTGCCTCCGGCCGGCTCGGTGAGCAGGCCCTCGGTCGCCGCGAGCAGGTCGATGCCGGCGAAGATCTCAGGGTCCGACGCGAAGGCGGCGGTGCCACCGCGTTTGTGGACGGCGTCGATCACGAGGTAGCCGTCGCCGGGCGCGCCGATTGCGAGCGAGTGGGCGGCGGTCTCAGGCATCACCGGATGGACCTCGGCCTCCTCGGCGAGGATCGCGGAGGCGATCGGGTTGCAGCCGCTCGGCTGGGCGATGTGGATCTGCGTCGCCTCGGTCTCGGACAGGCCGAGCAGCTGGAGCTCGCCGAGGCCCTTGTGCATGCGCGAGGAGAGCGTGCCGCCGGCGGCCGGGCTGACGATGTGATCTGGCGAGACCCAGTCGAGCTGCTCGACGATCTCAAACGCCGCGGTCTTCGCGCCCTCGGCGTAGAACGGGCGCAGCGTGATGTTCGCGAAGTCCATCCCCGTCTCCGCGGCGACTTCGCGGCAGCGGCGGTTGGCTTCGTCGTAGTTGCCCTCGACCTGCACGACCCGAGCGCCGAGCGCCGTGCACGCGCGCGCCTTCATCTCCTCCAGGCGGTTGGGATAGAAGATGAACGCGTCGACCCCCGCCTTCGCGGCCATCGACGCGACGGCCGTGCCGACGTTGCCGGTGGAGACGCAGCCGATCTCCGTCTTGCCCCGCTCGAGCAGTCGCGCGACCGACATCGAGACGACGCGGTCCTTGTAGCTGAGGCTCGGCCGGTTGCTGGAGTCGTCCTTGAGGTACAGGTTGTTGAGGCCGAGCTCGGCGCCGAGCCGGTCGGCGCGGATCAGCGGCGTGTAGCCGGAGTGCCGGCCAACGCGCGCCTGCGCGCCCGCATCGACGATCGGGAGCAGCTCCTCGAAGTGCCAGATGTTCTGCGGACGCTCGGAGCTGGGGAAGTCCCGGAAGTGGCTGGCGGCGAGATCGTAGTCGTAGACGATGTCCAGGCCCTTGCCGCAGTCCGGGCACGCGAACACCGTGTCGGTCAGCGGATAGCGATGGTCGCAGCGATGGCAGACGAGCTCCGTCGCGCACGAGCGTGTCCGCTGGCGGGTCCCCTGCTGAGGCGATGCGGTGCTGGACGGGCTCATGCCGGTACCGCAGACGATACGCCCGGCCACGGCGTTTGTGTATCGCCCTCGTTACCGAACGCGATCCACAGCTCCTCCGACATGTGTGGAGCGATCGGGCCGAGCATCTGAATCAGCACGGCGAGCGCCTCGCTGAGCGCCTCGCGGTCGGCCGCGCCCAGCTCCGGTTGGCGCGCGAGCACGCGTTTCTCGAAGTCCTTGATGCGATCGAACAGGAGCATCACGTTGCGCACGGCGCTGTGCGTCTCGAGGCTCTCCATCTCCGCGGTCGTCTTCTCGACGGCCTTCTCGCACCACTGGGCGAGTTTGCGCCGTAGGTGCTCGGTCGTGTCTCTGACGGGCTCGGACTCGTCGCCGTCGCCGTCGATCGTCGCCGGCTCCACCGCCGCCGCAAGCTCTCCTACCTTCGCCAGATGGGCCTGCGAGAACGTCCAGACCTGGTTGAGGAAGCGGTGCGCGCGCAGCACCGCCGAGTCGCTCCAGTTGAGCGTCTTCTGCGGGCGCGCGGCGTAGAGCACCGCCAGCCGCACGGTGTCCGCTCCGTAGCGCTCGACGAGCGCGTCGGGGTCGACGACATTGCCGAGGTGCTTTGACATCTTGCGCCCGTCGCTGATGACCATCTCGTGAAACAGGCAGCCGGCGAAGGGCTCGCCGTCCTCGAGGAACGCGAGCGGACCAATGTCGCGCAGCGCCTTTGTGACGATCCGCTGGTCGAAGACGAAGTTGCCGCTGTCCGAGCCGGCGACGACGCGCTCGGAGGGGAGCCAATGGCGCAGGTCGCCGAGCGCGAGGATCTGCTCGAGCGACCGATCGCGCGACTCCGGGGGCACGCACACCGGCACCCACAGCCACAGCGCGTCGAAGTGGCAGTCGAGCGTGTCCGTCTCGCGCTCGGCCGGACCGCCGCACAGCGGACACGTCGTCTGCACGAACTCATCGAGCTCCGCGAGCGGGTTGCCGGCCCCCGTCGGCGTGATCTCGAGTGGCAGCAGCACCGGCAACTGCTCCTTGCCCACCGGTACCGCGCCGTGCGTCGCGCAGTAGACGATCGGGATCGGCGTGCCCCACGAGCGCTGGCGCGAGATCGAGAAGTCGTCGGCCTTGTAACGGACCGCCGGCTGCGGCGTCGCGGCCTCGCCGGCAGGCGCCGGCGTGTCAGGCGTCACCCCGTCAGGCGTCACCCCGTCAGGCGCCGCCCCGTCAGGCGCCGGCGTGTCAGGCGTCGCCGTGACACTCGCCGGCGAGGTGCCCAGCAGACCGGGCAGGCGCTCGGCGATCACCTCGTCGGTGCGGTCGCGCTCGGGAATCCCGAACACGGCGGTCGCGCCGAAGCGCCCGTCGACGCCGGGCGAGATCAGCACCGGCAGTGGTGGGCCGCCCGCGACGGGCGCCGGGAGCGTGCGACCGGTGTCGACCAGCGCGAACGTGCGCGCGTCGCGCGAGCTGCGCTCGAGGCCGCCCGAGCGAAGCTCCTCGAGGCGCTCGCGGACATCGGGAGCGGACGCCCATGTGTCGATCTCCGGATGCTTCGGCGAGATCAGCACGAAGCTTGCCTGCTCGAGTGCGTCGGCGTGTGGCGTGAACACGGTCAGGCGCGCGCCGTCGGCCGTGCTCAGCTCGACCTCGACGCCGTCGACGCGGCCGAGCACGAAGCGCTGGCTTGCCAGCGCGACCTCATCCCATTTGCCGCTGGCCGCGAGCTCGTCGAGCCGGCGGTCGTTCTCAGGTGTATAGGCGCTCACGCGCAGGAACCAGGTCGGACGCTCGATCAGCCGGACCGGGCTGTGGCAGCGCCAGCAGAGCCCGTCCTCGACCTGGATCGTCGCGAGCGTCGTCTGGCACGTGTCGCACCAGTCGACGTTTCCGGTGCCCCGATATACAAGCCCCGCCTCGAGCAGCGTCAGGAACAGCCACTGCGACCAGCGGTACATGATCGCGTCCGAGCTCATGAACGTTCGCGTCCAATCGAACGAGAAGCCGAGTCGCTCGAGCTGTCCGGTCATGTGCTCGGCGCAGCGCGCGACCCACTCGCTCGGGGGCACGCCGCCGGCGATCGCGCCGAGCTCGGCGGGCAGGCCGAAGGCGTCGAAGCCGAAGGCGAACAGCACCGCGTCGCCGCGCGCGCGAGCGAAACGTGCGTAGGCGTCGCCGATCGAGTAGGAGCGGACATGGCCGATGTGGATGTTGCCGGAGGTGAAGGGGGCGGAGGGCTTGATGTACTTGCGCGGCTGCCCCTCGGCCGGGGGGGGCGTGCGGAAGGCCTCGCGCGCCCGCCAAGCGGCCTGCCGGCGGGCCTCGATCGTCTGCGGGTCATAGCGTTTTGGGAGCCGGTCGGGCATCTCAATCGAGCATATCCCAGGGCATAAGGGCCGGCGCGAGGGTATCGGTGCCGGGGGAGCCGTTGCTATGCTCGAATCACCCGGCTGAGGCCCAAATATGTCCGCCCCGAATGCGAGGATGAAGCGATGGAGATAGAGATCGGACGCGGCAAGAAGGCGCGCCAGGCATACGGATTCGACGACATCGCGATCGTCCCCTCGCGGCGCACGCGCGACCCGGACGATATTGATCTTTCTTGGAAGCTCGGGCCCTACCAGTTCGAGCTGCCGCTGATGGCCTCGGCGATGGACGGCGTCGTCTCGCCGCGCACGGCGGGGATCGTCGGCAACCTCGGCGGGCTGGCGGTGCTCAACCTGGAGGGCATCTTCACACGCTACGAGGATGCCGAGGAGCAGCTCGAGCGGATCTCAGAGCTGCCGAAGGAGCAGGCGACACGCGAGATGCAGGAGATCTACGCCGAGCCCGTCAAGCCCGAGCTGATCGCCCAGCGGATCAGGGAAATCAAGGAGCAGAAGGTTGTCGTCGCGGCATCGCTGACCCCGCAACGGGTTTTGAAGTACCACGAGCTCGCGTTGGAGGCCGGGCTCGACGTGCTCGTGATCCAGGGGACCGTCGTCTCCGGGGAGCACGTCTCCACCGTCAGCGAGCCGCTCAACCTGAAGGAGTTCATCCCGACGCTCGAGGTGCCGGTCGTCGTCGGCGGCTGCGCCTCGTATCACACGGGCCTGCACCTGATGAGGACAGGCGCCGCCGGCGTGCTCGTCGGTGTCGGGCCGGGCGCGGCGTGTACGACGAGAGGGGTGCTCGGGATCGGTGTGCCGCAGGCGACGGCGATCGCCGACGTGGCGCATGCCCGGTCGACGCACATGCTGGAGACGGGCGAGTACTGCCAGGTGATCGCCGACGGCGGGATGCGAAACGGCGGTGACGTGTCGAAGGCGATCGCGCTCGGCGCCGACGCGGTGATGATCGGCTCGCCGCTGGCGCGCGCGTACGAGGCCCCGGGCAGGGGTTTCCACTGGGGTATGGCGACGTTCCATCCGACGCTCCCCCGTGGCGCGCGGGTCGCGACGACGCAGAACGGGACGCTCGAGGAGATCCTCGTCGGCCCGGCGAGGGAGAACGACGGCACGTTCAACCTGTTCGGCGGCCTGCGGACCTCGATGGCGACCTGCGGGCATAAGGACCTCGCGGAGTTCAACCGCGCCGAGGTCGTGATCGCGCCGGCGCTCCAAACCGAGGGCAAGGCGCTCCAGCGCGACCAGGGCGTCGGCATGGGCGCCACGAACGGGAAGGCCGCCGTTCTAGTAAATGACTGAAGAGATCGTCGTCCTCGACTACGGCGGTCAATACAGCCAGCTGATCGCAAGAAGGGTGCGCGACTGCGGCGTGTTCTCCGAGCTTTTGCCGAGTCACACGCCACTCGAGCAGATCGAGCGCAGGAAACCCCGCGGGATCATCCTCTCGGGCGGGCCGGCGTCGGTGTACGCCGAGGGGGCGCCGCGGCTGGAGCGGGGCTTGCTGGAGCTGGGCGTGCCGGTGATGGGCATCTGTTACGGGATGCAGCTGCTCGTCCACGAGCTCGGCGGCAAGGTCGAGGAGGCCGAGGTGGGGGAGTTCGGCCGCTCCGATCTGACGGTCACAGAGTCGGGGACGCTACTGAAGGGGATGCCGAGAGAGCAGACCTGCTGGATGAGCCACCGCGACACGGTGATCGAGCCGCCCCCCGGTTTCACCGCGCTCGCCTCTTCGAGCGTCTCGCCGGTCGCCGCGGTCGAGGATGCCGCGCGCGGCATCTACGGGATCCAGTTCCACCCCGAGGTCGTCCATACCCCATACGGGCAGGAGATCCTGACGAGGTTCCTGACGGAGGTGTGCGGCTGCGAGCGGACGTGGTCGGCGAAGGGGATCGTCGAGGACCAGATCGCGCGGATCCGTCGGCAGGTCGGCGACGGGCAGGTGATCTGCGGCCTGTCGGGCGGCGTCGACTCCTCCGTTGCCGCGCTGCTCGTGCACCGCGCGGTCGGCGACCAGCTGACGTGCGTGTTCGTCGACCACGGGCTGATGCGCAAGGACGAGGGCGAGCAGGTGGTGAGCGCCTTCAGGGACACGTTCAAGGTCCCGATCGTGGCCGTCGACGCCGAGAAGAGATTCCTGGAGAAGTTGAAAGGCGTGACCGAGCCCGAGGCGAAGCGCAAGGCGATCGGCGCGGAGTTCATCAGGGTGTTCGAGGAGGAGGCCGCGAAGCTGGCCGGGGGAAACGGTGATGACGAGGCCAACCCATCCGCCGGCGCCGACGAGACCCCCTTGGCGCCCTCCACCGGCGCGCGCTACCTGGTGCAGGGCACGCTCTACTCCGACGTGATCGAGTCCGGCGGCGGCACGGGCGCGGCGACGATTAAGTCCCACCACAACGTCGGCGGCCTGCCCGATGACCTCAAATTCGAGCTGGTGGAGCCGCTGAGAGCGCTGTTCAAGGACGAGGTGCGCGCGGTCGGAGCCGAGCTCGGCCTGCCCGAGCGCCTGGTCTGGCGCCAGCCGTTCCCGGGCCCGGGCCTGGCGATCAGGATCGTCGGCGGAGAAGCGACGAAGGAGCGGCTGGACGTGCTGCGCGAGGCCGACCACATCCTCCAGGAGGAGATCCGCAAAGCTGGGCTGTACCGCGAGCTGTGGCAGTCGTTCTGCGTCTTGCCAGACATCCGCACTGTCGGCGTGCAGGGCGACGAACGCACCTATGGATACGTCGTCGTCGTGCGCGCGGTCACGAGCGACGACGCGATGACGGCCGACTGGGCGCGGCTACCGTATGACCTGCTGGAGACGATCGCCTCGCGGATGATCAACGAACTGCGCGAGGTCAACCGGGTCGTTCTCGACATAACTTCAAAGCCTCCGGGCACGATCGAGTGGGAGTGACCGGGTAGTCTTTTTGGGAGGCGGTCGAGCACAGTTGTTCGGAGGACGCTGTATAGAACCGGCCAGAACGGCCGGTGACGATCCGAGGAACAACAACTTCGCCTATGATGTGCCCTCGCGCCGCGCGCTAAGCGTGGCCTTTTTTACGCTATGACCCCTTCGACATCAACACCTTCGGCCCGGACCTACGTGGCTAAGCCGACCGAGCGTGAGCGCAACTGGGTCGTGGTCGACGCGAACGGGAAGACGCTCGGCCGGATGGCGACGCAGATCGCGGACGTGCTGCGCGGTAAGCGCAAGCCCGAGTACACCCCGCATGTCGACACCGGCGACTTCGTCGTGGTGGTTAACGCGGAGAAGGTCGCGGTGACGGGGAACAAGCGCGCCGACAAGCGCTACTACCGCCACTCTGGCTATCCGGGAGGGCTGCGTTCGAGAACATTCGAGGAGATGCAGGCGCGGCGTCCCGAGGAGATCATCAGGCTGGCCGTGAAAGGCATGATGCCGCGTAACCGGCTCGCGCGGAAACAGCTGACGAAGCTGAAGATCTACGCCGGGCCCGAGCACCCGCACGTGGCCCAGAACCCGCAACCTTTGGAGATCGAGGCCTGATGGCCGACGACGACACGCAGGAGACGCCCGCCGAGGGCGAGGAGACGCCCGCCGAGGGGCACGCCGTCCCGAGTGGGGACGCGACCGAGATCGCGGGATCCGCTGAGGACGCGCCGCTCGAGGCCGCGCAGGAGCGCGCCGAGGAGGCAGTCGTAGAGGCGGTCGCCGAGGAGATCGTCGCTGAGGCTATCGCCGAGGAGATCG
Organism: Solirubrobacteraceae bacterium; assembly: GCA_036509655.1. Lineage (GTDB taxonomy): Bacteria > Actinomycetota > Thermoleophilia > Solirubrobacterales > Solirubrobacteraceae > Palsa-744. Next base: position 31,802 of record DATCFG010000086.1, on the reverse strand, counting down.
CGGAGGAGGTTCTCGCCGAGGCTATCGCCGAGGAGATCGCCGAGGAGGCGATCGAGGAGGCCGTCGCGGAGGAGGTCGCCGAGGAGATCGTCGCCGAGATCGTGGCGGAGGAGGTAGTCGCCGAGGCTGTCGCGGAGGAGGTCGTCGAGGAGGCGATCGAGGAGGCTGTCGCTGAGGAGATTGCCGAGGAGGTCGTTGCCGAGGCCGAGGCCGAGGCCGAGGCAGAGCTCGAGGAGGATGATGATGATGAGGAGGAGGAGGAGGAGACAGTCCCGCGCGTGAAGCCCTCGGTGCCCGGGGCGCATCTCGAGGTGGACATCGTCCCCGAGGGCGTCGATCCGTTGGGGCGCGGCGAGACGCGCGGTGAGACCTACGAGGATCGATACGCGATCGAGGGCGAGGAGCCCGAGGGCGAGGCGGACGGCGAGAAGGAGCAGGAGGAGGCTGTGAGCGAGCCGATTTCGACCGCCGCGATCGACCTCGCGGCGGGAGCGCGCTACCGTGCGACGGGCAAGCGCAAGACGGCGGTCGCGCGGGTGACGCTGCGACCCGGGAGCGGCTCCTACCTCGTGAACGGGAAGACGCTCGAGGAGCACTTCCCGCGCATCACCCAGCAGCGCAACATCCGCCAGCCACTGGAGACGGTCGGCTATCAGGAGCGGATGGACGTGGTCGCGCGGCTGCACGGCGGCGGCATCTCCGCGCAGGCGGGGGCGCTGCGCCACGGCGTCTCGCGCGCGCTGCTGGAGGCCGACCCGAACCTGCGCGGCGAGCTCAAGCGTCGCGGTTTCCTCACGCGCGATTCGCGCGCGAAGGAGCGCAAGAAGGCTGGGTTGAAGAAGGCCCGTAAGAAGCCGCAGTTCTCCAAGAGATAATCTCAGAGAGCGTTGGGGACCCACCCACCCTGATGGCCCCAGAGAGTCAAGGGGAAGGATGACCCGGAAGCTGTTCGGAACCGACGGCGTCAGGGGCGTAGCGGGCGGTCTGCTCACAGCCGAGCTCGCGCTCGGCCTCGCGCAGGCGGCGACGCGGAAGACGGGCGTGGAGTGTCCGCAGGTGCTGATCGTGCGCGACACGCGCGAGTCGGGCGAGATGCTCCAGGCCGCGGTCGCGGCCGGTGTGAGCGCCGCGGGCGGGGACGCGCTGCTGGGCGGCGTGCTGCCGACGCCGGCCGCGCCGCTCTTGATCGGCCGCTACGGCTTCGACCTGGCGGTGGTGCTGTCGGCCTCCCACAACCCGTACGAGGACAACGGGATCAAGTTCTTCGCGGGCGACGGCTACAAGCTCTCGGACGAGGCCGAGCTCGAGATCGAGCTGGAGCTGGAGCGGGCCGGGAGTGTCGCGGCCGGCGACGTGGTTGGTTCGGCTGAGAACGCCAGGTTGGCCACAACGGTCGCCCCTGCCGGGCAGGATGCCAAGGCCACCTCCTCCGGCATCGGCGCGGCGCCGCACGCCCCCCGGATCGGCCACGTGCGCGAGCTGCGGGGTGCGGGCGAGGATTACCTGCGCGAGCTGCACGAGCACTTCTCGGAGCTCGACCTGAGCGGGATGGACGTGCTGCTGGACTGCGCGAACGGCGCCACCCACGATGTCGCCCCGGAGATCTTCCGGCGGCTGGGGGCGAAGGTGAGCGTGATCGCCGATCGGCCGGATGGCCGCAACATCAACGCCGGCTGCGGATCGACCCATATTGAGCGGCTGGGCGAGCTCGTCCGCGAGGGCGAGCACGAAGTTGGGTTCGCCTTCGACGGCGACGGCGACCGCGTGCTCGCGGTCGATCGCGCCGGCACGGTCGTCGACGGCGATGAGCTGATGGCGCTTGCGGCGCTGCACATGCGCGAGCGCGGGCGACTGAATGGCGGTGGCGTGGTCGTGACGGTGATGACCAACTACGGCTTTCACACCGCGATGGAGCGGGCCGGCGTGGAGGTGGCGATCACGCAGGTCGGCGATCGCTACGTGCTGGAGGAGCTGCGCGCGCGCGACTGGCTGCTCGGCGGCGAGCAGTCGGGGCACATCATCGATCTCAGCTTCAACCGCACCGGCGACGGGATCGCCGGTGCGCTGCTCACGCTCCAGGCGCTCGCCGGGCGCGACCTGGCGGAGCGCGACGCGATGCAGAAGCTGCCGCAGCGGCTGGTGAACGTGCGCGTACGCGAGCGCGGGGCGTTGCAGTCGGCGACAGAGGTCAACGAGGCGGTGGCCGCCGCGGGCGAGGCCCTGGAGGGGCGCGGGCGCGTGCTCGTGCGCCCGAGCGGGACCGAGCCGCTCGTGCGGGTGATGGTGGAGGCGCCGACCGAGGACGAGACCAACGAGGTCTGCGGGCGGTTAGCCGCTCTCGTGGAGTCGGAATTGGGCTGAGCTTCCAGACGAACGTTCGGGAGGACGCGCTCGACCCGCTGGTATCTTCGACGGGGTGTGCGGCATCGTTGGCTACGTCGGCAATCGCTCCGTCAGGGAGCTGCTGCTCGACGGGTTGAAGAAGCTCGAGTACCGCGGGTATGACTCCGCGGGGATCTCGGTGATCGAGGAGGAGCGGATCGAGACGGTACGCGCCGTCGGCAACCTCGACGCGCTGCAGGCGAAGCTCGACGGCGTGGCTCGGGCCCAGGCCGAGGAGGAGTCGGCGGAGGGCGCCGTGGCCGTGCTGGCCGAGCCCCGACCGGTTGCGAGCACCGGCATCGGCCACACCCGCTGGGCGACGCACGGGCGCGTGACCGAGGAGAACGCCCATCCGCACTACGACTCCGCCGACCGCTTCCACGTGGTCGTGAACGGGATCGTGGAGAACTACATGACGCTCAAGGAGCGTCTGCAGGCGAGTGGCAGCGTGTTCACCTCGGAGACCGACGCCGAGGTGATCGCGCACCTGATCGCCGCCCACTACGACGGCGACCTCGCCGACGCCGTGCGGGGCGCATACGCGGAGCTGGAGGGTCACTACGCGTTCGTCGCGATGTGCCTGCAGGAGCCCGAGACGCTCGTGGGAGCGCGGCGGGAGTGCCCGCTGATCGTTGGGCGTGGCGAGGGCGAGCAGTTCGTGGCCTCCGCGGTGCCCGCATTCCTCGCGCAGACGCGCGAGGTGCAGTACGTCGACAACGGCGAGATCGTCGTGCTGACGCCCGACGGCGTGAGCATCACGACGCCAGCGGGCGAGGCGGTCGAGCGCGCGGTGGAGACGGTCGACTGGGACGAGGACACCGCCGAGAAGGGCGGGTATGAGACGTTCATGTTGAAGGAGATCCACGAACAGGCCGACGCGGTCGCCGAGACGATCGCCGACCGCACCGCGCGCGGCAGCGGCGTCGATCTCGCCGAGCAGGGTGTTCTGGATGAGGCGATCTTGGCGGACGTGAAGCGGATCGTGGTGGTCGCCTGCGGCACCTCCTACCACGCGGGCCTGATCGGCCGCTACGCGATCGAGGAGTGGGCGAGGGTGCCGGTCGAGGTGGATGTCGCCTCGGAGTACCGCTACCGCAATCCCGTAGTAGGGCCTGGCGATCTCGTGATCGGGATCTCCCAGTCGGGCGAGACCGCCGACACGCTCGCGGCGATGCGCAAGGCGAAGGAGCGCGGCGCGGCGGTGCTGGCGGTCACGAACGTGATGGGCTCGCAGGCGACACGGGACGCCGACGGCGTGCTGTTCACCCGCGCGGGCCTGGAGATCGGGGTGGCGGCGACGAAGACGTTCCTCTGCCAGGTCGCCGTCGTCTACCTGCTCGCCCTGCGCCTGGCCGAGCTGCGCGGCACGCTCGAGCCGGCGCGCCTCCAGCAGCTGGTCGCTGACGTGAAGCGCTTGCCTCACGGAATCGAGCAGGTGCTCGCCGGCATCGGCGAGCCCGTGGCGCGCGTCGCCGAGGAGTACTGGGAGAGCGTGTTCTTCCTCTACATCGGCCGCCACGTCGGCTTGCCCGTGGCGCTGGAGGGTGCGCTGAAGCTGAAGGAGATCTCCTACATCGCCACCGACGCGTACCCGGCGGGCGAGATGAAGCACGGCCCGATCGCGCTGCTCGACGAGTCCACGCCGGTCGTGTGCGTGGCGACCGACTCGCCCGTGCTCGAGAAGATGGCCTCGAACATGGCCGAGGTGCGCGCGCGCGGCGCCCACGTGGTCGCGGTGACGACCGCCGGCAACGAGCAGATTGCCAAGCACGCCGACTCCGTGATCGAGGTGCCGGCGGTGGACTGGATGCTCCAGCCGATGCTCGCGGTGATCCCGCTGCAGCTGCTCGCCTACGAGATCGCTCGCAAGCGCGGCCTGAACGTCGACCAGCCGCGCAATCTGGCGAAGACCGTCACCGTCGAGTAGCCAGCGGCCCGCTGGCACGGCGCCAGGCGGCGTCCTCGCTCGCTCGTGTGCAGAGCACACGTCGCTCGCTGCGTCCTTGCCTGGCTTGGCCATCGGACCGCTGGGGGCTATGGCCGAAGCGCGCGGCGACCATCTAGCATCGCTGGTCGTGGATCAACTCCCCGACTGGCTGATACCGCTGCTCGACGCCGAGACGATGCGTGGCGTCGACCGCTGGGCGATCGAGGAGCAAGGCGTGCCGTCGCTCGATCTGATGGAGCGCGCCGGCGCGGGGGTGACCCGGATCGTCGAGCGCCTCGCCCCCGACGGCCCGGCGGTGGTGGTGTACGGGAAGGGGAACAACGGCGGCGACGGGCTCGTGGTCGCGCGGCTGCTGCGCGAGGCCGGCAGGAATGTGACGGTGGTGTGTGCGGCGCCGCCCGGCGACTTCGCCGGCGACGCGCGCGTGAACCTGGAGCGACTGCCCGGTGAGCCACCGATCGAGCTGACCGAGGATCGCGTGCGCGCTGAGCAGGCGCTCGCGAAGGCGAGCGTGATCGTCGACGCCCTGCTCGGCACCGGCTTCGAGGGCGAGCCCCGCGGAACCGTCGGCGAGGCGATCGAGGCCGTGAACGCCGCCTGGGCGCCAGTCGTGAGCGTGGACGTGCCCAGCGGCGTGGATGCCTCGACAGGAGTCGCCTCTGGCGCCGCGGTACGAGCGACGGCGACCGCAACCTTCCACGCGGACAAGCCGGGCCTGTGGATCGCGCCTGGTAAGACCCACGCGGGTGTGGTGGAGACGATCGAGATCGGGATTCCGCGCGGCTGGCCGGGTGAGGCGAGGATCGGCCTGATCGCCCCGTCGGTGTTCGAGCTTCTGCCGCGAAGGGGACCGTCTTCGACGAAGTTCCTCAGCGGCCACGTGCTGATCGCCGGAGGCTCGCGCGGGCTGACGGGCGCGCCGCGGATGGCCGCGCATGCGGCTATGCGAGCGGGGGCGGGGTATGTGACGGCGCTAGTACCCGAGTCCCTACAGCCGATCCTTGCGACCGCGGGGCCGCCCGAGCTGATGACGAAAGGCCTGCCAGGCGACGGCGACGGCGGGCTGACGGCAGCGGGCGTCGAAAAGGTGCTCGAAGCGAGCAAGCGCGGTGGGGCGCTGGCTTTGGGGCCAGGTCTCGGACGCTCAAGCGGAGCTGTCGCGTTCGCGCGCGAGCTCGCACGGCAGGCGGAGGTCGCGCTGGTGCTCGACGCCGACGGGCTGAACGCGCACGCGGGAGGTCTCGGCGAGCTGCGCGCGCGATCGGCCCCCACGGTGCTGACCCCGCACGCGGGCGAGCTGGGCCGGCTGCTGGAGGTGGGCAGCGAGGAGATCGAGCGCGAGCGTTTGCGCCATGTTCGCGCGGCCGCCGAGCGGGCGCAGGCGGTCGTGGTATTGAAGGGTGACGACACGCTGATCGCCGATCCGTCCGGGCGCGTGGCGGTCAGCCCGGGCGCCGCTCCCGCGCTGGCCACCGCCGGCACCGGTGACGTGCTGACGGGGGTGATCGCGGCGCTGCTCGCCGCTGGGCTCGACCCGTTCACCGCCGCTGCCGCGGGCGTGTCGCTGCACGCGCAGGCCGGCCGGGAGGCGGCGCGCAGGCAGGGCGCGGCCGAGGGCGTCGTCGCCTCCGATGTGATCGCCGCACTGCCGGCGGCGCGTGTCGGCCCGGGCGGGGATCGTCGCGGCCGTGCCGGAGGCGAGGAGCGCGACTCGCACGAGCGTGGTGACGTGGACGGGCAGGGGCAGGGGGGATGACCGTGCGCCGCGCGGTGGCGCGCGTTAACGTCGCCGCGATCGAGCGCAACTGCGTGCGGTTGCGTGGCGAGCTGAACGGCGGCACCGAGCTGTTGTGCGCGGTGGTGAAGGCCGACGGGTACGGCCACGGGGCGGTGCAGAGCGCGCGTGCGGCGCTCGCCGGTGGCGCGAGCTGGCTGGCAGTCGCAGCGGCGAGCGAGGCGCATGAGTTGCGCGAGGCGGGTGTGCGTGACCAACGTCTGCGCGACGCGCGTGTGCTCGTGATGGGCGCCTTGACCGATGGCGAGCTGGAGCAGGCACTCGCCGCGGGTGCCGACGTCGTCGTGTGGAGCGAGCGCCAGGTGCAGGCTGTCCGGTCGGCGGGAGGTGGCAGGGTGCACGTGAAGCTCGACTCCGGCATGGGACGCCTCGGCACGCGCGACCCGGCGCAGGCTTCCCGTACGGTGGTGGCGGCGAGAGACGCCGACGGGGTCGAGCTGGTGGGGCTGATGACGCACTTCGCCACCGCCGACGATCCGAACGACGACGGGTTCTTCGCGATGCAGCTCGGCAGGTTCACCGAGTGGGCGATGGCCGTGAAGGCCGAGCAGCCGGAGCTGATCGTGCACGCCGCCAACAGCGCCGCGATGCTGCGCGAGGCGGGTGCCCAGCTCGACATGGTGCGCTGCGGGATCGCCGTCTACGGGATGGACCCATTCGGCGATGACCCCGTCGCCCGGGGGTTGGAGCCGGCGCTCGGGCTGGGCTCCTACGTTGCCGAGGTAAAGCGGTGCGAGGCGCAGGAGAGTGCCGGGTATGGGCGGCGCTTCGTGGCTCAGCGCGACACCTGGCTCGCGGTGCTGCCGATCGGCTACGGCGACGGCTGGCGGCGCGGGTGCTCGAATAACGCCGACGTGCTGATCGGGGGGCAGCGCTACCCGGTCGTGGGCGCGGTGAGCATGGACAACATCACCGTCGACATCGGTCCCGATGCGGGCGAGGAGTTGCTGGGTGAGGAGGCGATCCTGATCGGTGGCACCGCTGCCGACCCAGCGCTCCGCGCCGTGTGCCCCGACGGTCGAGGCACCGAGCGGATCACGGCCGAGGACGTTGCAAGGCGGCTGGGGACGATCAACTACGAGGTCACGTGTGCGCTCACACCGCGCGTACCCCGGTCCTATCATCGCGACGGCGAGCCGCTGAGCGGAGAGGACATGCAGAACGGGAGCCGGATCGGCGGGGAGATGTCCGCCGGGCGCGCCGGCGGCGGCGGATCGGCATGAGCGACGACGGGCTGCAGATTGCCCGCGCGGCGCTCGCGGGCCAGCCCGCCTGGCTGGTGGGGGGCGCCGTGCGCGATCGTGTCCTGGGCCGTCCTCTGACCGACCTCGACCTCGTCGTCGACGGCGACCCCGAGCAGGCGGCGCGCGCGATCGCCCGCGCGGCCGGCAAGGCGGCATGCTTTGCGCTGTCGGAGGACTTCGGCGCCTGGCGCGTGATCGCGCGCGACAGAGCATGGCAAGCGGACTTGGAGCGGTTGCGGGGAGGATCGTTGGAGGAGGACCTGCGCCTGCGCGACTTCACCGTGAACGCGATCGCTGAGCCGATCGAGGGAGGCAGGACGATCGATCCGCTGGGTGGGCTTGAGGATCTGAGTGCGCGCCGGCTGCGCATGGCGGGCCCGGAGGCGTTTGCCGACGACCCTCTGCGGGTGCTCCGCCTCGTGCGGATCGCGGTCGAGATGGACCTCGAGCCCGAGGAGCAGACCGGCGATGCGGCACGCGCGCACGCAGGCGAGCTGGGCAGTGTGTCGGCCGAGCGCGTATTCGTGGAGCTGCGCCGGATCCTCTCCTCCGCGCGCGCACGGCACGGGATCGAGCTGCTGGACGAGCTGGGAGCGATGGCGGCGGTGCTGCCCGAGCTCGCAGCATTGCAGGGAATCGAGCAGAGCCGCTTTCACCACCTCGACGTCTACGACCACACGCTCGAGGTGCTGGACCGCACGATCGAGCTGCAGGCCGACCCGAGCGCCGTCTTCGGCGAGGAGCACGCGGTTGCTCTGACCGCGCTGCTGGACGAGCCGCTGGCGAACGAGCTGACGCGTGGCGAAGCCCTGCGCTGGGGTGCACTGCTGCATGATGCCGCCAAGCCACTCACCAGGGGGGTGCGCCCCGAGGACGGCCGCGTGACGTTCATCGGCCACGACGCGCAGGGCGCCGAGCTGGCGAGAACGGTGCTCGGCAGGCTGCGCGCGAGCGAGCGGCTGCGCGCGCACGTCGCCGCGCTGGCGCGCAACCACCTGCGCCTTGGCTTCCTCGTACACGAGCCCCAGCCGCTGGCGCCTCGTACCGTCTACGCCTACCTGCGGGCGTGCGATCCGGTGGAGGTCGACGTGACGCTCCTGTCGGTCGCCGACCGGCTGGCGACGCTCGGCGATAACGCGGAACGCGCGATCGACGCGCACATGGCCGTCGCGCAGGGAATGCTGCGGGATGCACTACGCTGGCGGGCCGAAGGGCCGCCTCGGCCGCTCGTCCGCGGCGACGAGCTGGCGGCCGAGTTCGGGATTGCGACTGGGCCATGGGTCGGCGAGCTGCTCGGTGAGCTGGCCGCCGCGCAGTATGCCGGCGAGATCGTCACGCGTGAGCAGGCGCTCGCCCATGTGCGCACACGGACCGCATCGAGCTAGGCTTCGACGCGGATGAGCGACCCGGATTGCATCTTCTGCAAGATCCTCGCGGGCGAGCTGCCCGGGACGATCGTCGACGAAGACGAGCGGACGGTGACCCTGATGGACATCAATCCCGCCACGCGCGGGCACATGCTCGTGATCCCGCGCGCGCACAGCGCGGATCTGCTCGGCATCGATCCCGAGGATCTGCGCGCGGTGGCGCTCGCCTCGCAGCGCCAGGCGGTCCGCGCGAAGGGTCTGCTGGGAGCCGAGGGGGTCAACCTCGTCAACTCCTGCGGCGCGCTCGCGTGGCAGACGGTCTTCCACTTCCACATGCACGTGATCCCCCGCTACACGGGCGATCCGCTGCGGCTGCCGTGGGTGCCTGCGCCTGGAGACCCGGCTGAGATCGAGGCCGCCGCGCAGGAACTGACGCGGAAATAGCGAACAGACCGCTACATCTTCTTAGTTGTCGTGTTGAAAGACCACATGATCCGTGCATCCACAGCGGCAGTCCTCGCGAGCTTCGCGCTCGTGCTCGTGCTGCCCGCGGGCTCTCAGGCGACGCTCACCGAAGTCGGTGTGCTCCCGCCGACGACCAATCCCGAAACCGTGCCGAGCTGCCCGGGCAGCCCCTGCCTGGCCGTGAGCCGCACGACTGGCTTCCAGGTGAAGGTCGGCACGACGCACAACCCGCAGGTGGCGCCGCGCGCCGGCACCGTCGTCGCCTGGTCAATCGACCTTGGCAAGCCGAACGCCACCCAGATCAAGTTCTTCAATGCCAACGAGGGTGGACCCTCGACCGCGGGCATCGCGATCCTGCGTCCCCAGAAGACGCCCAACCTGACCTACAAGCTGATCGCGCAGAGCCCGCTCGTGAAACTCGAACCCTACTTCGGCAAAACGGCTCAGTTCCCGCTCGAAACCACGCTCCAGGTCAAGAAGGGCGACGTGATCGCGCTGACCGTGCCCTCCTGGGCGCCCGCGCTCGCGCTCGGCTTCACGAACACGACCTCCTGGCGCGCCAGCCGCCCGAAGGCCCAGTGCACGAGCACGAGCTCGCAGACCACTCAGACCGGGATCGGTACGCCGGTTCAGTACTACTGCCTCTACCTCACCGCGCGCCTGACCTACAGCGCGACGCTCATCTCGACGCCTTAGTCATCAATCTTCTAGGGCGTCGCTGGTCAAGCAGATCAAGGACGCAGTGAGCGAAGTGTGCGATAGCACACGAGCGACCGAGGACGCCGACCGATCATCCGGGATCGGCCAGCGCCGGCCAGCGACGCCCTAGGGGGCGCTGGCGCCGCCGCTGGGGGTGGCGGCGGATTCGCTGCCGGCTTTGGTGGCCGGTTCCGCGCCGCCGCTTTTCGCCGTTTCGCTGGACGCGGCGCCCCCGGTGGCGCCGCTGCTTTCGGACGCGCCGCTTTCGCTGGCGCCGCTCGACGATTCTTCTTCACCGGCCGCCGCTTCTTCGCTCGAGGCGCCTTCGCTCGATTTAGCGGTCGAGGTGGTCGCGGTCGAGGTTGTCTGCACCGCGGCCTTTTCGGCGCTCGTGTCGGTGGGTGGCGTGATGTCGGGCGTGCTCTTCGGCACGGCATCGCTCACACTGCCGCCGCCCCCGCAGGCGGCGAGGCCGACCGAGCAGAGCAGTAGGACGCCCGCCGCGATCACGGCCCGGGGGGAAACCCTCAACTAGCCGGCCTCGCCGCGAGCGGTCCCATCCGGCGTCCGCAGGTGGGGCAGTCGTTGAGATCCTTCTGGGAGAGTTGGTCACACCAGGGGCAGAAGCGCATGTTCTCCACGGCCCAGGGCAGCTTCGAGGGGGAGGGGGCGAGCGGCAGCAGCTTGCCGACCACCTCCAGCGGCTCGCCCGTGTCGCGGTCGAGGTAGATCTGCTCAGGGTCGGCCTCGATCACGATCTCCCGCCCGCTGGCGGGGTTGCGCAGCCGGTAGCGCTGGTTGATGCTCACGATCCGAACTCTAGCGAAGCGCCTGGCGGAGAAGCTCGCCGGAGGACTCAGTCGAGCGGGAGCTCGTCGATTTCGTGGCGGGTTTCGCCGATCCAGCGAACGACGCAGTAGACCGTGAGGATCACACCGACGACGGTCAGCTCGATGAACGTCGTGACACCCACGAGCGCCAGCGTGATCCCCACCGCGGTCAGGATCGGCATCATGCTCGGCCCGGGCAGGTGGATCTCTTCGCCGGCCGGCGGAATCTCCGGATCGAGCGGGCTCATGTGTGCTTTCGGAAGTCGATTTGCGCCATTCTGGGCACGCAGGGCAAGCTGGTCAAGGACGCAGTGAGCGTGGCGTGCGCTAGCACGCGAGCGATCGAGGACGCAGATCCAGCGCCGCCATGCGTGCCCAGAATCATGAGATGTAGATCGCGGCGACGATAAACGTGACGCCGAACATGAACATGCAGATTCCCGACACGATCAGGCCGGTGCGGATGTTCTTGCGGGCGAGGCTCCGGGTCATCTTCATGGGCGGAGGCGCATTCTACAGATGAGCGTCGGCGACCATCGCGCAGAAGAGCAGCGCGAGGTAGGCGAGCGAGAAGAGGTAGAGCTGCAGGGCGCTGCGGCGATCGGCGCGGCGGTAGAGCCTGATCGCGCCCGCGATGAAGCCGAGGCCGAGCGCGATCGAGACGACGAGGTAGATGTCGCCGAAGCCCCCGGCGCAGAAGGGCAGCTGCGTGACGGCGTAGAGCAGGACCGTATAGAGCAGGATCTGTCGCCGCGTCTCCTTCTCGCCGCGTACGACGGGCAGCATCGGCACGTCGACCTTCGCGTACTCGTCCTTCATCAGCAGGCTCAGCGCCCAGAAATGGGGCGGGGTCCAGAAGAAGACGATGAAGAACAGCAGCGCCGCGGTGGCGCTCACGGAGCCCGTGACAGCCGCCCAGCCGACGAGCGGGGGGGCGGCCCCGGCGGCGCCGCCGATCACGATGTTCTGGGGCGTGCGCCGCTTCAGCCAGACCGTGTAGAGGAAGACGTAGCCGAGGAAGCCCGCGAAGGAGAGGCTCGCGGCGAGCACGTTCACGGCGAGCGACAGCTCCAGGAAGGAGAGCGCGGCGAGCGTGCAGCCGAACGCGAGCGCGGCGGCCGGGGCGACCCTTCCGGAGGGGACCGGCCGGTTGGCCGTGCGCGCCATGCGGGCGTCGATGTCGCGGTCGTACCAGTGGTTGACGGCGCCCGCGCCGCCCGCGGACAGGTAGCCGCCGAGACAGGTCAGCGCGACCAGCGCGACCGAGGGGTTGCCGGCCACGTACATCGTGGCGATCGTCGTCAGCAGCAGCAGCGACTGGACCTTCGGCTTGGTCAGCTCGACGTAGTCGCCGAGCAGCTGGCGCGTGCGCGGCGCGAGGCCGAGGCTCGGCGCCTCCAGTGCGCCGGCGGCGGCCGATGGGGGCACTGCCCCCATCTCAGGCTCCTACCTGTGTGGCCCCCGCGGGAACGGTGGCGCCACCGGCTACGACCGCTCCGGAGCTGCGGCGCTGGACCTCGCGGCGGATGTCCTTCATCGGTTCGACCGAGCGCACGAGCGGAATCACGTCGAAGTTGTTGACCGGCGGGGGCGAGCTTGTGAACCACTCCAGCGTGTTCGCCTTCCAGGGGTCGGACCCGGCGATCACGCCGTGCTTGAGACTGCGCCATGCGTTGATGATCGTCGTCACAACGCCGGTGCCGAGGATGAACGCGCCGACTGTCGAGATCTGGTTGTAGAGCGCGAGATGCCCGACGTTGTCGTACTCGTAGACACGCCGGGGCATCCCGTCGAGGCCGATCACGTGCTGGATCAGGAAGGTGGCGAGAAAGCCCCAGAACATCAGGTGGAAGCTCAGCTTGCCGAGTCGTTCGTCGAGCATCCGCCCGGTGATCTTCGGATACCAGTAGTAGATCGCCGCGAAGATCGTGAAGACCGAGCCTCCCATCAGCACGAAGTGGATGTGGGCGACGACGAAATAGGTTTCGTTCAGCTGCCAGTCGACGGGGAACACGGCGAGGAACACGCCCGAGATGCCGCCGATCACGAACAGCGCGAGGAAGCCGATGCAGAACAGCAACGGCGTCTTGAATTCGATCGCGCCGGCCCACAGCGTGGCGACCCAGTTGAGCATCTTCACGCCGGTCGGCACCGCGATCAAAAACGAGGAGAGCATCACGAACACGAGGATCACCTCGGGGGTCGGCGTCGTGAACATGTGGTGCGCCCAGGTGAGGAAGCCGAGGAACGCGATCGCCACGGTCGAGGCCGCGATCGCCTTGTAGCCGAAGATCGGCTTGCGCGCGAACACGGGCAGGATCTCCGAGATCAACCCGAACCCGGGCAGCACCATGATGTAGACCTCGGGATGTCCGAAGAACCAGAACAGGTGTTGCCACAGCAGCGCCGAGCCGCCTTCGGAGGGGTCGAAGAAGTGCGTGCCGAAGTGCCGATCAGTGAGCAGCATCGTGACCGCTCCGGCGATCACGGGCATCGCGAAGATGATCAGGACGGAATAGGTCAGGATCCCCCAGATGAACAGCGGCAGCCGCCCCCAGGACATGCCCCTCGCGCGCATGTTCGCGATCGTCGCGTAGAAGTTGATCGCGCCGACGATCGAGGAGATCCCCGTCAGGTGGATCAGGTAGATCCACGCGTCCTGTCCGCCGCTGGGCGAGTAGATCGCGCTCGACAGCGGCGCGTAGCTGGACCAGCCGGCTTCAGGCGGGTTCCAGAAGAGCGAGGCGTAGAAGACGATCCCGCCCGCGAGCAAGAGCCAGAAGGAGAGCGCGTTCAGGCGCGGATAGGCCATGTCGCGGGCGCCGATCATCAACGGCACGAAGTAGTTCGCGAGGCCCGCGAACGCCGGTACGACGAACAGGAAGACCATCGTTGAGCCGTGCATCGTGAACAGCTGGTTGTAGGTCTCGGGGCTGACCAGCGTGTTGTTCGGCGCTCCCAGCTGCAGGCGCATGATCAGCGCCTCGACTCCCCCCAGGCAGAAGAACATGAAGGTGAGGACCATGTACATGATCCCGATCCGCTTGTGGTCGGTGGTGGTGATCCAGCTCGTCCATCCTTGCTGGCCCTTCTCCGAAGGGTCGTGCTCGACGTGGTGGGCTGCTACCTGGGGGACTGGGGCTGCGTAGGTGGCCATCAATCATCGATCCTTTGGGAATACCGAGGATCCTGAGATCCCTTTTCAGGGCTCACGGGACGCGATCCGGGGGGTTGGCGGAGAGACATCAAGGGTTCTCGACCCGTGCGGGGCCGGTCTGGGCGTTCAGTTTGGCGCGCTCGACCGCGGCTTCGGCGTTGGCTTCTTTGAGCTCCTGCTTCTGGTAGGCCAGCCAGGCGTCGAACTGCGCCGGCGGGACGGCCTTCACGGTGGCGATCATGCGCGCGTGGCCGCGTCCGCACAGGGCGGCGCACTGGCCGCGGTAGATCCCGGGCTTGGGGATCTTGAACCACGTGTAGTTGTGGTAGCCGGGCACGGCCATGAACTTGCCCCCGAGTTCGGGAATCCACCACGAGTGCACGACGTCCTGGGAGACGATGTCGAGCGTGACCGTGGTTTCGGTGGGGACGACCATCTCCTCATATGAATAGGGCGCGCCCAGGCCGTCGCGTTCGCCTGAGCCGGGGTAGACGTACTGCCAGATGAACTGTTTGCCGATCACCGTGATGTTCAGGGATTTGCCGTTCGGGGGGAGCTTGCGTTCGTTGCTCGCGTACAGCACCCCGCTTTCGTCCCCGCTTTCGGCGATCACCCGATCGCCGTTCGGGCCCGAGTTGGAGGGATCCTGGATCGCGGCGAGCTTCGTGAAGGTGACCACCGCGAGCCCGATCAGGACTACGGCGGCGGCGAGCGTCCAGGCGACCTCCAGCCGCGTGTTGCCGTGGGTCTGGTGCGGTACGGCGCCCTTGCGGGCGCGGTATCGCCAGAGCGTGTAGCCGAGGCCGCCCTCGAAGGCAATGAAGATGACCAGTGCGATCACGAGCGTGATCTTGTAGAGGGTGTTGATTTCGTCCGCGTTCGGCGAGCCGCCCGACCTGGGCGTGAAGAATGCGAGGAGTGTGGGGGCCAGATGGCTCAAGGCGGCCAGGATTCTATTCAGGCTCGGACGGTACGCGCTTGATGACTTTTGCCACGAGGCTTTTCCTACCTTCCGGAGAAGCGGGGGAGGCGCTTTTCGACGAACGCCGTGGCGCCCTCGACGAAGTCGTCGCTGCCCGCCATCTCGCGCTGGATCTGCGCCTCCAGCTCGATCGATGACTCGCTCACGCCGGTGATCCTATTCTGTGGGGATGACTCGCCCCGTGATCGGCATGTGCACAGCCCTGGAGCCGGCGCGCTGGAGCGTCTGGGACCAGCCGGCGATGCTGCTGGCGCGTAGCTACGTCGATGCGGTGCAGCGCGCCGGGGGCCTGGTGCTGATGCTCCCGCCCGACCCTCATCAGATCGAGGACCCGGAGCAGGTGCTGGATCTGATCGACGGGCTCGTGCTCACCGGCGGCGCCGACATCGATCCCGCCGCCTACGGTCAGGAGGCGCACGCCGAGACGGTCGACACGGTGCCCGAGCGCGACGAGTTCGAGATCGCGCTCGTGAAGGCAGCGATCGAGGCCGATCTGCCCGTGTTGGGAATCTGCCGTGGCATGCAGCTGATCAACGTCGCGCGCGGCGGCACCCTGCGCCAGCACCTGCCGGAGCACTTCGGCCACGGCGAGCACCGGCGCGTGATCGGCTCCTTCGAGGGGGCCGAGCACGGCGTGCTGCTGTCGGCGGGCACGCTCGCGGCGTGCGCCGCGGGGGAGCTCGAGCACGAGACTCGCTCCCATCATCACCAGGGCATCGATCGGCTGGGCGAGGGTCTCGTGGTGAGCGGACGCTCGACGCTCGACGAGCTGCCCGAGGCGATCGAGCTTGGAAAAGCGACCCCACTCGCCTCACCCAACCGCTTCGTGCTCGGCGTGCAGTGGCACCCGGAGGCGGACCCGGAGAGCAGGGTCATCGAGACGTTCGTCGCCGAGGTCGCACGAAAGGCGAGCGGGGCACGCTCTCTCAAATTCAAAACGTCTGGAACGCGTGCGCACGCGTAGGCGTGCGTTCTCGATCCGATCAGAACCGGGTTGCGACCGCGACCGGCGACCATATACTCACCTCGCGTGCGGCTGTCGAGGGTAATCAGGGCGACTGCCTGGGGGGTGGTGGCGGCGGGAGTCGCCGCGCCGTTGCTGCGCAAGCGGATCGGCGCGCCGCCGCTTGCGACCCAGACGGTCGCGTTCGCCGCGCCGGTCGCCCTCTGTCTGGCGGTGCGGCGGTCGCGCACGCGCGACGTGGCCGTGTGCACGCTGCAGATGTGGGCGTATCTGGCGGCGTACAAGACCCCGCACGACGACGAGGAGGCTCAGGCCGGGCGGGTTCACATCGACTACCCGATCGAGATCGATCGCGTGCTCGGTCTCGGTGAGCTGCCGACGCTGCGCCTGCAGCGAGCGTTCGCGCGCGTCGATGTCGCCAGTGGCGCCCCGAGCTGGCGCGCGCTCGATCGCGTGCTCGTGTGGGCTCACTGGGCATGGTTCATGGTGCCGCACGGCTCGCTCGCGTATATCCTCGTGCGCCGGCGAGCGCGCTTTCCGCGCGCCGCGGTGATGACCTACGCGGTGTTCGATATCGGGGCCAGCGTCTACTGGCTGGCGCCGACCGCGCCGCCGTGGTATGCGGCATCGGTGGCCGGCCTTGAAGCGAGCGGTGCGGCGAGCCGTCGCGCGACAGCCGGGATCGGGCACGAGCGCAGCGGCACACAGGACGTGCGCAGGATGATGGTTGAGTACGGCGAGCATTTCTGGAGAGACGGCTGGGGGCCGCTCTACAGTGTCTTCGGAGGCAATCCCCTGGCTGCGATGCCCTCGCTGCACTTCGCCACATCCCTGATGGCCGCGCTTCTGCTCGCAGAGGCGGGGCCGCTCGCGGGCGCGCTCGGTGCCTCGTACGCCGCGGTGCTCGGGTTCGCGCTGGTCTACCTGGGCGAGCACTACGTCGTCGACCTGCTCGCGGGCGCGGCGCTGACGGGTGTGGTGCGGCGTCTGGGCCCGCGCGCGGAACCGGCTTTGGCGGGCATCGCACGCGCGATCGCGGCGCTCGAAGCGGTCGCGCACGGATGAGGGGGTGAGCGGGGGCGAGATGGCGCAGGGCACGGGAGAGCAGGCGGGACGAGCGACGCATCACGAAGAGGAGATGCCGCGCGTGGTCATCACGCGCCGGCAGGCGATCGCGTTTGGCGTGTTCGTGCTCACGGTCGTCGGGTTCCTGTACTTCGTGCTGCCGAAGCTCGCCGGGGTGGGAACGACGCTGCATCATCTCGAGAACGGCGATGTCTGGTGGATCGCGTTCGGGGTCGTGCTCGAGCTGCTGTCGTTCGCCGGTTACGTGGTGGTGTTCCGCGCGGCGTTCGTGACGACGAGGACCGGGGCGACCGGCGCCCCCGATCGGACCGGCCCGCGATCCGCGCCCGGCCCGATCGGCTGGAGCGAGAGCTACCAGATCACGATGGCCGGCCTGGCCGCGACGCGCCTGTTCGCGACGGCCGGTGCCGGGGGTGTGGCGCTGACCGCATGGGCACTGCGCCGCTCGGGGATGGAGGCACGGCTGGTAGCGTGCCGGATGGTGGCGTTCGTGGTGCTGCTGTACGCCGTCTACGCGGGCTCGGTGCTGATCGACGGGCTTGGCCTTGGTACGGGTCTGTTTCCGGGGGGCGGCTCGTTTGCGCTGACGATCGTGCCCGCGATCGTCGCGGCGATCTTGATGACGGTGGTCGGGGCGATGGCGCTCCTGCCCGGCGACATCGAGCGGCGCCTGCATCGCTGGGCGTCAGGCTCCGGCCGTCTGGCCCACTGGGTCGCGCGGGCGGTGACCGTCCCGGCGCTGGCGGCGAGCGGCGTGAGGACCGCGATCGAGCTGATCCGCGAGCGCGACCCCGGCCTGCTCGGCGCGGTGGCGTGGTGGGGCTTTGACATCTGCGTGCTGTGGGCGATGTTCCACGCGTTCGGCTCGCCGGGGGGGGTGGGGCCTCCGTTAACAGTAATCTGGATGTCCTACTTCATCGGCATGCTCGGCAACCTGCTGCCGCTGCCCGGCGGCCTCGGGGGCGTGGAGGGGGGGATGATCGGCGCGTTTGCCGCCTTCGGGGTCAGCCTCGACCTGGCGGTGCTCGCGGTGCTCTCCTACCGCGCGATCTCCTTCTGGCTGCCGACGATCCCGGGGGCGGTGGCCTACTTCCAGCTGCGGCGCACGGTCGCGCGCTGGCGCGAGGACCAGAGCGAGCATCCGGCGTCTGCCACGCAGGGCGCGGCGGTCGAGGCGGCGGGCGCTGTGCGCGTCTAGATTATGCCCCGGGAACGCGCTATACTTTACAAAATGAAGCGAGAGGAGACGAGATGAGTGACATCGAGAACGTGATCGTGATCGGGAGTGGCCCGGCGGGCTACACCGCGGCGCTCTACACCTCGCGCGCGAACCTCAGCCCGCTCGTGATCGAGGGTTTCGCCTGGGGCGGCCTGCTGCAGCAGACGACCGACGTGGAGAACTACCCCGGCTTCCCCGAGGGGATCATGGGGCCGGAGATGATGCAGAAGCTGCGCGACCAGGCCGAGCGCTTCGGCGCGCGCCTACTGACCGAGGAGGCCGAGCGCGTCGAGCTTGCGAGCGAGCCCGGTGGGATCCACAAGGTATGGGTGGGTGACACCGAGTACCGGGCGCGCACGGTCATTCTGGCGATGGGCGCCGAGCACAAGAAGCTCGAGGTCCCCGGCGAGCTCGAGCTGAGCGGTCGCGGCGTCAGCTACTGCGCGACCTGCGACGCGGCCTTCTTCCGCGACAAGCCGACGGTGATCGTCGGGGGCGGCGACTCGGCGATGGAGGAGGCGATCTTCCTCTCGAAGTTCGCCTCGAAGGTGACGATCGTGCACAGGCGCGAGGAGTTCCGCGCGTCGAAGATCATGCTCGATCGCGCCCGCGCACAGGAGAACATCGAGCTGCTGACTCCATATGCCGTGAAGGAGTTCGTGCCCGGTGAGAACGGCGCGCTCGGGCACGCCGCGCTCGTCAACACGGAGACCGGCGAGGAGCGCACGCTGGAGGTCGCGGGCGCGTTCGTGGCGGTCGGCCACGAGCCGCAGTCGACGCTCGTGGACGGGCAGATCGACGTCGACGAGAGCGGCTACGTGCTCGTAGGGCAGACCCCGCCCACCCGCTCGACGCGGACCAACCGCCCGGGCGTGTTCGGCGCGGGCGACCTGGTCGACCACACCTACCGCCAGGCGATCACCGCGGCGGGATCGGGCTGTCAGGCGGCGCTCGACGCCGAGTGGTACCTGCGCGACACGCCCCAGGTGCCGACCCCGGAGGGCATGCCCGTCGGGGATCTGGCCGAGGCGCAGTGGGCGCCGATGGCCAACGCCGCATCTTCTTGAGTCGCATGCTTGTCACATTTCGGGCGCAACTGCGTCGCAACCTTAAACGTCGGCGGGACTGTGTTCCTCTTTTTTAACTGTGTGTATCCATAGTTATACGCAGTTCATTTTGTACATGATGGTTCGGTTCGTCTTTACACTTTCGTCGCTTCCCGGTCACACTTCTGGCACATCTCAAGCGCACAATGGTCACAAACGTGTCTGTTGTGGCGACTCAGGCGGGGCGGAGTCGTAGGAGAAAAAGCCCGAACCGCTCGCCCGCCCCAGCCGGCCCGCGCGTACGAGGCCGCGTAGCGCCGGGGCTGGCCGGTAGCGCTCCTCGCGGTACTCCTCCCAGAGGCCGTCCAGCACCGCCAGGACGTGGTCGAGCCCGATCTCATCGGCCCACGCGAGCGGTCCGCGCGGGTAGTTGAGCCCGAGCACCATGCCGGTGTCGATGTCCTCGGCCGAGCCGACGCCTTCGCCAAGCGCGAAGGCGCACTCGTTGATGACCTGGCAGACGATTCGCTCGAGCACGCCGCCGACCGCGGGCCGCACCTTGGCGTCGGCGCGGGTGGGTGGGTCCGGGTCCGGATCCGGGTCCGGGGGCCGGTAGGGATCGCTCGAGTAGTCGTAGTAGCCACGCCCGGTCTTGCGGCCGTGCAGCCCGGCCGCCACCCGCTTGGCCTGGATCGGGCTGGGCCGCCAGCGTGGCTCGCCAAAGCTCTGCTCGAAGAAGCTCTTCGAGATCTCGAACCCGGTGTCGACGCCGACGAGGTCCGAGAGCTCGAACGGACCCATGCGAAAGCCGCCCTCGATGCGCATGATCCGGTCGATCGTCTCGATATCCGCGATCCGCTCCTGCAAGAGTCGCAGCGCCTCTAGGCCGAAGGGACGGTTGCAGCGGTTGACGAGGAACCCCGGGCCGTCGACGGCGCGAATCACGGCCTTGCCCATCGCCTCGCCTGTCGCGCGGGCGAGCGCGAGCGAGCGCTCGTCCGACTGCTCGCCGGCGACGATCTCGAGCAGGCGCATGATCGGCGCGGGGTTGAAGAAGTGCATCCCGACGACGCGCTCCGGACGGGAGGCGGCGGCGGCGATCGCGGTCACCAGCAGCGACGAGGTGTTGGTGGCGAGCACGCACTCAGGGCCGACGATCTCCGCGGAGAGGCGCGCGTAGAGCTCGTGCTTGAGGGGGAGTCGCTCGGGGGCGGCCTCGATCACGAGCTCGCAGTCGGCGAACGCGGCGAGGTCGTCGACCGGCTCGATCCGCGCAACCGCCACGTCGGCCTCCTCCGAGCTCAGCCGACCCTTGGCCGCTTCCTTGCCGAGCCCCTCGCGCGCGTATCGGGCGCCACGCTCGAGCGCCTCGGGGAGGGGGTCGTGGAGGAGCGTGCGCGCGCCGGAGCGGGCCGCGAGCTGGGCGATGCCGGCGCCCATCGTGCCGGCGCCCACGACCCCGATCACTGCTGCCGGCGCGGCCATCTCAGCTCGGGACCAGCGCGTTGATACCGGTCATCGCGCGCCCGATGATCAGCTTCTGGATCTGGGAGGTCCCCTCGTAGAGGGTCGTGACGCGCGCGTCGCGGAAGTAGCGCTCGACCGGGTGGTCGTCGACGTAGCCGGCGCCGCCGTGGATCTGGATCGCGAGGTTCGCGCACTCGAGCGAGGCCTCGGTCGCGTGGAGCTTGGCGATCGAGGTCTCGAGCGTATTCGGCCGGCCCTGGTCCTTCAGCCAGCCCGCGCGCCAGACGAGCATCCGCGAGGCGTCGGTCTTGAGGACCATCTCGGCGATCATCGCTTGGACGAGCTGGAAGGACGCGATCGGTTTGCCGAACTGCTCGCGCTCCTGCGCGTACTTCACAGACTCCTCGACGCAGCCCCGGCAGATCCCGACGCAGCCGGCGGCGACCGAGTAGCGCCCGGAGTCGAGGTTCGACATCGCGATTTTAAATCCATCCCCGACCTCGCCGAGCATGTCCTCGTCTGCCACCTCGACGTCTTCCAGCGAGATCGAGGCGGTGTCGGAGGCGTGCAGTCCCATCTTGTGCTCGATCGTCTGCGCCGTGTAGCCGGGCTGGTCGGTGTCGACGAGGAAGCACGCGATGCCCTTGTGTCCGAGCGCCGGGTCGGTCTGGGCGAAGATCATCGCCACCTTCGCGTAGTTGCCCATCGAGATCCACATCTTCGCCCCGTTGAGCACCCAGCCGGAGTCTGTCTTGCGCGCGCGCGTCTTCTGGTTGGCCGCGTCGGAGCCCGTGTCCGGCTCGGTCAGGCCGAAGCAGCCGAGCCACTCGCCCGAGCAGAGCTTGGGCAGGTACTTCCGCTTCTGCTCCTCGCTGGCGAACTTGACTAGCCCCGAGCAGACGAGCGAGGTCTGGACCGAGATCACGGTACGGATCGCGGAGTCGCCGCGGCCGATCTCCTCGACGACGAGGCCGTAGCTGAAGTAGTCGAGACCGGCCCCCCCGTACTCCTCGGGGACGATCGCGCCGAGGTAGCCCTGCGCGGCGACCTTCTTGACGAGCTCGACGTCGAAATGGTGGTTGCGGGCGTTTTCCCGCGATTGGACGACGATCTCGCGATCGGTGAACTCGCGGGCGGTGCGCTGGATCAGCTGTTGCTCGTCGGTCAGGTCGAAGTCCATGCTCTGCTCGATCTCCTCTCGCCCGCACGCCGGCCGGCGGTCGTTGTCAACTCGCGGCGTCCGCCGCGGTCTCGGGTTCTGCTGTATCCGCGCCGGTCCCGCCGGCCATATCGCCGCCCAGCTTCGGGGTGCGCCACGGCGCGTTCACGCGCCGCTCGATCTCCTCGCCGATGCCGTCGATCGGCAGGCGCTCCTGCGTCAGCGAGTCGCGCTCCCGCAGTGTCACCGTCTGGTCCGCGAGGCTCTGATGGTCGACGGTCAGGCAGAACGGCGTGCCGATCTCGTCCTGGCGGCGGTAGCGCTTGCCGATCGCGCCGCCGTCGTCGTACTCGACCATGCCCAGTCCAGGCCGGTCGCGCAGCGCGCGGTGGATCTCATGGGCGAGCTCGGGCTGGCCGTCCTTGCGCACGAGCGGCAGGACGGCCGCCTTGATCGGCGCCAGCCGCGGGTGCAGGCGCAGGACGGTGCGGAGCTCGCCCTCGCCTGCGCCCTCGCGCTCGACGAGTTCCTCGTCGTAGGCGTCGACGAGGAACGCGAGCGTCGCGCGGTCGGCGCCGGCGGCGGGCTCGATCACGTGGGGCACGTAGCGCTCACCGGTCCCTTGGTCGAAGTACTCGAGCTTCTCGCCGGAGAATTCTGCGTGCTGGGTGAGGTCGAAGTTGCCCCGGTTGGCGATCCCCTCGAGCTCCGACCAGCCGATGGGAAAGAGGTATTCGACGTCGCTCGTGCCGGAGGAGTAGTGGGAGAGCTCGTCGGGATCGTGTGCGCGCAGGCGCAGGTGGTCGGGCCGCAGCCCGAGCTCCACATACCAGCGCTCGCGCTCTGCCAACCAGTGCTCGAACCACTGTCCGGCGTCGTTGGGCGGGACGAAGAACTCCATCTCCATCTGCTCGAACTCGCGCGTGCGGAAGATGAAGTTGCCGGGCGTGATCTCGTTGCGGAAGGACTTCCCGACCTGCGCGATCCCGAACGGCGGCTTCTTGCGCGAGAACTGCAGCACGTTCTTGAAGTTGATGAAGATCCCCTGTGCGGTCTCCGGTCTGAGGTACGCCGCCGAACCGGACTCCTTGAGGGGGCCGATCGTCGTCTCGAACATCAGGTTGAAGTCGCGCGCCTCCGTCAGCTCGCACTCGTCGGTCTCGCCCGGGTGCTTCGACGGTTTGCGCCCACAGGGCAACTCGGCGAGGTGGTCGGCGCGAAAGCGCTGGCCGCAGGTCTTGCAGTCGACGAGCGGATCGGTGAACCCGGCGAGATGCCCGGAGGCCTCCCACACGCGCGGGTGTTGGAGGATCGCCGAGTCGATCGCCACGATGTCGTCGCGCTCGCGCAGCATCGCGCGCCACCACTCGCTCTTCACGTTCCCCTTCAGCAGCACGCCGTAGTGGCCGTAGTCGTAGGTCGAACCGACCCCGCCGTAGATCTCCGAGGAGGGGAAGACGAAGCCGCGCCGCTTGCACAGCGCGACGATCTTCTCCATCGTGACCACGTCCCCGCTCATGTCGCCTGATGCTATTGGACGGCTGGTGCAACTGAGCGGGAGGGTTGTACGGGGCGAGCGAGCGCTCCGTAAGATCGTCCGCCGTGGCGCGAATCTTGATCGTCGCCGGCGGTTGTCGAGGCAGGCGGCTGTCCGGAGACCTGGTGGGGGAGGGGCATGCCGTGCGCGTGACCACGCGCGCCGAGTCCGGACGCGCGGCGATCGAGGCGACGGGCGCGGAGTGCTGGATCGGCACGCCCGAGCGCCTCGGCACCCTGCGCGCGGCGCTCGAGAGCGTGACGATCGTCTGCTGGCTGCTCGGCACGGCGGCCGGCTCGGAGGATGAGGTCCGCGCGCTGCACGCCTCCCGCCTGGAACTCTTCCTCGGCCAGGCGATCGATACGACCGTCCGCGGCTTCGTCTACGAGGCGGCCGGCGGCGGGGTGGCAGCGGATGTCCTCGCCGAGGGCGAGCGGATCGTGCACCGGGTCGCGGGGCTCAACGAGATCCCCGCCGGGTTTCTCAGGGCCGACCCGGGGGGCACGGACGCTTGGCTCGCGGACGCCCACGCCGAGATCGGCGCGTTGCTCAGCGGGGGCGTAGCATAGTCGACTAATTTTGTGAGGAATCGGGTGGGTCGATAAGGGGGACCCGCTATCCTGGGACCTAATCTCCTAAAAGCCGATTGGGATTCGTAGAACCGCGGCTTTCATCACCGACTTTCCTACTGCAATCTGTCGAGAAAGGATCAAAAATGACGCTGCAACTTGGCGATACAGCACCAGATTTCGAGGCCGAGACCACCGAGGGTCCCATCAAATTCCACGATTGGATCGGAGACTCCTGGGCGGTGCTGTTCTCGCATCCGAAGGACTTCACGCCGGTCTGCACGACCGAGCTCGGGTACATGGCGAACGCCAAGCCCGAGTTCGACAGGCGGGGCGTAAAGATCATCGGCCTCTCGGTCGACCCGCTCGGCAACCACGAGGAGTGGGCGAAGGACATCGAGGAGACCCAGGGCACGGCCCCGAACTACCCGATCGTCTCAGACGCCGACTTCAACGTCTCGAAGCTCTACGGGATGCTCCCCGCGAGCACCTCCGGCGATCCGCTCACGCGCACGCCGGCCGACAACCAGACGGTCCGCAACGTGTTCGTGATCGCCCCCGACAAGAAGGTTCAGCTGATCCTCGTCTACCCGATGACGACCGGGCGCAACTTCGACGAGGTGCTGCGCGTGATCGACTCGCTGCAGCTGACCGCCAAGCACAAGGTCGCCACGCCGGCCAACTGGAAAGAGGGCGAGAAGGTGATCATCTCCGGCTCGGTCTCCAACGACGAGGCCAGGGAGAAGTACCCGGACGGGTGGGAGGAGCCGCGCCCCTACATCCGGCTCGTCCCGCAGCCGTCGTAGTCCTAGGTCAATCGTTGGCGGGGCGGAGGAGCAGCAGCTCCTCCGCCCGCTCGAGGAGGTGCTCGAGGATGCGCGCGGTGGCGCCCCAGATCAGGTGCTCGTCGACGATGTAGGCGTCGGTCTCGAAGGAGATCCCGCGGCGCTGCATCCGTGTCCGCGTGCGGCCCTCCCGCAGAACGCGTAAGGAGAGCTCCAAGACCGCGTCGACCTCACGCTCGGAGATCCGCCAGGCGAGGCCGGCGGAGATCTCGCCGACGTAGGGGTGGATCACGTAGTTGGTCACGAACGTCGAGGTGGGCGGCAGCTCGCCGAGCAGGCGCACCGCGGCGCGGGGCAGGCCGATCTCCTCTTCGGCCTCGCGCAGCGCCGTCTCCCGCAGGTCGGTGTCTTCGGGGTCGCGCCGGCCGCCGGGAAAGGAGATCTCGCCGGCGTGGCGGCGCAGGTCGGTGCGCCGGCGGGTGAAGACCGCGTGTGGCTCTCCGTCGGCGGGCGCCAGCAGCAGGGGGACGAGCACGGCCGCCGCGATCTGGCCGCCGTCGTCCGCGCCGTCGCCGGTCGGCGGGGTGGTGGTCTGCGATGCGTCTATCGGCCGCCGGGTCCCACTAGTGCGGCGCGAGCTGCACGCGCTCGATGCGCTCTTCGAACATGACCTCGCCGTCGAGCGCACGGTGGACAGGGCACTTCGCGGCGATCACGCGCAGCCGTTCGAGCTGCTCCTCGGGCATGTCGTCGGGCAGGCGGAGCACCAGCTCGAACTTCGTCGGACAGCCGCGCTCGGCGCCCTTGTACTGCACGTCGACCTCGACGTGGCCGAGATCCCAGCCCTTGCGCGCCGCGTACATCTCCATCGTGATCGCGGTACACGACGCGAGGCTCACAGCCAGCAGCTCCTGCGGGCTCGGTGCGGTGTCGTCTCCGCCCTTCTCCAACGGCTCGTCGACCGTGAGCTGGTGCTCGCGCACCTGCACGGTGTGTTTGTACGTCCCGTCAACGTCGCGTCGTGCGGTGGCTTTCATCCGTGTCGGCCTCTCGGTATCGCCCATCTCGATTCCTCCATTCACGCACCCCTCCGGCTCCTTCCTACATCGTACTCCGCGGGCGGCGTCGTGAAGGGGGGTTGAACTGAACGGTAGGCCCGCAAGCCCTATCCTCAGACACACGGGACGTGGCGCAGTCTGGTAGCGCACCTGCTTTGGGAGCAGGGGGTCGTGGGTTCGAATCCCGCCGTCCCGATGGATGGGTGCTTCGATCGACGCACGCACGAAGCGCCTGACACTCCTCGTGCTGTTCCTCCAGCAGATCGGCGGCTACACGCCGCTGCAGAGCGGCCTGGCGACGTTGCCTGTGACCGTGATCATGTTCGTCCTCTCACGCCGCTTCGGAGCGCTCGCCGACCGCTTCGGCCCGCGCTTCTTCATGGGCGCCGGCCCGCTCGTCGCGGCCTGCGGGCTGCTCCTGTTCCAGCGGATCGGGACCAAGGTGGACTACGTCTCCGAAGTGCTCCCCGGGCTGCTCGTGTTCGCGCTCGGCCTCTCGATGACCGTCGCGCCGGTCACCCAGGCCAAGCGCCTCCCGCTCGGGCGCCCGAACGTGCACGGCCTCCTGAGCGCCCAGGCGAGCGCGCTGACGAAGGCCGCCGAGCAGGCATCGCTGCACAGCTTCCATCTCGGCATGGCGATCGCCGGCGCGCTCGTCGCGGTTGGAGGCATAGTCGGCGTGGTGGGGATCCGCAACCCGAAGGGGGAGATCCCCGCCGAGACCTGCCCCGGGGGTCAGCTCGTCGGCGCCAGCTCTGGGATCGCCTCCCGCGCGGCCGCCGAGCCGACGGGCTCCGCGGTGTGACGGCAACGTCCCGGAGACGGCCGTCTCAGGCCACAGGCTCACGCGCGTAGGCGCGCATCGCGTCGATGATCGGCCCCAGCCGCTGTCCACGCGCCGTCAGGCGGTACTCGACGGTCGGCGGCGATGACGGGATCACCGTGCGCTCGATCAGACCGGCCGCCTCCAGGTCGCGCAGCCGCTCGGAGAGCATCCGCGGCGATATCCCCGAGACGGCGTCGGCGAACTCGTTGAAGCGCAGCGCGCCCGTCAGCGCGGCGTAGACGATCGAGAGTTGCCAGCGGCGCTCGAGCAGGTCCGCGGTCTGGCGGACCTCCTCGGGGACGGGCTCACATCTGCGCGTGCGCATCTACGCGTGCGCGACATCGCGGGCGGGCTCCACGGCCGGCGCGGGCTCGAGCGCGATATCGAGAACCTCCTGGACGGTCATCACCGGGTGGAAGGCCATCTGCACGCGGACCTCCTCGGGGATGTCGTCGAGGTCGCCGCGGTTGCGCTCGGGCAGGATCACGTCGGTCAGCCCGGCCGCGTGGGCGGCGAGCGCCTTCTGCTTGAAGCCGCCGATCGGCAGCACGCGTCCCTGCAGCGTGACCTCGCCGGTCATGCCGACCGTGTGCTTCACCGGCCTGCCGCTCAGCAGCGAGGCCAAAGCCGTGACCATCGTCACGCCGGCTGACGGCCCGTCCTTGGGGATCGCGCCCGCGGGGACGTGGACGTGGAACTCCTGTCCCTCGAACGCGCTCTCCGGGATGCCGAGCTCCTCGGCGTGGCCGCGCACGTAGGAGAGGGCGATCCGCGCCGACTCCTTCATCACGTCGCCGAGCTGGCCGGTGAGCACGAGGCCGTTGCCCGCGGCCGAGCTGCCGGCCTTCATCGCGGTCGCCTCGACGAACAGCACGTCGCCGCCCGCGCCGGTCACGGCCAGACCGGTGGCGACACCGGGCGTCGCCGTCCGCGCGGCCGACTCCTGGAAGAACTTCTGCCGGCCGAGCGCGTCGCGCACGACCTCCAGGTCGATCTGCACGGGCTTTCTGGCTTTGGTCTTCTTCGAGGCGATCTTCGTCGCGGTCTTGCGCAGCACCGTGCCCAGCTCGCGCTCGAGGTTCCTCACACCGGCCTCGCGCGTGTACTCGGAGATGATCGTCCGCAGCACGTCGTCGTCGATCTCGACCTCACCCTCGCGCAGGCCGTTGCGGTCGCGCTGGCGCGGCCACAGATAGCCCTTCGCGATCGCGAGCTTCTCCTCGGAGGTGTACCCGTCGAAGCGGATCGTCTCCATCCGGTCCAGCAAAGGCCCGGGGATCGTGTCGGCGACGTTCGCCGTCGCCAGGAACATCACCTGGGAGAGGTCGAGCTCGACGTCGAGGTAGTGGTCGCGGAAGGAGTGGTTCTGCGCCGGGTCGAGCACCTCGAGCAGCGCCGCCGAAGGATCTCCGCGCCAGTCCGCGCCGACCTTGTCGACCTCGTCGAGCAGGATCACCGGGTTCATCGTCCCGGCGTCCCGCAGCGCCCGCACCAGCCGGCCGGGGAGCGCGCCGATGTAGGTGCGCCGGTGCCCGCGGATCTCCGCCTCGTCGCGGACGCCGCCGAGCGACATGCGCACGAACTCGCGGCCGGTCGCCCGGGCGATCGACTCGCCGATCGAGGTCTTACCGGTGCCCGGGGGGCCGATCAGGGTGAGGATCGCGCCGGATCGGTCGCCCACTCGCCCCTCGGCCTCTATACCCCGATCGGCGCGCAGCTTGCGTACCGCGAGGTACTCGGTGATGCGGTCCTTCACGTCCTCGAGGCCGGCGTGGTCGGCGTCTAGCACTTCGCGTGCCGCGACCGGGTCCAAGCGCTCGTCCGATCGCTTGTTCCAAGGCACGGAGATCAGCCAATCCAAATAAGTACGGATCATCGAGGACTCGCCCGTCTGCTCGCCCATCCGCTCCAGGCGCCCGAGCTCCTTGAGCGCCTGCTCGTTGACCTCCGCGGGCATCTCGGCGGCCTCGATCTTGGTCCTGTACTCCTCCGCGACCGAGCCCTCGTCCTCGCCGAGCTCCTTGCGGATCGACTCCATCTGCTTGCGCAAGAAGTACTCGCGCTGCTGGTTCTCGGCGCCCTCCTGCACGTCCTCACGGATGCGCTTGCGCACCTGCAGCTCGGCCAGCGACTCGCGCTGCAGCTTGACGGCCAGCTCCAGGCGCTCGGTGACGTCGAGCGTGCGCAGCAGCTCGACCTTCTGCTCGTAAGACAGGTTGGGGGAGTAGCCGGCCGAGTCGGCCAGCGCGCCGGGCTCGGCGATCGCGCGCAGGAACGCGGCGATCCGGCCGTCGTCGCCGCGCAGCTCGAGGATCTCCTCGACGGTCGCGCGGTACTCGCGCTCGAGGTTTCTGGTCTTGCCGTCGACCGGCGTCTCGTCCGGGCGCTCGTCGACCTCGACGCGCAGCTCTCCTTCGGGGCCGGTCTGGGCGGCGCCGATCAGCGCGCGGTGCTGTCCTGAGATCGCAACGGCGTGGCCGCCGCCGGGAAGCCGCAGCTGATCGCCGACCTCGGCGATCGTGCCGACCTCGAGGAACTCGTTCTCGTGGCGGGGGACGAGCACGACGCGCTCGTCGTCTCCGACCTCGACCGTCAGCGTGATGCCCATGCTGGGGAACACGACGGTGTCCTCGAGCGGGATCAGCCGCAGGGTCTGCTTCGGGATCGAAGGCTGTGTGGGGTGCTGCTCGGGTGTTGAAGTGGGCTGCTCTGGTGTGTCTGACATGGGTATCGACTCCATATGTGCTTACGAAAGTTTAGTTAGTATAGCGCGCGGTCGTTGCGGGTGCAAGTACTTTCAAGGTCACCCAGCAAACGGCTCGCCAGAGCCAAAATCAGCTGGTGGGCCCGTCGAAGTTGACCTCGACGTTCTCCTCCTCGACGCGCTCCTCGGTCTCCGCGGATGACGTCAGCGCGCGCTTGTCGGCCTCGAGCAGCGGTTGGGAGAAGAAGCTCCGCGGCCACAGCCGTCGCGCGTGCACGACGTTGACCTCGGCCGCGATCAACGTCACCTGACCGCCGAGGTAGAGCCACGCGAGCAGGCCGAGGACGAACGCGAACAGGCCCGAGGTCTCCTGCGCGTGGCGGACGACGTGGGCGACGTAGTAGCCGCCGATGTGCTGCAGGATCTGCCAGAGGATCGCCGCGAAGACGACGCCCGGGATCAGGTCCTTGGTGGGGATCTCCTCCGGGCTGAGGAACTTGAAGGCGGCGAAGAACAGCAGCAGGTTGAAGGCCAGCGCGACGAGTACCCCACCGATCACCGCGACCGGTCCCGCGGTCTGCGCGGTCACGTAGCCGGCGGCGACGGTCGAGGCGATCAAGAGCAGGCCGAGCACGGCGATCAGGCCGAGGCCGCGCAGCCGCCAGGCGAGGAAGTTGGGCCGGCGCTTACGCGGGATGTGCCACACCTGCTGGAAGGCGTTCTGGGTGGCGCCGACGACGCCGAGGCCGCCGAGCAGCAGGCCGATGACGCCGATCGCCAGTGCGCCGACGCTGCCTTTCAGGGAGTGGATGTTGCTCTCCAGCTGAGCACCGATGATCGGGAACTGGCCGAGCGCCGAGTGCAGCACGCTCGCCTGGGTCTTCTGGTCTCCTTCGAGCACGAAGCCGAGCACGGTCACGAGCAGCAGCAGCAGCGGGAACAGCGAGGCGAAGCCGTAGTAGGCGATCAGCGCCGCGAGCTGCCCGGCGCCGTCGTCGCCGAACTTCTTAATGACCGCCGCGGGGAAGCGCAGTCGCGGGCTGCGTTGCTGGTGGCGATCGAGCGCTTGGAGGTGGTCGGTGAGGCTCATCGGCGGCGAATCTCGCTGTCCGTGCTCGCGTCGCGCGGACGCCGGGTGCGTGCGACGCCACGGCCGCGGGCGAATTGGGAGGGGGGTCTGCGGGCGGGAGCGATCGACACCCATGCGTGTCTACCCGATTCCAGGCGGAAATGCGAGCGCGGGACGCCCGCGGGCGCCGCGACCAGGTGCAGGAGATGGCGCTGGTGGCGCAGGCGCGGCGCGAGCTGCTGCTGCGCTCGCACCGCCATCGCCTGCGCAGGGAGGACCTGGAGGATTGCTTCAGCCAGGCCACGCTCGAGCTGCTCGCGCACGCGCGCGCTGGAGGCGCAGGCGCGGCGCGCGCCCACATGACCCGCGCGCACATGGCGAACGTGCTCGAGCAGCGCTTCGTCTCGCGCATCTACGACCGGCTTCGCGCGCTGCGCGGGCGCAGCCCCGCGCAGGCGATGCTCGATCACGCGCTGCCGATGGGCGACGGCGCCAACGGCATCGAAGTAGCCGACATTCGCGCCGAGCTCGAGCCGCTCGTGATGCTGCGCCTGGACCTGCGCAGCCTCGGCCGGCTGATCGGAGAGCTGAGCGACGATCAACGGCTCGTGCTCGTCAGCCTCGCCGACACGGGGATCGGGTGCGCCGAGTTCTGCGAGCGCCACGGTTGGTCCAAGGAGAAGTACCGCAAGGTCTCCCAGCGCGCGCGGGCGCGGCTGCGCATGCTGCTGGAGGGGTGCGAAGAAACATCTCCGCGCCGCGTGTCCCATTTGGGCGCGGCGGTCGGAGAGGGAGACAGGGAACTCCTATGAAAATCACTCCCCCCATTCATAGGCGTTCCCCGGGACGCCGGCGGTCGATCGGACAGACGACCGCGCGGCGCTTCCGATCCCCGCGCAAGCGGCCGGAAGTCGGGTTCCTCCTTGCCTCGGCTTCCGGCCGCACGCGTGGCTCTTCGTGCGGCGTCGCTCGCATGACCGGGCGGTGCCCGTGACCGGGGTGTCGCCCGCATGAGGCGCTTGCGTCGGCGCCCGCGCGAGGTCTACCGCGTCTACTCCGAGGAGGAGTACCTGGACGGCGCCGGGTCGGAGCTGATCGGGGAGATCGGAGAGGCCGCCGGCCATGGTGACGGACAGCGCCGTCTGCAGCGGGCGGCCGGGATCGCGATGCTCGCGGGGGCCGTGGGTGTGGTGAGCTGCTTGGTCGTCCTCAACATCGTGCGACAGGGTGGCGGCGGAGCGCGAGGGAGCGTTGTTGCGGCTACGCATCCGGCGCCAACCATGCACGTGGCCGCATTCGCCGATGCTCAGCCTGAGGTGACTTCATCGCGGCCGGCGATCGCGCGCGCTGTCGAGACCAAACGCTCGCATGTCCCACCGATCGGACGGAGTCCCGCAAACCCTGTTTCTCGCCGGCCCGCTCATCTCCTGATCCGACTTCCCGT
>DATCFG010000085.1:0-47218 GCA_036509655.1 Solirubrobacteraceae bacterium | reverse complement strand
GCTGGGTTCCCGCAGACCAAGACCCTGGAGGAGTTCGACTTCGACGCGCAGCCCAGCCTTGACAGGCGTCTGATCGAGGAGCTCGCCACCCTCAGATTCGTCGAGGAGAAAGCCAACGTCTTGTTCATCGGGCCACCCGGTTGTTGAGCGCCGTTCGTTTTGAGTATGGGACGGCAGCTTCGCGCCGTTTGAGGTGGTGATGGCGCTGCTGCCTCGGTAGGTCGGCGTCGGCGTGGGTGTGGTAAGTATGCAACACGAGCCGCCCCTTCCCGGCCGCGACCACGTCTGGGAGAGTTCGGCGCGTTGATGATCTTCGATGCTCTCGATCGCGATCACCCCAGAGCGTGTGGAGGCCGCGCTGGCGGCTGGGGAGCTTGTGTGCCCGGCCTGCTCGGGGCGATTGTCGCCGTGGGGGTTTGCTCGCTCGCGCGAGGTGCGGCTGGCGCACGAGGTTCGGCGTCTGTCGCCACGCCGGGCGCGCTGCGTCGGGTGCGAGACCACGCACGTGCTCTCACCGTCATGGACGGTTGCCCGTCGGCGCGATGGGGCGGAGGTGATCGGCGAGGCGCTGCGTATGGCTGCCGAAGGCGTCGGGCATCGCCCGATCGCGTGGCGGCTGGGACGGCCGGAGGGGACGGTTCGTGGCTGGCTGCGGGCCGCCCGCCAGCGCGCCGAGAGCTTGCGTGCGTGCGCGACCCGACGGATCGTCTCGCTGGACCTGGAACCCGTCGCGGTGGTCCCGGCCGGCAGCAGTCTGGGCGACGCGGTCGAGGCGATGATGCTCGCTGTTCGTGCGTGGGCGCTGCGGTTCGGCCGCGATGACATCGGCCCGTGGGTGGAAACGGCCACTTGCACTGGCCCCACCGCGGAACCCTGAACTGGCCCCACCCCGCGCTGGTTGTTGGTGTCTGTAGATGACCCCCGATCGACCCCGGCTGTGGGGTTTCGGCGGGCTCGGAGCGCAGCGAAGCCCGTAGGGCGAGCGGAGCGGTGTGCTGGGCATGGCGTTTGAGATCGGAGGTGGAAGTCCTGTCCTGGGACCCTGACAGGGGGAACCCAACATCGATGAGGCAAGGGCGCGGCCCGGAGTTCACCGGGCGGTCCCAGTGCGGCTGTTTGCGCTGCGGGGCTTCCGTGAGGGCGGGTCTGAAGGAAGCCGTAGGTGTGTCGTGGTCACGAACGAGAGTGAAGCGCCGTAAGGCGTCCTTTGGGTGGGTGAGCTGGCCGCCAGCAGCGATGCCCTGTTCCTGTCGGTCCCGGGGGCGTATTGGCGACGTGATCGCGGCGAAATCTCAGCGTCTTACCCCAGGAGGTCTGCTGGGTTCCAGTCGTTTGGCTGGTAGGCCGGAGAACGAGAGGACGACGGTTGATGGCCCAGCAGAAGTCGGAGGATCGCGTACTACTGGAAGGCGGGGCAATGCCCGCTGAGCGTGCCGGGTCGAGTCCCGGCGGGCAAGGGAAGGCGATCCCGGTTGAGCAAACGGCGTGGCAGCTTTGCCTGCCGATCGCGACAGCAGAAGACCCGGAAGGGTCCGCTCGCGTGGTGGCCTCGAACCTGTCGGGGACCGGCCAAGCGGGGGTGTCGCTACCCGACCAGAGCCCGCCGGCGCGTCATCGAGGGGCCCCCTTGTCTTTGCGTTGGATGCCGTGGCGGAAGCGCCATGACTCGGTGCCGGTCTCGACGATGTGGGCGCGGTGGGTGATGCGGTCGACGACGGCCTTCGCCAGGCGCGCGTCGGGGAAGACTTTGGTCCACTCCCCCAATGGGAGGTTCGTAGTGACGATCAGGCTGGCTCGCTCGTTTCGCTCTGAGATGACCTGGAAGACGAGCTGGGATATCTCCCGATGGCGGGCGAGGCCGCCGCGCATCTCTTCCAGGTCATCAGCCGCCGCTACCAGGGCGGATCCATCGTTTTGACGACCAACAGGGACATCACCGGCTGGGGTCAGATCTTCGAGGACACGAGCGTCACGGCGGCGATGCTCGACCGTCTCCTTCACCACGCGACCGTCGTTACCACGAAGGGAACGCAGGCGCATATCGTTTGACGGTCGGGGTTCGGGGTCGGGGTTGCTGGGTGGTGAGTGCAAATCCCCTCTCACCCGAACAGACGTTCGGGTCCTCGGGCAGCCCACTTGCCGCTTACGCCCACTATTTCGTCGTTATTGCCACCTTACGACGGGAATTTCGTCATAATAACCGTCGATGCCCCGTCTTACGACGACTTTTTCGCTTGGCGATCAGCCTGAGGTCTTCTTCTCGACGACGCCAACCTCGCGGGCGATTCGCCGCCATCTGGAGGCGGGCGAAGTGAGGAAGATCGCCGCACGCCTGTACACGAGGAACCTCACCGATCCGCTCGAGGAGATCGTACGCCGTCGGATCTGGGAGATCGCGGCGGGATACTTCCCGCGCGCCGTGATCGCGGACCGGACGACCTTCGAGCTGCGCCCCGCGGGCCCCGAGGGATCGGTGTTCCTCTGCTCGGGCAAACGCCGCATCGTGCGCCTGCCGGGCGCGGTGCTCAACTGCAGGCTTGGACCGGGCGCGGCGACGGACGACCAGCCGTTCATGGCCGGGGGGCTGTACCTCAGCTCGTGGCCCCGGCGGTTTCTCGACAACGCCCGCCCCTCGCGCGCGCGCACCGGCGTACCCCGCACGTTGAGCCCCGCCGAGCTGGAGCGCCAGCTGCAGGCGGTGCTCGTCAACCAGGGCGAAGACGAGCTCCTGCGGCTGCGCGACGAGACGCGCCGGCTGGCTCCCGAGCTCGGCGCCGAACCGGAGAGCGCTCGCTTGAGCTCGATCATCGGCGCGCTGCTCGGCACGCAGGAGGACCGGCTGATCACCGCCGGCGCAAGAGCGACCCGCGCCGGACGGGGCTGGGACGAAGCTCGCCTGCCGCTGTTCGATGCCCTGCTGGCGGCGCTTAACGAGCACGTGCCTGTCAGCCGGCCCGAGCGCCCGGCCCACATGGGCGCGCCGTTCGCGTTCTTCGAGGCGTACTTCTCGAACTTCATCGAGGGCACCGAGTTTCTCGTGAGCGAGGCCGAGGAGATCGTCTTCGCGGGCACGATCCCCGTCGACCGGCCGGCGGACGCGCACGACATCCTGGGCACGTTCGACCTCGTATCCGACGTCGCCGCCCGAGCCGCGGCGCCGCGCGATCTCGACGCGCTCGAGGGCATCCTGCGATCGGCCCACGCGCGGATGCTCGCCGCGCGTCCCGAGGTCTCACCGGGCGAGTACAAGCGTCGCGCGAATCGCGCGGGAGAGACCGAGTTCGTCTCCCCTTCGCTGGTTCGCGGCACGCTGGAGCGCGGCCTGGATCGCTACCTGGCCCTCCCGCCGGGCTTTCAACGCGCCGTCTTCGCGATGTTCCTGATCTCCGAGGTACACCCGTTCGCCGACGGCAACGGGCGCGTGGCGCGAGTGTTGAGCAATGCCGAGCTGACCGCCGCCGGACAGCAGCGCCTGATCGTCCCCACCGTGCTCCGCGAGGACTACCTCCAGGCGCTACGCGCAATGTCGCGTCAAGCCAATCCGACGCCGTTGATCAGGGTGCTCGACCGAGCCCAGAACCTGTGCGCCCAACTCGACTGGAGCAGCCTCGACGGGGCGGAGGCGCAGCTGCGCTCCTCCCATGCCTTCGAGACACCCGCCGACGCCGAAGCGGCCGGCGTGGTTCTGCGTCTGCCGGACGAACGCTGAAACCGACGCCCTACCCCTCGATCGCGGCGAACACCTCGTCGAGCAGTTTCTGCCGGTCCGCCAGCTCGTAGTGCTCGGCGAGGAAGCGGTCGGTAGCCGCGCGCGAATCGCCGTTGAGCGCCATGTTCAGCGCGATCAGGCGGGCGCCGTCGAGATCGCCGTTGCCCTCGCTCGACTGGGGCGCCGGCGAGGGTGCGGGCGAAGCCGCGGGCGGGACCGATGTCGCGGACTCGGACGCCGGCGTCGCGGCGGGGACGAACTCGGAGTGGCCCTGGCGCACGGGCGCCTCGCCGCCCAGCCCGGCCCCCTCCGCAGCGGCGGGCGCCGCGGACGTGGGCTCGGACACCGGCGCGGGGGAGGCCGTGGGCGATCCCTCCCCAGCGCTCTCCCCGGCGCGCCCGGCGGCGGCGTCGTCGTAGAGCTCGCCCATGTTCGTCTCGACCGTCGACAGGTCGCCCGCCAGCCGCGAGGCCCCATCGCGCAGCGCGGCGACGAGCGCGGCAGACTGCGCGTCCATCGACTCGACGCGCTCGATCAGCACGGCGGTCGCGCGGGCGACCGCCGCCACGTGCGCCTGGGCGCGGGCGATCGCGTCGGCGCGCGTGCGCTCGGCGTCGGCCGCGGCCTGCTCGCGCGCCTCGCGCGCGTCGTCGGCGGCCTTCCGCTCGATCTCAGCCGCGGTCGCCTCGGCGGCCTCGAGGATCCCCTGCACCTGCGTCCCGGCGCTCGATCCAAGCGTCTCCCCCGCACGGCTTTCTAGCGCGTAGCGCAGCTCCTCGACCTCGGCCGCGATCGTCCGCAGATGCGCGTCGACGGCCGCGGGGTCATACCCCCGGCGGCCGATCGGAAAGTCGCGCTTCTCGATGCTCTGGCGGTCGAGCTCCACGGTCGCAATCCTACATGCGCCGCAGGTCCGACTCAGACAGTCTCCGGCGCCGGGGCCTCGCTCTCCTGAATCTCGCGCAGATCGCGTCGTAGCTCGCGCAGCTCGTCCCTGAGTTGGGCGGCGTACTCGAAGCGCAGGTCCTCCGCCGCGACGGCCATCTCCTCCTCGAGCTCGACGACCATCCGCTCGAGCTCATGGATGGGAACCCCACCCACCCGCTCCTTACCCGCGCGCCTGCGCTCGGTTCCGCGCCGGCTGCGTCCGCGTTTCGGGACCTTCGAGTCGGACTGGAGGAACTCCGCGATGTCGGAGATGCCCTTGACGATCGTCGCGGCGGTGATCCCGTGCTCCTCGTTGTAGGCGAGCTGGATCGCGCGGCGGCGGTCGGTCTCGGAGATCGCGGCCTTCATCGCCTTCGTCTCCTTGTCGGCGTACATCAGCACCGTCCCCTCGATGTTCCGCGCGGCGCGGCCGATCGTCTGGATCAGCGAGGTCTCACCCCTGAGGAAGCCCTCCTTGTCGGCGTCGAGGATCGCCACCAAAGAGACCTCGGGCAGGTCGAGCCCCTCGCGCAAGAGGTTCACGCCGACGAGCACGTCGTACTCCCCCAGCCTGAGATCCCGGATGATCTGGATCCGCTCCAAAGTGTCGATCTCAGAGTGCAGGTAGCGGGTCTTGAAGCCCATCTCGAGCAGGTACCCCGACAGGTCCTCCGACATCTTCTTCGTCAGCGTCGTCACCAGCACGCGCTCGTTGCGCTCCACACGCACGCGGACTTCGTTCATCAGGTCGTCGATCTGGTTCTTCGTCTCGCGCACCTCGACGCCCGGGTCGACGACCCCCGTCGGGCGCACGATCTGCTCGACCACGTTCGTCGATCTGGTCCGCTCGTACTCGCCCGGCGTGGCCGAGACGAACAGCAGCTGCGGGGTGATCGAGAGGAACTCCTCGAAGCGCTGCGGACGGTTGTCCATCGCGCTCGGCAGGCGGAAGCCGTAGTCGACGAGCGTCTGCTTGCGCGAGCGGTCGCCCTCGAACATCCCGCCGATCTGCGGCACGGTCTGGTGGGACTCGTCGATCAGGCAGATGAAGTCCTTGGGGAAGTAGTCGATCAGGCAGTACGGCCGCTCCCCGGGTTGGCGCCCGTCGAGGATCCGCGAGTAGTTCTCGATCCCCGAGCAGAACCCCATCTCGCGCAACATCTCCATGTCGTACTGCGTCCTCTGTCTGAGGCGGTGGGACTCGAGCTGCTTGCCTTCCTGCTCGAGCTCCTCGCAACGCGCGTTCAGCTCGCGCCCGATCGCTTCGACGCCAGCCTCGATCGTGCCCTCCTTGACGTTGTAGTGCGTCGCCGGCCAGATCGCGACGTGCTCGAGGTCGTCCTCGATCAGCTCGCCCGTCAGCGGGTCGAAGTGCTGCAAGCGCTCGACCTCGTCGCCGAACAGCGTCGCGCGGTAGGCGGACTCGGCGTAGGCGGGGAACACCTCGAGCGTCTCCCCCTTCACGCGAAAGCCCCCGCGCGAGAGCACCGTGTCGTTGCGCGTGTACTGGATCGATACGAGTTTCCTGAGCAGCCGCTCGCGGTCGATCGTCTCCCCGCGCCGCAGGATCTGCATGTTCATCTCATACGTCTCCGGCGAGCCCAGCCCGTAGATGCAGGAGACCGAGGCGACGACGATCACGTCGCGGCGCGCGAACACCGCCGCCGTCGCCGCGTGGCGCAAACGGTCGACCTCCTGGTTGATCGCGGAGTCCTTCTCGATGTACAAATCCCGGCTGGGGACGTAGGCCTCGGGCTGGTAGTAGTCGTAGTAGGAGACGAAGTACTCGACTGCGTTGTCGGGGAAGAACGTCCTGAACTCGTTACACAACTGCGCCGCCAACGTCTTGTTGTGCGCGATCACGAGCGCCGGGCGCTGCACCTCCTGGATCACGCCCGCCATCGTCATCGTCTTCCCCGTGCCGGTCGCGCCGAGCAGCGTCTGAAAACGCTCGCCCTGCTCGATGCCCGCGGCCAGCCCCGCGATCGCCTTCGGCTGATCGGCGGTCGGAGTGAAGGTCGTGTCGAGACGGAAGTCGGGCATCGCGATGCTCCACGTTAGCGACGGCCCGACCGGCAGCCTCTACAATCGTCTCGATGGCCATCGACGTCGTATTGCCCGCCGCCCAAGCTCATCGCTTCTCACTGGAGGAATACCACCAGCTGATCGAGTCGGGCGGCTTTGACGAGGACTCGCGCGTAGAGCTGATCGAAGGAGTGATAGTCGACATGCGCCCGAAGACGGCCGAGCACGAGAACGCGATCACATGGCTGATGCGCTGGCTGATCTCAGCGGTCGACCCCGCGCGGTTCGAGGTGGGCGTGCAGAGAGCCCTCACGCTCGTCGGCTCCGAGCCCGAACCGGACCTCGTCGTGATCCCGCTCGACGCGCCCCGGCCCTACCATCCGGGGACGGCCACCCTGGCGATCGAGGTGGCAGTGTCCTCACGGGACCGCGACCTGCGCCAGAAGCCTGTGCTCTACGCCCAAGCCGGCATCGACGAGTACTGGGTCGTGGACCTCGACGCCGGCCTCATCGTGGTGCATCGTAACCCCACGGACAAGGGCTATGAGGCGATCGCAGAGGTCCCGGCGGACGGCGCCGTGCAGGCGCAGGCCCTCGAGCTACCGCGGTTGGACGTTGCCGAGCTGCTCGCCGCGGCACGGCGGCGCTGAAGCTTCGCGCCGGCCTGTCCGTCGCCGTGCCTAGCTCAGCCCGAGCTGCCTGGCGTACGTCGCGCGGTATTCCTTCTGCGCCTGCAGCACGCGCTGCGCGTACGCGCGCGTCTCCGAGAAGGGGATCTCCTCGATCGTCAGCTCGCCCCCTTCGGCGCGCGCCTTGGCGACCCATTTGTCGACGTTCGCGAGGCCCGCGTTGTACGCGGCGACGGCCAGCATCTCGTTGCCGTCGTAGTGATCGAGCAGGTAGCGCAGGTAGTAGCTGCCGTAGGCGACGTTGATCTTCGGCGTGCCGAGGTCACTCGTCGTGAAGCTGTATCCGCCCGACAGTTTCGCCAGGAATTCGGCCGTTTCCGGCTCGATCTGCATCAGACCCTCCGCGCCCGCGGAGGAGGTGCGCGGTTCGAATTTCGTCTCCGCGTAGATCACCGCCGCGATCAGCGCCGGGTCGAGGTGCTTTGCCTGCGCCTGTTCGCGGATCACGCTCGCGTCGCTCAGCGGCAGTTCGTTGATCGCGTGATGCACGCTCGAGACCATCACCCCGATCGCGACCACGGCCGCGATCCCGACGAGCAGGCCCAGCGCGCGCCAGCGGCGCCGCGTGGCCGTCATCTCCCTGGCGTCCCGGCGGACCTCATCTCTCCAGCCTCTCAAGCACGGCCGACGGCCTCACCTGTTCACCTCACCCGGCACGCCGACAACCTCATCTGCCCAGCTCACCCAGCACGACCGACAACTCCCGCTCGAGCTCCTCGACACTGCCGTCGTTCCTCACGACGTACGTCGCCCGCGCCGCCTTCTCCTCCTGGCTCAGCTGACGCGCCGCGCGCTCGGCGGTGAGCTCGTGCCCACGGCTCGCGGCGCGTTGCTCGCGGAGCTCCTCGGCGGCGACGACCGCGATCGTCGCGTCGTAGGCCCCCTCCATCCCCGCCTCGAACAACAGCGGAACCTCGATGACGATCACGCGCGGCGCCGGCTCCAGCGCGCGCGCCTGCGCGAGCCAGCTCCCCATGCGCTCTCCCACCAGCGGCCAGACCGTCGCCTCCAGCCACGCCCTGCCGTCCTCGTCGGCGAACGCGCGCCGCGCGACCTCGGCACGATCGACGACTCCGCCCGGCGCCACCTCCTCGCCCCAGCGCGCGAGCACCGCGTCGCGCAGCTGCGCGCCTTCGTACAGCTCGTGCACAACCGCGTCACTCGACTGCACCGCGGCGCCCAATCGCTCCAGCGCCTTCAGCGCTGTCGACTTCCCCGCGCCCAACCCCCCCGTCAAGCCGATCAGGGGGACGTTCTCCTCCAAGCTGCTCGAGCGCCTTCGCCGGCTTGGCCGTCGGGGGCCGAGTCAGTCCTGCGCGGGCTCTGCGGCGGACTCGGGCTCTGCGGCCGGCTCGGCCGTGGCCTCGGGCACCTCAGCGGGCTCGGTGCTCGTCTCGGCCTCGGCGGCGGGCGCCTCTGGAGCAACCTCGTCGGACTCTGGCGCAGCCTCGGACTCGGGTGGCGCCTTCACGGTCTCGGCCTCGGCCTCGGCGGCGGGCTCGGGCGCTGCGTCGGCTCCGGTCTCAGTCTCAGCGGTTTCGGTCTCGGTCTCGGGCGCTGCGACCTCGGCGCTCGCCTCCGCGGTGATCTCCTCGGCCTCCGCGACAGTTGCGTCCTCGCCCTCCCCCGCGGGAGCGTCCTCTTCACCGGGGCGCGAGAGCGGCAGGATCTGGTCCTCGACGCGCTTTGCCGAGAGGCTCAGGCGGCGGCGCTCGGAGTCGATCTCGAGGATCTTCACGCGGATCTCGTCGCCCGGGTGGACGACCTCGCGCGGGCTTTCCACGTGGTGGGGGGCGAGCTCGGAGATGTGGACGAGCCCCTCGACGCCGTCGAGGATCTCGACGAACGCGCCGAACGTGACGACCTTTGTGACCTTCCCCGCGAGCTCGTCGTCGATGTTGTAGGTATCGACGATCCGCTGCCACGGATCCTCCTGGGTCTGCTTCAGGCCCAGCGAGATGCGCTGACGGTCACGGTCGATGTCGAGCACCTTCACCTTCACGGTGTCGCCGATCGTGAGGATCTCCGACGGGTGGTTGACGTGCGACCACGACAGCTCGGAGATGTGGATCAGCCCGTCGATCCCGTCGAGGTCGACGAACGCGCCGAAGTCGACGATGTTCGAGATCTGCCCCTCTACGACCAGGCCGGGCTGCAGGCGATCGAGGATCTGCTGGCGGACCTCCTTGCGCTCCTCCTCCAAGACGGCGCGGCGCGAGAGCACGACGTTGTTGCGCGAGCGGTTGAGCTCGATCACCTTGCTCTCGATCTTCGTGCCCATGTATTCGTCGAGATTCGGCACGCGGCGGATGTCGACGAGCGAGGCGGGCAGGAAGCCGCGCACGCCGAGATCGATGATCAGGCCGCCCTTGACGACCTCGATCACGGTGCCCTCGACCGGCTCGCCGGACTCCGCTGCGGTTTCGATCCGTCGCCACGCCTTCTCGAAGCGCGCGCGCTTCTTCGACATCATCAGGCGGCCGTCCTGATCCTCCTTGATCAGGACGATCGCATCGACCTCCTCGCCGAGGTGCACCTCGTCCTTGGGGTCGACCGACTTGCGGATCGACAGCTCGTTCGCCGCGATCACGCCCTCGGACTTGTAGCCGATGTCGACCAGCACCTCGTCCTTGTCGATCCTCACGACGTGCCCGGTGACGACCTGGCCCTCCTCGATCGGCTGGAAGGTGGCGTCGTAGTTCGGGACGATCTGGCCGTCGATTTCCAGCAGGAGTCCGTTCGACCCCTCGACCACGCGAGCGTCGGGTTGCTCAATCAGCGTTTGCACCGGCGTAGCCTAGCGCAGGCGGGGCATCCACCACCCGATGGGCGCTCGTATGATTGGACGATGCCTGTCAGAGCCACGAAGCGGGGCGCCGAACGCACGTCCTTGGAGCAACGCGACTGCGACGTGCTCGTCTGCGGAGCGAGCTTCGCCGGGCTCGCCGTCGCGCGCGAACTGGCGGGTTCGGGCGCGAAGGTCCTGATCCTCGACCGCTACGAACTCGGCGAGCGCCAGACCTCGGCCTGCGCGATGCCGACGCTGTGGCTCGACGCGCTGGCGCTCGGCGGCTCGCTGCTGCAGACGTTCGATGAGCTCGTCACGCACACCCCCTTCCGCACCTCGCGCTGGGCGCTCCCCTGGTCCTTCTCGACGTTCGACTACCGCGAGCTGTGCGCGCTGCTCTGGGCCCAGTCCGGGGCGGGCGAGAGCGAATGCGAGCTCGAGACCGCGACCATCACCGGCCGCGACGGCTGCACCGTGCACACCGACCGCGGCGACCTGCGGGCGCCCCTGATCGTCGACGCGCTCGGCTGGCGACGTGTGCTGTCGAACGCGGCGCCGATCCAGCCCCCGAACGCGCCGATGTCGCGTGGCCTGGAGGTCCACCCCGCCGGGAGCGGCGCGGAGCTCGAGCTGTGGATCGACCCCCGCTACATCCGCTCCGGCTACGCCTGGAGCTTCCCCGCGCGCGATGAGCTGCGCGTCGGCGTGGGCTCCTTCTGGCCGACCCACCACGTCAAGGAGCCGACGGTCCGGCTCGCGCGCGACCTCGATCTGCCGCCCGACGGCTATCAGGGCAACTGGATCCCCCACAAGCTGCGCGACGCCGTCGAGGACGAGGTGTTCTTCGCCGGCGACTCCGCCGGGCACTGCCTGCCGCTGACCGCCGAGGGCATTCGCACCGCGCTCTACTTCGGTCTCGCCTGCGGACGCGAGCTGCGCGCCGTGCTCGACGGCCACGCCACGCGCACGCAGGCGCTCGCGCGCTACGGCGCCTTCTCCGCCGCGCACGAGCGCAAATACCGCTGGCTCTTGAACACCCAGCGCGCGATCGGCCGGCTCACACCCTCGCGGGCGGTCACCGCGCTCGCGCGCGGGTTCGAAAACGAGCGTGTCTCGCGCTGGGCCTTCTCGCACTACCTGGCGATCGCGCCGCCGTCGTTCGTGGGCAAGCGAGGCCCACTCACGTCACACCGCGTCGCGGTCGCGCAAGCGGCGTAACCTAAAGACGCTGCGGAAGTTGTTGTACCTTTCAAACTGCGTGTAGCCATAGTTATACGCAGTTTTTTTTGTAAACACTTCTCCGGACGCGCTTTATTTTCCGTCACGCTCCGGTCACAATTTGGGTCTCCTCCGGACACACCCACCCCCCGGGCGTGATCTCCAGGTAGCCCATGTCGACCCGCAGCAGGTCCATCGACCGCTCGAATAACGCGCGGCCCGAGCCGTAACGACGGGCCAGCGTTCGCTCGGCGAGCGGCTCCTCCGCGAGGGGCAGCACCCTGGCGGTCGCCTCGAACGGCGGACCGAGCGGCTTGCCACGCACCGTGCAGGGCGCCACGAGCATACGCGGGTCACGCCGCAGGCGCTTGACCTTGCCGGCCGCGCGCTCGGTGCGCACATATAGCCGCCCGTCCGCCACCGCAGCCCACACCGGCGTGGACACGGGCGTCCCGTCACGGCGATAGGTCACGAGCAGCGAGCGCTTACAGGGAACTATCTCCTGCACCGAGCCCGTGCGCGGAGCGTCGGCGGCGTCCCGTGCGCCCCTCGGCAACACGCGCGCCGCGATGCGGCCGAAGAGCAGCGAGGCCGGCAGGCGCCTGTTCGTCACCGGGTGCGCGCCTGGACGGGCACGCGATGAGCTGTGGGCAGGTGATCCTTCGTGGTCGGTCATCGAGCGCCTCCTGGCGTCGTTGCTCTGGTGCTCTCCAGCGCGGGACGCGCTGAGAGACGGACTGGAAGTCGAAGAGTCGAGGCTGAGATGGGGGCCATCTTGCCGATCTGACGCGCGCTGTTCACATCTCCTCCAGGACCTCGGCCAACCTGCGGATGCCCTCCCCGATCGCCGGCTCTGAGAGGTTGGCGTAGCCGAGCACGAGCGCGTCCGTCATCGGCGACGGGTCGCGCTGGTGAAGGCTCAGCGGGTAGATGCCGACCGAGCGCCGCACTGCGTGCTCGATCAGGCGTCCCGCGTCGACCGAGCGCGGTAGGCGCACGAGCGCGTGCAGGCCGGCGGAGACGCCGCTGACACGCGCACCCGGAAGGCTCTGCTCGACCGCCGCGAGGAGCGCGTCGCGGCGCGCGCGGTTGCGGCGGCGGGCCTTGCGCAGATGGCGATCGTAGGCGGCGGTCTCGATCAGCCGTGCCAGCACGAGCTGCTCGATCGTGGGCGTGGCGAGACCGTCGAGCAGCTTCTCCGCGAGCACGCCGTCGAGCAGTGTGGCGGGCAGCAGCATCCAGCCGAGCCGCAACCCGGGAACGAGCGTCTTGGACACGGTCCCCAGGTAGACGACCCGATCGGGCGCCAACCCCTGCAGGGCGCCCGGGGGCGCCCGGTCGTAACGGAACTCACCGTCGTAGTCGTCCTCGATCACGAGGCCCCCGCCGCGCGCCCACTCGATCAGCGCCGCGCGACGCCGCGGCGAGAGCACGACACCGGTCGGACACTGGTGCGCGGGGGTGACCAGGACCGCCGGCGCGCGCACCGCGCCGACATCGATGCCCTGATCGTCGACGGGCACCCCCTCGACCCGCAGGCCCGCGTGGGCCAGGACCGCGCCATGCGGGGGCAGGCCGGGGTCCTCCACGGCGATCGCCCCCACTCCGGCGCCGGCCAGCGCGCGGCCGAGCAGCGCGAGGCCATGCGCGGCTCCGGAGCAGACCACGATCGCC
The DNA here is from genome assembly GCA_036509655.1 of Solirubrobacteraceae bacterium. Taxonomy (GTDB): domain Bacteria; phylum Actinomycetota; class Thermoleophilia; order Solirubrobacterales; family Solirubrobacteraceae; genus Palsa-744. The sequence goes on along the minus strand of DATCFG010000085.1, from coordinate 34,188 downwards.
CCGGGCTCGGCCACCACGCCGCGAACGCGCCGCAGGTAGGAGGCGAGCGCGGTGCGCAGCTCGGGTGTTCCGCGCACGTCGGGGTAGCTCAGCGCGCTCGCGGAAACCGAGCGCAACACCTCGCGCTGCGTGCGCAGCCAGAGCGTCCGCGGGAACGATGCGAGGTCGGGGACGCCGGGGAAGAAGTCGAAGCTCGGCGTGCGGTCCGGTGGCTGGGCAGGTTGCGCGTCGACGGCGCTCGCGCCGGCCGCCACGTAGGTCCCGGCGCCCTGACGGGCGAGGAGATAGCCCTCGGCGAACAGTTGCGCATAGGCGTCCACGACCAGACGGCGCGAGACTTCAAGATCCTCGGCGAGCACCCGCGATGCGGGCAGCCGGCTGCCGGCGGGCAACGTCCCATCGCGCACCATCTCGCGCAGGCGATCCTCGAGCTGGGCTCGCCGCCGCCCACCACGCAGTGCAATCAGCAGCTCCGGCCCAAAATTGGTATCCGATTTTGTCGAAAGATTGGTCACTATCTGGGGTCCATTCGTGGGCTACAGTAGCGCGGTGCCGAGCATTTGTGTGCAACCTTTGGAGGTGCAGCAGAGATGACCAGAATCGATGGCGTACCCACCCACAAGGCGGGACCGTTCGTAAAACTCGCCTATTTCATGACGCAGCGCCAGTTCGGCCGGATGATGGATCCTCCCGCCGTCTACGCCCACGCGCCCGGACTGCTGTTCGGCCACGGAATGCTCGAGCAGGCGACCGCCAAGCAGCACCGCGTCGAGGAGCGCCTGAAGGTGCTCGCCGAGACGAAGGCGGCCGCGATCGTCAACTGCGAGTTCTGCTGCGACATCGCCTCCTCGATTGCGCGCGACGCGGGGGTCACCGACGAGCAGTTGCTGGCCCTGCCCCGCTATCGCGAAAGCGACTCCTTCAACGACCTGGAGCGTTTGGTGCTCGACTTCGCGGTGGCGATGAGCCGCACGCCGACCACGGTCACCGATGAGCTGTTCGCCGCCCTGCGCGAGCACTTCGACGAGCGCCAGCTGGTCGAGCTGGGCAACGTGATCGCGCTCGAGAACATGCGCGCGCGCTTCAACAGCGCGTTCGACATGACCCCCTCCGGGTTCAGCGAGGGCGTGGTTTGCGTCGCCCCGGAGTCGCTCCCCGAGTCGGCCCGCGGCCCCCTCCCCCCCTCGACCTCGGGGTCGGCGATCGACTCAGCCCCTTCGGCCAAGTCCCCGGTCGCGGCATGAGGGTCTTCCTGGCCGGAGCCACCGGTGTGATCGGACGGCGACTCGTGCCGATGCTCCTCGCCGATGGGCACGAGGTGACGGGAATGACGCGTTCCCCCACAAAGGTCGACGCGCTGCGCGCCGTCGGTGCACGGCCGGTGGTGGTGGATGCGTTCGACGCGCCGTCCGTTACGAGGGCGCTCGCCGAGGCACAGCCGGACGTGGTCATCAACCAGCTCACCGCGATTCCCCCGCGGCTCGACCCGCGCAAGATCGCGCGCGACTTCGCGCTCACCGACCGCCTGCGCACGGAGGGGACGCGGATCCTTATCGACGCCGCACACGCAGCCGGCGCCCGGCGGATGATCGCTCAGAGCATCGTGCTCGTGTACGCACCCGGCCCGCCCGGAACGGTGCACACAGAGTCGGACGCGGTGAACGTGAACCCGCACAAGAGCTACCGGCAGACGGGCGGCGCGCTGGTCGAGCTCGAGCGCCAGGTACTTGCCGCGGACGGCCAGGTGCTCCGCTACGGCTTCTTCTACGGTCCGGGCAGCGCGATCTCGCGCGCTGGCTCGATCGGCGCGGAAGTCGCCCGCCGACGTCTCCCGATTGTCGGCGGTGGCGCGGGGGTGTGGTCGTTCATCCACGTCGAGGACGCCGCACGCGCCACCGTAGCGGCGCTCGCGAACCCCACTTCGAGCGCCTACAACATCGTCGACGACGAGCCCGCGAAGGTCGCAGAGTGGATACCGGCGCTCGCCGACGCGCTCGGCGCGCCGCGGCCGATGCGAATCCCTTCCCTACTCGCCCGCCCGTTCGCCGGCGGCTACGGGATCGAGACGATGACCAAATCGCAGGGCGCCTCCAACGCGCGCGCCAAGCGCGAGCTCGGCTGGGCACCGACGATTCCGAGTTGGCGCGAGGGCTTCTGCAGCCGCCTGGAGGATTAGTCGACCCTCTCTCGGAAAGGGTTTTCGACACGAACAGAGCCGATCACCTGACCGTCGTTCAGATCCTCGGTCAGCAGACGCTCACAGCCTCCCGCGGCGGCTGACGCGACGATCAGGCCATCCCAGTAGGACAGTTGAGAGGAGCGGCTGGTCTGGATCGCGGCTTTGACGAGCGCGGGGTCGAGGGTAACTACTCCCAACAGACTGAGCCAATCGACCGCCTGTGCAGCTTGAGCGGCGTCGAGCGGCTGTTTGAGCTTGCGCGTCACGACGACGTAGAACTCGCTCAGCACCTGTGTACTGAGCACCAACTCGCCGGGCTCGGCTTGCTCGAGGATGTCTCGAGCGCACTGTTCCTTGTCGGGCTCGTCGTGGTCGAAGAGGTAGACAAGGACGTTTGTGTCAAGAAACGCCCGCTCAGCGCTCATACAGTTCGTCGCGCGTCCAAGTGCGCCCCCCCGGACCGCTGCCCGAGTCGCTGTGCTCTGCCAGCTCGAGGAATGCCCTCAAGGCATCCCGTGCCCTGGCTTGATCGACAAGCTCCTTGAGATAGCCGCCGACCAGCGCGTTCACGGACGTGTTCCTTTCGAGAGCACGAAGCTGGGCCTGCTTCAGCAGTTCGCCGTCGAGCGTGAGAGTCAAGTTGGCGATCAGCCCGAGGTGCTTGACCTCATCGGCCGCCGCGAGATCTACCGTGGGACCATCGCCATTGCGAATCATCTCAGCGAGGCTCATCGCCGTTTCACGAGCTGACTTGGTGTCTGCGAGCAGCCGGCGCGCCTTCGCGCGGGCGCCGAGGATCACCAGCTCGGCGAAATCGATCCGATCCCCGTTCAGCTTCGCACGCAGCTCGGCGAGCGCCTCGTGCACAGGGGGGGTCTCGGTGATCGTGTGGCGGGGTCTCGTCGTCGGCATAGGCTAAGTGTAGCACCGTACAGCACCGGGAAAATGAGCAAATGCCTCTCTGCCCCCGGGTAGGGATACCTACTTCCGCACGACCAGCACCGCCCCCGCCACGAGCAGTACCAACCCGGCGATGCGGGGCGCGTCGATGTGCTGCTTGGTGAGCCCGAACAGGCCGAAGCGGTCGATCGCGACCGCGATCGAGAGCTGGCCGACGATGATCGCCACCGTCACGCCGCTCGCGCCGAGCGTGCGCACCGCGACGAGCGCCGCGGTTACGTAGACGGCTCCGAAGAGGCCGCCGATCAGCGCCCACCAGGGCGCGCGCCCGACCTTCCCGAGCTCGCCGAGGCCGCCTTTCACGAGCGAGGCGATCACAAGCAGCGCGACCGTGCCCACGAGGAACGAGAAGGTGGAGGCCTGCACGGTACCCACGGTCTTGCCCAGGCGCGAGTTCACCGGCGCCTGCATTCCCGCCAATGCCCCACCGAGGATGGCGAGCAGGACCGCGAACGTACGCGTCACTTCCCCTCCAGCCGGCTCTCGCCCACGGTTGACGCCGCCGCGGGCGCCTGGCTCGCTTCGCCTCCAACAACCCGATCCCGCCGACGGCGACCCGCGCCACGCATCCACGCCGGGCTCACTTCGCCTCCAGCCAGTTCGCGCCGACGCCGATGTCGACCGTGAGCGGCGGTTCGCGGTCCCACACGCCGACCATCTCGCGCTCGATCAACTCGCGGGCCGCATCGATCTCCCCGGGCGGCCCTTCGAATAGGAGCTCGTCGTGGATCGTGAGGATCTGGCGGGTCGCAAGGCCCGACTCCGCGAGCGCCGCGTGGCAGCGAACCATCGCCAGCTTGATGATGTCCGCGGCGGTGCCCTGGATCACGGTGTTGACGGCGAGGCGCTCGCCGAGCGTGCGCACCTGGTAGTTGCGCGCCTGCAGCTCCGGGATCTGCCGGCGGCGGCCCCAGAGGGTCTTCACGTGGCCCTCCTCCTTCGCCCGCTCAATCGTCTCGGCGATAAACCGCGCGACCTGAGGAAAGCGCTGGAGGTAGGCGTCGATGAACTCCTTCGCCTCCTCGCGCGGGATGTTCAATCGGTCGGCGAGACCGTAGTCGGAGAGACCGTAGACGATTCCGTAGTTGATCATCTTCGACTTCGATCTCATACCCGGGTCAATGTCCTCGGGTGCCACCTGGAAGACCTGGGAGGCGGTGGCGGTGTGCACGTCCTCGCCGCGGCGGAAGATCTCCTTCAGGGCCGAGTCGTCGGCCGCGTGGGCGAGCACGCGCAGCTCGATCTGGGAGTAGTCGGCGGAGATCAGGAGCTTGCCGGGGTCGGCCTCGAAGCAGCCGCGGATCTCGCGGCCGAGCTCGGTGCGGATCGGGACGTTCTGCATGTTCGGGTTGGTGCTCGACAGCCGTCCCGTCTGGGCGACGGCCTGCAGGAACGTGGTGTGGATCCGCGAGCGCTCGTCGAGCAGCGCGGGGAGCACGTCGAGGTAGGTCTTGATGAACGTCGAGAGCTCGCGCCAGCGCTCGATCCGCGGCACGATCTCGTGCTCCTCGCGGATCGCCTGCAGCACGCGCGCGTCGGTCGAGTAGCCGACCTTGCCCTTGCGCTTGCGCGAGAGCCCGAGCCGCTCGAACAGCACCTCCCCGAGCTGTTGGGGGGAGGCGATCAGGAACTCCGTTCCGGCGAGCCTGAAGATCTCCCGTTCGAGCTCGTCGATCTCCGCGCGCACGCGGCCCGTGATCTCCTCCAGGCGCTCCAGGTTCAAGCGCACGCCAAGGATCTCAAGGTCGCGCAGCACGGCCACCAGCGGCAGCTCGATCTCGCGCATCAGCTCCTCGAGGCCGCGCTCGGCGATCTGCTCGCGCTGCCACGCCGCGAGCGCGCCCAGTAGCACCGCGTCAGCCGCCGCCTCGTCCTCGAGCCCGCATACGAGGCCGCGCTCCTCGCAGAGCTCGGCGAAGGGGTAGCCGCGCCGCGCCGGCTCGAGCAGGTAGGCACCGAGCAGCGTGTCGTGTACGAGCCCGGGCGGGACCGTGCCGAGCGCTTTCGCGTCGTGAACGACGACCGCGCGCTCCCCGCAGGCGAGCGCGACCTGCTCGGGGCCCTCGCAATCACCGGCCAGCACCTCGGGGGAGTCGTGGGGCTCGGTTCCGGCCTTCGCCTCCGCCCCCGTCGCCACTACCGCTGCCGGTGCCCCGGCGACGGCGAAATGCCAGGGCGAGCCCTCGGCGAACAGCTCCCCATCGGGGGGCGCGGACTCGCGCAGCGCGACCCACAGCTCGTCCCCCTTCAGACCGGCGATATCGGCGGGTATCGCCTTGCCCGAGCGCAGGCGCGCCGGGAGCGCGACCTCGCCGCCGGCCGGCGCGGCCGGGACCTCCGCCTCGGAGTCCTCGAGCGCCTCTTCCAGGCGCCGCAGCGGGTCGCGCAGCTCGTACTGGCGGAAGACCTCCCGCACGCGCGAGCGGTCGGGCTCGTGGGCGGCCTCGGCGGTGATGTCGAGCTCGAGCGCGACGTCGCGCTGGATCGTCGCGAGGCGCTTGGAGATGCGCGCGTTCTCGGCGTGGTCGATCAGGTTCTGTTTGCGCTTCGGCCCGCTGATCTCGCGGATGTGCCCGAGCACGCCCTCGAGCGAGCCGTAGCGCTGGATCAGCTCGCTCGCGGTCTTCTCGCCGATCCCCGGCACGCCGGGGATGTTGTCGGAGGTATCGCCCTTCAGGCCGTAGAAGTCGGGAATCAGCTCGGGCGGGATCCCGTAGCGGTCGAGGACCGCCTGATGGTCGTAGATCTTCGTCTCGGTGATTCCCCGCGATGTCGCCATCACCTTGACATGGCCGTGCTCGTCGATCAGCTGGAAGATGTCGCGGTCGCCGGTCACGATCATCACCGACACGGGCGTCTCGGCCGTGAGCGCGCGCTCGGTGATCGAGGCGATCACGTCGTCGGCCTCGTAGCCGTCGATTTTCACGTTGCGGTAGCCGAACGCCTCGACCAGCGGTTCCATCGCCGGCCATTGCTGCTTCAACAGGTCCGGTCGCGAACGCCGCGTGGACTTGTACTCGGCGAACAGCTCCGTCCGCCCCGACGTGCCCGCGTCCCAGGCGACGACCGTCGGACGCACGCCGTACTCGGTCACGATCTTCACGAGCATCGAGGCGAACCCGAAGATCGCGTTGGTGGGGATCCCCGTCGAGGTCGCGATCGACTCGGGCAGGGCGTAAAAGGCGCGATAAACGAGGCTCGGCCCGTCGATCAGGAACAGGCGGCGCTCATCTTCGCGCGGGGGGCTCGACTTCGCGGGGCTCACCCTTCTGCGGCGCTTTCCAGTCGCTGTGGATCGGACACAACGATCACCTTATTGGTCGGAGCGCGGGCCACGGTGGGCAAGTAAATAAGATGCCGGGCCGCCGGTCCACATCGCCTTCGATCCAGGAGCCAACCTCCGTGAGCAGCATCAGCCCCAGCGCGCAGTTTCGCCTGACGATTCGCGTCGAGCTCGACGAGACGGCGGGCACACTCGCGCATCTGACCGGCGCGATCGGGGACGCCGAGGGGATCGTCGTGGCGGTCGACGCGGTCGAGATCGACTCCGGGCACTCCGTGCGCGACATCGTCGTCGACGCCTCCGGCAAGGAGCACTGGGAGCAAATCATCGCCGCGATCGGAGCCGTCGACGGCGCGCGCGTGATCGACACGATCGACCGCACGTTCCTGATGCATGTTGGCGGCAAGATCGAACAGCACAACAAGCATCCGCTGAAGACCCGCGACGACCTGTCGATGGCCTACACCCCCGGCGTCGCGCGCGTCTGCCTGGCGATCGCCGACGACGAGGACCGCGCCTTCCAGTACACGATCAAGCGCAACACCGTCGCCGTCGTCTCCGACGGCACCGCGGTGCTCGGGCTCGGCGACATCGGCCCGCGCGCGGCGATGCCGGTGATGGAGGGCAAGTGCTGCCTGTTCAAGGAGTTCGCCGGCGTCGACGCGTTCCCGATCTGCCTCGACACGAAGGACACCGAGGAGATCATCCGCGCGGTCACGTTGATCGCGCCCGCGTTCGGCGGGATCAACCTCGAGGACATCTCCGCGCCGCGCTGCTTCGAGATCGAGGAGCGCCTGAAGGAAGACCTGGACATCCCGATCTTCCACGACGACCAGCACGGCACCGCCGTGGTCGTGATGGCGGCGCTGCTGAACGCCGTCAAGCTCACCGGCCGGGGCCTGGAGGACCTGCACGTGCTGATCATCGGGCTCGGCGCGGCCGGGATCGCGGTCACGAAGATCCTGCTCGAGGCGGGGGTTCGGCACGTGATCGGCGCCGACTCGCGCGGGGCGCTGCACGTCGAGCGCTCCGATTATCTCGACGGCTCGATGAACGCGACGAAGCGCTGGTTCGCCGAGACGACCAACCCGGACCGCCGCGCCGGCACGCCGGCGGACGTGATCGACGGCGCCGACCTATTGATCGGGCTCTCCGGCGCGCGCGTGCTCGAGGCCGACGCGCTCGCGCGGATGAACGACGACGCGATGGTCTTCGCGATGGCCAACCCGACCCCCGAGGTCTCCCCCGAGGAGGCCGCGCCGCACGTGCGGATCATGGCCACCGGCCGCTCGGACTACCCCAACCAGATCAACAACGTGCTCTGCTTCCCGGGGATCTTCCGCGGCGCGCTCGACGTGCGCGCGCCGGACATCACCGACTCGATGAAGATGGCCGCCGCGCGCGCGATCGCCGCGATCGTCAGCGACGAGGAACTGCACGAGGACTACATCATACCCTCGGTCTTCAACCGCGACGTCGCCCCCGCGGTCGCCGCCGCGGTCGCCGACGAGGCCCGCGCGAGCGGCACCGCGCTCGCCGGCGCGGAGGTCGGGTTCGCCTCGGGAGACGATCGCTCGTAAGGCTCGCGACTCGCCCTTTGTGCGAGAGCGGTTCATACTCGAGGTCGGGCATCAACCTGGAAAGGGAGTAGACGCGATGCGCGTGACCGTGACGGGAGCAAGCGGGCTGATCGGAAGCGCGCTCGTCGCCGAGCTGCGCGAGCGCGGCGCGGAGGTCACGGTCCTCTCGCGCGACGCCTCCCGCGCGCGGGCGGCGCTGGGCGTCGAGGCGGTGCGCTGGGATCCGCTCGGCGAGCCCGCCCCGGTCGATGCGCTCACGGGAGCGGACGCGGTTGTGCACCTGGCCGGGGAGAACATCGCCCAGCGCTGGAGCGCGCGGGCCAAGCGGGCGATTCGCGAGAGTCGCGTGCTCGGCACCGCCAACCTGCTCGCGGGGCTCGAGGCGGCCGGCCGCGAGGAGGACGGCCGGGGTGGTGGGCGCCCGCGGATCTTGATCAGCGGCTCCGCCGTCGGCTACTACGGCCCGCGCGGCGAGGAACCACTCGACGAGGACGCGCCCCCGGGGAACGACTTCCTCGCGGAGACGTGCGTCGCCTGGGAGGCGGAGGCGCGGAAGGCCTCGGCGCTGGGGATGCGCGTGGTGGTGCTGCGCACCGGCGTGGTGCTCGACCGCGACGGCGGGGCGCTTGCGAAGATGCTGCCGCCGTTCCGGCTCGGCGTCGGCGGCCCGGTGGCGGGGGGTGAGCAGTACATGTCCTGGGTCCACCGCGAGGATCTCGTCGGCATGATCGCCGCCGCGCTGGCGGACGAGCGCTGGTCTGGCCCCGTCAACGGCACCGCGCCCGAACCGGTCTCCAACCGCGAGTTCTCCCACGCGCTCGGCCACGCGCTGCACCGGCCCTCGCTGCTGCCGGTCCCGGGCTTCGCGCTGGGGTTGCTCTACGGGGAGATGGCCGAGATCGTCACCACCGGTGCGCGCGTGATGCCGGCCAAGGCGCTCGTGCTCGGCTACGACTTCCGCCATCCCGAGCTCGGCGAGGCGCTGCGGTCCGCGCTCGGGTGACTCGGGGCGGCGAACCGAACATAACGAACATAAAGAAGCTGGGGAAGTCGTTGCACTTTGGAGAGTGCGTGTAACCATAGTGTCACGCACTCTCCGTCGTATACAAGCCAACGGCCCAGCTTTATCTTCCCGTCACATCTTCGACACACTCCCATCACGTTTGCGTCGCAATTACGCAGACACCGCCACACTCTCGTCACGTTTGCATCGCAAACACGCAGACACCGCCACACTCTCGTCACGTTTGCATCGCAAACACGCAAAACACGCAGACATTGTCGGTCGGGGCGGAGGGAGCTCACACCGGCGCGGGCACGCCGGCCGCGGCCGATGACCGCGAGGGGCGGTTCTCGCTCTCGATGATGATCCTGCAGGGGCGCTTTGATAGCAGGTAGGAGGCGGTCGGCCCGATCCGCTGCTCGCCCCCGGGCGCGTGGATCGTCGACCAGTAGATCACGTCCGAGCCGACCCGTTCGGCTTCTTCGACGAGCGCCTTGCCAGGATGGCGCGTGCGGATCAGGCCGGTGTGGATCTTGATGCCCCGGCGGCGCGCCTGGATGCGCGCGCTCTCTAGCACCGAGCGACCCTGCGCCTCCTCGTCCTCGAGGCCCGCCTCAAGCGATAGCTGGCTCGGCACCGGCAGCACGAAGATCGCGTAGACGACGCCGCCCTCGCCGATCAGCTTGGCGGCGCTCGAGAGGGCGCTCGCGGAGACGTCCTCGCCGAAGATCGGCACGAGCGCCGTCTTGTACTCCAGCTCATGGAAGTCCGCGGGACGCTCGGCGCGAGGCAGCCGGTAGGACTTGCGCGGGTCGAGACCCTGGCGATGACGGTAGTAGAAGTAGCCGCCCATGCCGATGATCATCCAGGGAATGCCGACGATCTTCGCCTCGGTGTGCAGGACGGTCACGGCGACCCATGCCGCGGCCGTACCGATACCGCCGATCACCGCGGTCATCGGGATCACCGAGCCTTTGATGCGCGCTCCCCATGGGCTCTTGTAGGGGCGCTCGCGATCCGGGTCTGAGACGCGCAGCTTGATGATCGCCGCATGCGCCACCGTGAAGGAGAGCATCGCGCCGAACGAGTAGAGGTTGCCGAGCACTTCGGTGTTGCCGTAGACGATCAGCGTGCCGGCCAGCATCGAGAAGAAGATCAGCGTGAACCACGGCGTGCGGTGCTTGGCGTGCAGCCGCGAGAACAGCCGCGGCAACTGGCGGTGTTCGGACAGCGACCACGACAGGCGCGAGATCCCGATCATGCCGGCGTTGGTCGCGATGAACAGGATCGTCGCCGCGAGCAGCCCGAGGTAGTATTTGGCCAGCGTCAGGACCGTGCCGTGCAGGCCGAGGTGTTCGACGACGCCGAGCATCGGGTCGTTTTCGAAGAAGCCGCCGAGCGAGGTCGCGTAGCCGGGTTTGGTGAAGTGTTCTTTGAGCTCGACGCTGTAGCCGATGCCGTGGTGCACGACCGGCAGCGCCGACAGCGCGACGACCGAGATGCCGGCGTAGACGGCGAGCACGGCGAGCACGACGAGGTTCACGGCCTTCGGCACCTGCCTGCCCGGATCGGTGGACTCCTCGGCCATGTTCGCGACGGTCTCGATGCCCGTGTAAGCGAGCATCGCCAGCGACAGCGCGAAGATCAGTTCCTTCCAGCTCGGCACGCTGCCGAGGTGCACCTGGTGGATCAAAAGCGTCGGGTCCAGGACGAGCGCGAAGCCTAGGCAGACGAGCAGGATCTGGGTGCTGAGGTCGACGACCGCGAGGACGAGGTTGAGCTTGGCCGACTCGCCCAGCCCGCGGATGTTCAGCCAGGCGAGCACGGCGACCACGATCAGGCCCCCGAAGATGTCGTCGGGGTTGTGCTTGAGCGCGCCGAGGCCGGGGAACGCGCTCAGGTAGTGGGGCACGAAAAACGCCGAGATCGCGATCGTGAGGATGTAGTCGAGGCTCAGCGCCCAGCCAGCGAAGAACGAGACGACGTCGTCGAAGGCGTGGCGCGCGAACGAGGAGGAGCCGCCCGCTTCGGGGAACATCGAGGCGCCCTCGGCGTACGTTTTCGCGGTCAGCGCGAACAGCCCGCCGGCGAACAGGAAGACCAGCGGCGTCAGCCCCAGAGCGTGCGCGGCGACGAGCCCGAGCGCGTAGTAGATCGAGGAGCCGACGTTGCCGTAGGCGGTCGCGAACATCCCTGAGACGCCGACCGACTTTCGCAACCCGCGCTCGGTTAGACGTGCCATCGAGCCGGGAGCCTAGCGCGAGATCCCCACGAGGGCTCGGGCGTGCCGATGCAAAATCCCATTCACGGGGACCGCAAATGCAGGAGCCCTGCATATGATCCCGACGCCGGGTAGGTCGGGTTCCGATCGATCCCACCCCCGGCCTTCTTGCCATGGAAACGTCACGCCGCGGAAACTACGACTCCGGAGAGGACTTCGTCCTCGAATATGGAGAGCTGCGCTTCACCTTCAACGAAGAGGACTTCTCCGAGCGCTGCGAGCAGGCCGCGCTGAAGCTCGGCTTCGTCGGCGGGCGCCTCGGCGAGGAGGAGCTCGAAGACCTCGTCAACCTCGCCGTCAACGGCGAGATCCTCGACCCCGCCTCGGCGCTCGGCGAACACGTCAACGACTGCTGGCCCGAGCTCGTCGGCCCGGCCGAGCGCTCGCTGGTGCACTGGCTGCGCCGCCTGGTCTTCCGCGGCGCCTGGCTCGACCAGCGCGTCAACGAGGGCGAGCTGGGCGTCGCCTTCGACGAGGAGACGGGCAGCTTCGCCTACGTGCAGCCCCTCGACGTGCGCTCGACCTTCGCCGGCGCCGCCGGCACCAGCGGCGAGCCGATCGAGCTGGCGCCCGAGCCCTCGTGGGGCCGCGTCGCCTACACCCGCCGCTAGGACGTCGCTGGCCGGCGCGATGCTGCGTCCTCGGTCGCTCGCGTGCTACGCGCACGCCACGCGGGGCGGGCGGGCCTTTTCGATCTTGCCTCGCTTGACCAGCGACGCCCTAGATCCTCGTACTCATTAGTTTCGGGCCTCCGCTCGCGCCTTCGCGATCGCCTTCGCGCCGTCCTCGCCGACGAGCAGCTCCGGCCTCAGGGTGCCGCTCGCCGCGAGGTCGAGCAGCGGCAGGCCGCTGTCGACGAGCGCGGGATCCAGCGCGATCACGGTCGTCTCGCCACCGAGCGGGCGCGCAGCGGTCGCGATCATCGTGAGCGAGCCTCCGTCGCGCAGGTTGCGGGCCGCGGCGAGCGCCTTGCGGGCGGCGGGCGGGTGCATCCCGTCGAGGCCGTCGATCAGAACGAGCACGTGTCCCCCACGGGCGGCGACGCGCTTGGCGGCCTCGATCGCACGCTCGACCGCCTGGCCCTGCGCGTCCGCCGAGGCGGCGAAGCTGAGCGCGGCGACAGGAGCCGTAGCGCCCTCGCCTCCCTCACGCCACTCGGCGATCTCCTCGGGCCGCGCGCCCGCGAGCACCACCGTCACCTCCAGGCCACTGTCCTTAAGCGCTCCAAGCAGGCGCTTCAACGTCTCGGTCTTGCCGGAGCGTGACGGACCGACGATCGTCGCGCGCGAGCCACGACCCAGCGGGGTCAGCCATTCGATCGCGTCGAGCGTCGGGTCGCCCGCGTTCAGCGCGAGGCGCTCGCTCGGGTAGGCCACCGGCAGATCCTCGTAGTGGGCCCCCTCGGCGACCGCGTCGGCGGAGGCGCCGTTGATCGTGTCGACCCGCACCAGCGAGGGGTAGCGCTCCGAGCGACGGGGCGTGCGCACCGGACCGGTCACCTTGTCGCCGGAGACGAGCTCGCAGCGGCGAACCTGCGCGGCGGAGATATAGACGTCCTCGTCGGAGGGCTCGGGAGGATCGACGCGCAGGAAGGCCGAGCCGTTGCCGAGCAGCTCGACCACGCCCTCGGCGCTGCGAGCGCCATCGGCGGCGCCATCGCCGGCTCCCGGCTTGGACGATCCCCCGGAGCGACCGTTCGGCTGTGCGGCGCCGCGACCGCCGCCACCGCCTCCCTCGCGCGCTCCCGCGCCGCGACCGCGACGGGACGAGCCGGTCGAGGTCGACGCCGAGGACGACGAAGGCTCGGAGCTCGAGGGCGTGTCGCGGGCAGAAGACTCATCGCGAGCGGCGTCATCGCCCCCCTTATCGCTCCCCCTGGCGCCGCGGCGCAGGCGCGGCGTGCGGCGTTTGCGCGCGCCACCAGCCGCGCCGGCGTCTCGCGATCGGCCCGCGATGCCGCGCTCGGACCCGCCGTCCTGATCGCCGGAGCGGTCCCCGTCGGCGTCGCCGTCGGCGGAGCTCCCGCGGGCGCCGGAGCCGTTTCCGTCGCTGGCCGGCTCGCCGAGGATCGCGTCGATCAGGTCCGCCTTGCGCAGGCGCCGGAAGCCGTCGAGGCCGAGCTGGTCGGCGATCGCGTGGAGGTCGGCCAGCGGGCTGGCCTCCAGCTCGGAGCGGTCGAGTACTGACATGTTTGCTTCTCCTTCGTGTATGGGGATTGGGCGGTTGGCGTCCGGTCGCGTTGCGCAGCGACCGGCACCCGCTGGGTGAAGCCTAGCGTTCGCCGGGCATGCGGCTCTCGCTAGAGCTCTCGTCTCGTTCGTAGCGGTGTTCCTCGGCGAGCGCCAGATCCCTCCGCGGCACGAGCTCCCCGGCAAGCGCCGCGCGCACCTTCAGGAAGTCGGCGGCGGCGGCGACGTCATGCACGCGGAAGATCCGCGCGCCCGCGTCGACGCCGTGGGCGAGCGCCGCGAGCGTGCCCGGCAGGCGCTCGCGCGGGGGCCGGCCGGTGAGCGCCCCGATGAAGTCCTTGCGCGAGACCGCCATCAGCAGCGGCCGTCCCAGCTCGTGCAGACGGCCGACCCCCGCCAGCAGCTCGATCGTCTGAGCGGGCGTCTTCGCAAAGTCCGGCCCCGGGTCGAGGATCAACTGGTCTGGATCGATCCCGAGGGCGAGCGCCCGCTCGATCCGCTCGCCCAGGAAGGCGTGGACCTCGCCGACCACGTCGCCGTACAGGTCGGGGTCCTGCAGCCGCCGCTTCGGCGCGGCGCGCGTGTGCATCAGGACCAGCGCCGCGCCGGTCTGCGCGCACACCCGTGCGAGCTCGGGGTCGCGCAGGCCGCTCACGTCGTTCACGATCCGCGCGCCGGCCTCGATCGCGGCGCGGGCGACCGGCGGCTTGTAGGTGTCGACCGAGACGATCGCGCCGAGCTCGCCCGCCACGCGCTCGACGAGCGGCACGACGCGCTCGATCTCCTCCTCGACGCTCACCGTCGGGCGCCCGGTACTGGCCGACTCCCCTCCGATGTCCAGGATCTCCGCCCCGTCCGCGAGCAGGCTCTGCGCCAACTCCAGCTGCGCATCCAGCGTCGCGTAGCGCCCGCCGTCGCTGAACGAGTCGGGCGAGGCGTTCACGATCCCCATGATCAATCGCCCGCCCACCCCCCCGCCCAGCTCGAGCACGCGGTCGCCGGCGCGTACGCGCTCGGGGTCTCCGTGGATGCGCTCGGAGCCTTCGCCTGCCTGATTGGGCTCGGCGCGCACGCGCTCGGGGTCTCCACCCATGCGTTCGCGATCCGCGCTCATGCGCCCAGGATGCCCTCGGCCCGGGCCTCCTCGGCAAAGCGCTCGATCTCATCTCCCCTGCGCTCCGCGCTCCAGCCGAGCTCGCGCGCGAGCACATCGGCGACCCGCTTGACCGGATCGCCAACCACGCCCAGCTCGCGCGCGGCGAGCAGCCCCAGGCGCGTGCGGCGCAGGAACACGTCGCCGATGCCGCGGGCCTGCTCGCGACGGGCCGCGAGCACGACCTCGGCCAGCAGATCGGGCAGGCCTGGGACGATCGGCTGCGCCAGCTCGGGGTGGGCGGGGTTCGATTCCGCCGCCAGCGCCAGCACCTGGTGGGCGGCCTCGCCGTAGCGCGCGGCCAGCGCCGCGTAGGGATCGGGCCCCACGAGCCCCACGCCCTCCACCCGCGGCAGCTCCGCGGCCACGATCGCCTGGCCGAGGGGTATTTCGTGGGTACGGCAGGGCGCCTCGCGCGCGTCGCGCTCGACGAGGCGGTCGACCGCCAGCTTCGCCATCCGCCGCCAGGTGGTGAGCTTGCCCCCGGTGATCGTGATCGTGCCGCCGGAGGTCTCGTACAGCTCGGCCTTGCGCGAGATGTCGACTGACTTCTTCGGATCGCCGCTCGAGATCAGCGGGCGCACCCCCGCGAAGGCGCCCACCAGCTGCCCGGGACGCAGGTCGGCGCCGAAGAAGTCGTTCACGGCCGCGAGCAGGTAATCGATGTCCTCGCTCGAGGGCCGCACGTGCTCGAGCTCGCCCTCGTAGTCGTTGTCGGTGGTGCCGACGAGCGTACGTCCGAGCCAGGGCAGCGCGAAGATCGAGCGCCCGCTGCCCGCCGGCACGATCGCGCCGCCGACGAGCGGCAGGTCCGCCTCCTCGAGGAGGATGTGCGTGCCGCGGCTGGGGCGAATAATTGGAACCCGCCCACCCCGCTCGGCCTCATCGTGGAGCTCTTCGACCGATCCGGGATCGACAGATCCCCGATCGGCTAGCAGCTGATCGGCCCACACTCCCGTCGCGTTGATCACGTTCGCGGCGCGTACCTCGAGCTCGGCGCCGCTCTCGGTGTCGAGCGCGCGCACCCCCCGAGTGCGCCCCTCCTGCTCGAGCAGCCCGGTGACCTGCATGCGGTTGGCGCAGACCGCGCCGAAGCGCTCGGCCTCACCGAGCACGGTCAGCACAAGGCGGACGTCGTCGGTCTGGCAGTCGTAGAACAGGTAGCCGCTCGTCGGCTCGCGCGCGGCGAGCGCCGGCAACAGCTCGACCACCTCCTCGCCCGAGATCATCCGGTGTCGCTCGGGACTCCAGGACTCGCCCTCCTCGGCCGCTCGCGGAACCCGGTCGTCCTGCTCACCCGCCGGTCTGCCGGGCGATCCGCCGGGCGATCCGCCGGCCGACCCTCCGGGTGAGGAGCCGGGCGATTTCCCCTCGACGGCTGCCTTCGCGCGCCTGCCCCGCCGCGTGCGCAGGCGATCGCCGGCCGATCTCCGATCGGTAACCGACATCACGTCGTAGAGATTCAACCCAACCCCCATCAGGCGGTCGGGGCGGGCGCCCTCGAACGCGGACACGACCAGCGGCAGCGGGCGGACCAGGTGCGGCGCCAGCGCCACCATCAGCTGACGCTCCAAGAGTGCCTCGCGTACGAGCCCGAGATCGAAGTTCTGCAGGTATCGCAGGCCACCGTGCACGAGCTTGCTCGAGCGGCTCGAGGTCCCCGAGGCGAAGTCGGCGCGCTCGAGCAGCGCGACGCTGTAGCCGCGCGAGGCAGCGTCCAGCGCGACGCCCGCGCCGGTGATGCCGCCGCCGATCACGACGACGTCGAACTCGTCCTCCGAGAGGGCCGCGACAGCCTGGGCGCGCTCGATCACGCGAGCCAGTCTCGCAGAGCGTCAGATGTTGGCCAGCTCGGCGGTGATCTCGCTCACCGCCGACTTCGCGTCGCCGAACAGCATCGATGTCTTCGGGTCGAAGTAGAGCTCGTTCTCGATGCCGGCGAAGCCGGGGTTCATCGAGCGCTTGATCACGATCACCGAATGGGAGTCGGCGACCTCGAGGATCGGCATCCCGTAGATCGGCGAGGACGGCGTGTTCTTCGCGGCCGGGTTGGTCACGTCGTTGGCGCCGATCACGAGCGAGACGTCGGTGCGCTGGAACTCGGGGTTGGCGTCGTCCATCTCGCGCAGCTGGTCATACGGCACGTCGGCCTCCGCGAGCAGCACGTTCATGTGCCCCGGCATGCGCCCGGCGACGGGGTGGATCGCGTAGCTGACCTCGACCTGGCGCTTCTCGAGCTCCTTCGTCAGCTCGCGCACCGCGTGCTGGGCCTGCGCGACCGCCATGCCGTAGCCGGGGACGATCACCACGCGGTTGGCGTAGGCGAGCTGGATCGCCGCGTCGGCGGCGCTCGTCGAGCGCACCGTGCCGGCGTGCTCGCCGGCGCCCTCGGCGCCCGCGACGGCGCCCACGCCCCCGAAGCCGCCGGCGATGATCGACGGGATCGAGCGGTTCATCGCCGTCGCCATCAGGTTCGTGAGGATCGAGCCGGAGGCGCCCACGATCATGCCGGCGACGATCAGCGCCGGGTTGTTCAGCGCCATGCCCGTGGCCGCCGCGGAGAGCCCGGTGAAGGCGTTCAGCATCGAGATCACGACCGGCATGTCGGCGCCGCCGATCGGCAGCACGACCGCGTTGCCGAGCAGCGCGGCGCAGACGAGCATCCCGATGAACAGCAGCTGCGAATGCGCGCCGGCAACCAGGCCGACGCCGGCCGCGAGCACGAGGATCAGCAGCACGAGGTTGACGATCTGCTGGGCGGAGCCGAAGCTGATCGGGCGCCCGGGGATGATTTCTTGGAGCTTGCCGAAGGCGATGTTCGAGCCCCAGAAGGAGACCGAGCCGACGATCGCCGCGAACACCGAGAAGACCGCTATGTACGTCGGCACCCCCGCGGTCTGGATCGAGGCGCCGCTCTGCAGGACGATGCCGTTGCCCAGTTCGCGACCGAGATGAACCGTGTGCGAGCCGTAGGTCGAGCCGTAGTGGCGGAACTCGACCCAGGAGATCAGCGCCACGGCGCCGCCGCCGACGCCGTTGAACAAGGCCACCATCTGCGGCATCGCCGTCATCTTCACGTTCCGCGCCGCCGGGATCCCGATCGCGCAGCCGAGCGCGACGCCGAGCACGATCAGCCCCCAGTTGCCCTCGCCCGGGTTCAGCAGGGTCGCGACGACGGCGATCGCCATGCCGACCGCGGCGATCCGGTTGCCGCGCACGGCGGTCGTCGGCCCTGCCAGCCCGCGCAGGCCCTGGATGAAGAGCGCGAAGGCGACGATGTAGAGCACGTAGATGAAGCTTTCGCCCTGCAGGAAGCTCGTCGCGATCGGGAGATTGCTCACGACTCGCCCTCCCCGCCCTCGGTCTCGTCTTCCGCCGCCGGCTTCGTCTCCGCGGGCTTCGGTTTCGCGGGCTTCGCCTCCGCCGGCTTCGTCTCCGCGGGCTTCGACTTCGGCTTGGCCTTGAACATCTCGAGCATCCGGTCGGTCACGAGGAAGCCGCCGACGATGTTGATCGTGCCGAACGCGATCGCGATCACGACGAGCGCCTTGCTGAAGGCGTCCAGGCCGGGTAGGCCGACCAGCAAGAGGCCGCCGAGCAGGACGATCCCGTGGATCGCGTTCGTGCCCGACATCAGCGGCGTGTGGAGCGTGTTCGGCACCTTCGAGATCACGACGAAGCCGATGAAGCCCGCCAGCACGAGGATCGCGAGGTTGGTCGTGAGCGTGCTGGCGATGATCATGCGCTCGCGCCCTCCACCGCGGCCTTGGCGCCCGGATGGACGATCTCACCGTCGCGCACGATGCACGCGCCGCTGACGATCTCGTCGTCGAAGTCCAGGTGCAGGTTCCCGTCCTCGCCGACGAGGAGCTCGAGCAGAGCCTGGACGTTGCGCGCGAACAGCTGCGAGGCGTGCTCGGGCATCCCCGCGGGCAGGTTCAGCGGGGAGAGGATCTTCACGTCGTGGCGCACGACCGTCTCGCCGGGCTCGGTCAGCTCACAGTTGCCGCCCGCCTCGCCCGCCATGTCGACGATCACCGAGCCCGCCTTCATGCCCTCGACGGCCTCGGCCGTCACCAGCCGCGGGGCAGGGCGCCCCGGCACGAGCGCGGTCGTGATCACGACGTCGAAGCCCTTGATCGCCTCGGTCAGCGCGCGCTGCTGGGTGGCGCGCTCCTGCTCGGTCAGCTCGCGCGCGTAGCCGCCCTCGCCGCTGGCCTCCAGCCCGAGGTCGAGCCACTGGGCGCCCAGTGATTCGACCTGCTCGGCCACCTCCGGCCGCACGTCGTAGCCGGTCGTGCGCGCACCCAGGCGCTTGGCGGTCGCGAGCGCCTGCAGCCCGGCGACGCCGACGCCCAGCACGAGCACCTTCGCCGGCGGGATCGTGCCGGCGGCGGTCATCAGCATCGGGTAGAAGCGGCCCATCTGCTCGGCGCCGAGCAGCGCCGCGCGGTAGCCGGCGACGTTTGACTGCGAGGACAGCGCGTCCATCGCCTGCGCGCGCGAGATCCGCGGGATCGCCTCCATCGCGAAGGCGGTCGCCCCGGCGTCGGCCAGCGCGCGCGTTGTCTGCGGGCTGGAGAGCGGGGCGAGGAAGCCGATCAGGATCGAGCCGGCTCCGAGCCGGCGGATCTCCTCGGCGTCGGGCGGGGCGATCTTCACGACCACATCGGCGCCCCACACCTCGGCAAGATCGAGAGCACCGCCCGTCCCAGGATGCTCGGATGTGCCGACGATCCGCGCGCCCGCCTCCACGAAGGCGGCGTCCGGAAGCAGGGCGTCGGCGCCCGCGCCGCTCTGGACGAGGACGTCGAGACCTTTGGCCCCCAGCTTGCTCACGACCTCCGGCACGAGCGCAACCCTGTGCTCTCCCGCCGCGGTCTCCTTCGGAACGCCGATCCTCATGTGCGCCGAGAACGTATCCCATCGGGCTGATGAATGCCCACCCACCCGTGCCGGTCGGCACAGATATGCGCGGCCCGCCTATCATCGAAGCCCCGGCCGATCCGGGGAGACCTTGCCATGACCGTCAACCTGACCCGCATCTACACGAAGCTCGGCGACGGCGGCGAGACCCACCTCGGCGACATGAGCCGCGTCTCCAAGCTCGATCCGAGGGTCGAGGCCTACGGCACCGTCGACGAGCTGAACGCCACGCTCGGCGTCACGCTGCTCCAGCCCGGGCTTCCTGAGGCCTTCGCCGGCTGGCTGCGCCGCGTGCAGAACGACCTGCTCGACCTCGGCGCCGACCTCTCCGTGCCGGCGCCGCCCGCGGACGACTCCGCCGCCGCCAAGAAAGAGCGCGAGCGGCTGCGCATCGGCCCCGCCTACACAGAGTGGCTCGAGCAGGCCTGCGACGAGGTCAACGCGACACTCCAGCCGCTGCGCTCGTTCGTGATCCCCGGCGGCACACCCGCCTCCGCGCACCTGCACATCTGCCGCACGGTCTGCCGCCGCGCCGAGCGTCGCGCGATCGCCGTCGGCGCGGAGATCAACCCCGAGGTCGTGCGCTACCTGAACAGGCTCTCCGACCTGCTGTTCATCCTCGGCCGCGCCGCCAATCGAGATTCGCCCCGACGGGCGCAAGCAGAGGCCGGGTTGGAATCAGAGGCCGGGGCAGGGTCATCATCCAAGCCCGGAACGCAATCCGAGCCGCTATGGGACCCCGGCGCGCATGGCGCCAACACCACTTCTCATTCTGCCTGAGCGGGCGCGCGACTCGGCCTTGCGCAGGCCGGCGACCGCCAGCGCCGTCCAGAGCGTGCCCACCAGATAGCCGCCGAGCACGTCGCTCGGCAGATGCCAGGCGAGCAACACCAGCGAAAAGCCGACGGCCGCCGCGAAGATCGCGCCCAGCACGGCTACGGTGGGACGCAGGCGGTGGGGCGCGACGAGCACCGCTGACATCGCCAGCGCCGTCGCCGCGCTCGTGTGGCCGCTCGGCCACGAGGCGGCGGTGATCTCGTCTCCGTAGATCGGCGAGTGGGGATGCGCGAGCAGCGGCTTGAGCAGCTCCGCGGTCAGCGGCGCCATGCCCATCACGAGCGCGACGGCGAGCGCCACCCGCGGGCGACCACGCCGTAGCGCGACCGCCATCAAGATGACCGCCCAGAGGATGTAGAGCGCGGGCTCGAGCAGGCTCAGCAGCGCGTTCGCCAGGTCGTCCACGTGGGGGCCGCCGAGCAGCGTGAAGTCGTGCAAGGCGACCGCGTCCCTCACGTGCGTCGCGGGAACCAGCGCAGCAACCACCCAGGTGAAGGCGAGCGCGGCCACGCACAACCCGGCGACGAGCAGCGCCCCGGCCGCGCTCGGCGGGTGCGCAAGCCTGACTCTGGACCTTGCGTACATCACTACAGGGTAGGGAGGCTTCTAAACGAGGGGTGAAGGGGCGCTTGGTATAGAGCGCAAATAACTTATAGGTTATAATCACCGATATGCCCGAGCCGGCCTATCTACTCAAAGACGCGCGGCGTCAGGCCGGCCTCACGCAGACTGAACTCGCTCGGCGGCTGAGGGTCAGCCAAGCGGCCGTGGCCAAGCTGGAGCGGCCGGGCGCCAATCCGGCGATTGCGACGCTCGACGATGCGCTGCGCGAGACCGGACGACGACTCGTGCTCGCCACAGAGCCGGTGCGCCCGGGCATCGACGAGACGCTGGTGTTCGAGCAGCTCAGGTTGAGTCCCGATCAGCGTCTCGCACAGTTGGAAAGCATGTACGAGTGGGGTCGTGAGCTGACACTCGCCGGAGCTCGATTCCGTGGCTGACGTGCCTGACCTCTACCGTCCGGCGGCGCTGGTGCAAGCGCTCGTCCAGGTAGGCGTCGACTTCGTGATCGTCGGCGGCGTGGCGGTCATCCTCCAAGCGATGCCACGGTTCACCAAGGATCTCGACATCTGCTACTCGCCTGACCAGGACAACCTCGATGCGCTCGGCAGCGTGCTGGTGGCACTGGGAGCTCGCCTGCGCGGCATTCCCGAGACGGTGCCGTTCGTGCCCGACGGGCGCACCCTGCGCCAGACCCAGATCATGTGCTTGACGACGCCCTTGGGCGACATCGACCTGCTGGTCAACCCAGACGGAGCACCCTCATATAACGCGTTACGTCGTCATGCCGACGTGATGGAGTTAGGCGGTCAAAGCGTCCGTATCGCCTCGATCGAGGACATGCTCGCGATGAAGCGCGCCGCCGGACGACCCCAGGACCTGGTCGACCTCGAATCTCTGGAAGCCACCCGCCGCCAACGGCGTCGCGAGTCAAAGCGATAACCGGCCGTCTACGAAACTGTCGGCCCGTGCGGGCCGGTTTCACACCCCGACCGGGAACGTCTTGCCCGCCAGCGCGACGAGCGCCTGGGAGGTGACCCACACGGGCGTCTGGGCGCTGGTGCGGGAGTAGCGCACGGAGCCGCCGGGGGCGAGCAGGCTTTCGAGGTAGCCCTCGGGCGAGCGGCTGCCGCGGCGGCGGACCGCGGAGGGATTGCGCCCGGCGGCGATCAGGCCCTGGACCGCCCAGGCGGTGGACTGGGCGTTCGATTCGCTGCCGTACTGCTGGGGAAAGCCGCCGTCGAAGTTCTGGGAGCGGATCAGGTAGTCGGCGGCCGCGCCGAGGACGTGCGCGTTGCGCGCGTCGGCGTCGGCGAGCGCCTGGAGCGCCGCGCCGGTGTCGTCGACGTCGCTGGACGAGCCGTGCTGGCCGAAGGAGAAGCCGCCGTCGGAGTTCTGCTGGCGCTCGAGCCAGCCGGCCGCGTCGCGAATCGCGGGGTAGCTCGAGGAGTGTCCGACGGCGCGGAGCGCGAAGACCGCGAAGGAGGTGAGGTTGACGAGGTGCTCGAAGGAGTTGTCGCTGTCGCGCGCCTTCAGCACTTCGGCGACGAGGTCACGGCCGGCGAAGGAGGAGGAGGAGGAGGAGGAGGAGGAGGCCCCGCATGCGGCGGCGGCGAGGATCGTGCGCTCGGCGTCGCCGAGACCGCTCAGGGTCGAGGCTTCCGCGCGCAGCGCGTCGAGCACCGAGTGCCCGCCGCGGCGCACGTCGGCCGGGTCGCGTCCGGCGGCGGCGAGGCCGATCGCGGTCCAGGCGGTGTAGAGCTCGCTCGAGCGCTCGCCCTTGGCGGCGCCGAAGCCGCCGTTGGAACTCTGGGCGGAGGCGAGGAAGGAGAGCTCCGGGGAGAGCGACGCGGCGGATGCATGCCCGGCCATCCCGCCGAGGGCGAGCGCTGTTAGGACTACCAGGAGCGCAGGCCCTGGGACCGGCTCCCAGCGAATCTCCATTCGCGCGCGCATCCGCGCGAGCAGACGCGCGAGCTCGGGGCCGAAGGCGAGGCCGAAGAGGAAGCTCGCGACCATGTCGGTGAGATCGAACGGGAGGCCCGCGACGGCGACCGCGAGGAACGCGGCAGGCGTGTGGGAGGCGCCGATTGAGAACGTGTAGAGGTTCATCACCTCCTTCGCGGCGAGCGCGGCGAACGCGCAGCAGAGCGCCAGCCCCACGCGTCCCAGGCGCCGCCGGCTGAGGCGGCCGACGAGCGCGCCGAACAGCCCGACGCAGCCCCAGGCGGCCATCTGCCAGGGCGTGTAGGGGCCCTGGCCGAGCAGGAAGTTCGACATCAGCATCCCGATCGCGCCGACGGTGAAGCCGGGGAGCGGGCCGAGCGCGTAGCCGACGACGAGCGCGA
The DNA here is from genome assembly GCA_036509655.1 of Solirubrobacteraceae bacterium. Classification (GTDB taxonomy): domain Bacteria; phylum Actinomycetota; class Thermoleophilia; order Solirubrobacterales; family Solirubrobacteraceae; genus Palsa-744. Next base: position 10,888 of record DATCFG010000085.1, on the reverse strand, counting down.
TCGCGGTGATCGGCTTGACGTCGGGCAGTGCGACAAACGCGTCGCGGCCGAGCGCGGCGACGGCCGCGAGCGTGCCCACGACCGCGACCATACGCGCGGAGGGCCGGCGGCGCTCGTAGGCGAGCCAGCCGACCGCGAGGACCACGCCGACGACGAGGAACGAGGCGAGCGGCCAGCTCACGCGACGACCTCCAGGCGGGCTCGGGAGGACGCCAGCAGCTCCGCGCCGTCCTCGGGCAGGAGCGCGCCACCCGCGCCGCCGAGGATGCGGGCGGTCTCGGTCGCGAAGTACCAGCCGCCCGCGAGCAGTTCCGCGGTGGAGCCGTCGGCGATCACGCGGCCGTCGGCGAGCAGCACCGCGCGCGTGGCGCAGGCGGCGGCGAACTCGGGGTCGTGGGTGGCGACGATCACGGCCTGGCCGTGATCGGCGCGGCGGCGCAGATCGCGCGCCAGCTCGGCCTTCGCGCCGCGGTCCATGCCGCGCGTGGGCTCGTCGAGCGCGAGCACGATTGGAGTCCCACCCGCCTCCTCCCCCTCGCCGCCGGTGACGATCGCGAGCGCGAGGCGCTGGCGCTCGCCGCCTGAGAGATCCTTCGGGTTGCGCTCGGCCATCCCCGCCAGCCCGACGGCCGCAAGCGCTGCGGGGGACGCCTCTTCGGCGACGCGCTCGTGGATCAGGTAGTCGGAGGGGTTCTGGAGCAGCAGCGCGACGCGTCCGGCGCGCTGCACGCGGCCCCGCGTGGGGGCCATCAGCCCGGCGGCGTGACGCAGGAGCGTCGACTTACCGGCGCCGTTGCGGCCCATCAGCGCGACGCTCTCGCCGGGGGCGATGCTGAGGTCGACCCCGCGGAGGATCGCCGGCCCGTCGCGCAGCTCGTGCCAGACGCCCTTCATTCGTAACGCCTCCGGAACGCGCTCCCGCCGTCCCAGGAGACCCTTCCGGCCCCGTGCGCGTCCGGATCGGAGGGGCTCCGCGGGGGCCCGGTCCTCCCCCGGCGGGGCGCCACCGAAGGGATCGATCTCCCCCGGCAGCAGGCCGCGCGCGCGCAGGGTCCCGCGCGCCAGCTTGACGCCGGTCGGCGCTGGGAAGAGCCCGGCGAGCGCGAACAGCTTCGCCCCGGGCGTCTGCAGGGAGGGCTCGTGCCGGGAGGCCCATTTCAGGAATGATCTGGGATCGCCGTCGTAGGAGAGATGGCCCCGTTCCATCGCAAGCACGCGATCTGCCGCACCGAGGCAGCGCTCGAGGCGGTGCTCCGCGAGCACGATCGTGGTCTCCCACTCCTCGTTCAGCCGTCTGAGCAGGCCGATCAACTCATCGCCGGCGACGGGGTCGAGCTGCGAGGTGGGCTCGTCGAGCAGCACCAGCTTGGGCCTGCCCGCGAGCGCCGCGCCAAGCGCGACGCGTTGCTTCTCGCCGCCGGAGAGCTCGTGCGTGGAGCGGTCGAGCAGCGCATCGATCCCGAGCGCGAGCGCGACCTCCTCCACCCCGCGCGCGACCGCCGCCTCCCCCTCGCCGCGGTTTTCGAGCGCGAGCGAGAGCTCCGCGCGGACGGAGCTCATCACGAGCTGCGTCTCCGGGTCCTGGAAGAGCACGCCCGCGTGGCCACCGAGATGCGAAGGACCGTGAGAGCGCGTGTCGAGGCCGGCGAGGGTGACCGTGCCGGCGAAGGTGCCGCCGTGGAAGTGCGGCACGAGCCCGCAGGCCGCGTGCAGGAGCGTCGACTTGCCGTGGCCGGAGAGCCCGGCGAGGAGGCAGAACTCGCCTGCTTGCAACTCAAAGCTGACGTCGTCGAGCGCCGGGGTCTCGGCCCCCGGATAACGGTAGGTGACGTTGTCGAAGGAGAGGATCAACGGTCGATCCCGCGCCGGTCGAGGAACGGGATGAGGATCGCCGCGAGGAGCGCCGCGGAGAGCACTAGGGTGCCCGTGTCGAGCTGCATCTGAACGAGGGGGTAGGCGGAGAAGGAGGCCGCTCCGGTGAGGCGTCCGGCGAGGGCGAGGGCGAGCACGGCGAGGGTCGAGCAGAGGAACGCGAGGTCGTGCCGCGACCACGGGCGCCGGAGGCGTGCTTGCGATCCCCGCGCGCGCGCCCCCGCGAGGCCTGCTCTCGACCCCTGCCTACGCGGTCCCCGCGCGTGCGAGCCCGGCAGGCGCGGCCACCGCGGGCCCGGGCGCCCCTCGCCCGCGACGGCGAAGCCGCGCAGCTCGAGCGTCGCCGCGACCTCCATCGAGCGCTCGAGCGAGCCGCCGACGATCGCGCTGAGCAGGGCAACGCGGCCGCGGATGCCGCGGGCGGGATCTTCGGGGCGCGTGCGCTGCGCCTCGGCCAGGCGCTGGGCGTCGGCGCCGAGCACGGGGATCATCCGCGTCGCGAGCGAGGCGGTGAGCGCCGAGCGGAACGACAGCCGGCGGAAGCAACGGAGCAGCTCGTCGGGATCGACCGCGAGGCTCGCGAGCGTGGTGACGAGCATCAGGAGCGTCACCTTCAGCGCGATCACCGCGCCGTAGACGACCGCCTCGACCGTGAGGTTGCCCTGGCCGAAGGGGCCGAGGTCGCCGAGGCGCGCGAACACCGTCAGTCCTTCGCGCGAGGCGAGCACGTTGATCGCGACGATCGGCAGGCCGACGATCAGCGCGACGCGGAGCGTGCCGGCGAGCCGGCGGCCGACACCGGCGCCGACGCCCGCGCCGAGCACGGCGAGGGTCAGCGCCGACAAGGGAATCGGGTTGTAGAGGAGCAGAGTGGCCGCGGTCAGCGCGAGCGCCCACGCGGCGCCGACGCCCGCCCGCGTCGCGTGTAGCGGGCTGGCGAGGCGGCGGTAGAACAGCAGGCGGGTGTTCATCAGACTCTCCCCGGCATCCGCAAACAGCAGTCACGAGACGAAATCCGGCCCGTATTCCTCATCCGCCCGCCCCCGGCACCGGCAGCTGCGCGCCCGTCGATGTCACCGCCAGCGCGAAGTGGTTTTCGAGGGAGCGGGTGTCGAAGGCCTGCGCCGCGCGCGCGACGCCCGTTTCGTCGGTGCCGGTGACGACCCACACGATCGCGCCTTCGTCGTCCTTCGTCGCGGCGACGAGGCCCGCGCCGGCGGTGAGCGTGGCGGTCGTGCTGCCGTCGCCGCCGAGCAATGTGAGCGTCTGGCCGTTCGGCGCGAAGCGCGCGTAGACGCCGCTCGTGCGCGGCCCGCTTTCGATGCTCGTCACGCTCGGGTCGCCGTGCACCGCCGTCCAGCGCCCGACGACGACCTGCAGCGCGTCCGGCTCGGCGCCGCTGCCGATCGCGGCGACGGCGGCGGGGACGCCGAGCCCGCGCAGGCGCGCGATCACGGTGCGGCACGGCGCGCTCTGCGCCGCGGCGCATTCGACGCGCACGGGCAGGCGCTTACCTTCGGTGCCGTTCAGGAACGGCTCTGGATAGGAGCCGACGACGGCGGCGACATCGTCGGTCTGGCTCCAGTCGTGGAGATCCCACCAGATATGGTCGCCCGGGTGGACGTCCGTCGCGGCCGCGCCCTTCGGCGCCTCGATCCCGTTGACGTAGTAGAACCAATCTGTCGGCTCCCCCCCGGCTTCCCCGCCGGAGTGCCCGTCGATGCTCTGCACGAACCCGCCGCCGTACTTCGTCGTGACCTTCTCGTTGTTGCGCAGCAGCAGGCTCATGACCGTTTCCGCGCCGTTCGCTTTCGGCGCGCTGGTCTTCGTCAGAACCTGCGCGCCGAAGTCGCGCGTGACCGTCAGGTGAACCCCCGTCGGCACGGGGCCCGGGCCGATGCCGCAGCCGGCGAGCGCGGCGGCCAGGGTGGCCGCCGCGAGCGCCGCAATAACGCCCTTCTTGCCGGATCTCGGTCTCACCGCACCACGCCGTGAAGGACGTGCATGGCTGCCACGTCTCTACTTGACATAGAAGACGATTCTGCTCGTGCCGCGCTCCAAGGAGGTGACGTGACCACCAGCGCCGATGCCCTTAGCGTCGAGCACATAGCGACCCGGAGCCAGCGTTTCGGGAAGCAGGTAGGAGAACAGCTTCTGATTGGAAGCCTTGAAGTACCTGCCATGCGACGCACCGCAGCGCATTGCGTGGAAGCGCCCGGTGGGGCCGTCGAAGTAAGCGCAACGCCCCGGCGCCCTGCGACGCGTAAGGCGCAACTCGACCTCTTCCAGGGCAGCGGCGGTGGTGACCGTGCCGGCAAGGATCCGAGGCGCCTTACCACGTGCATACACGTGACTATCCAGCAGTGAGCTGATGTGCGCTGTGATCGCGGTCGACAAGTTCGGGGTAATGGTCACTGGAGTTGTTCCACTCCCGGCGGGCGTGCTCGAGCCGGCGACCGATGTTCCACAGTTACCGTCATTACCTTTGTGTACACACACACTAAAAGTCGCAGACGGGGCATCCCCTGGCTTGGTTGCCCGCAGGGTCGCGCTTCCAGTGCTGGTGAGCGTGAGCGTCGCGATTCCATTTGACCCTGTGATCGCGCTCGCGCCCCCGCCCGCAACAGTCACTCCGGCCGCAGGCTTCGGCGTTCCTTCTCCGGGACTCGCAAAGGTTGTGGTGGTCGTCGTTATTTCATCGACTTCCACGTTGAAGGCAGATCCGGCTTGCACTGTGCTGGGCGTACTGGATATAACAAGCGGCAGAACGGTCGGGTCATAAAATGGTTCCGGCTCGTGATCGGCGACCATCAACACCTGATCTCCTTCACTCAGCAGGTCGGAGCAAATGCCGCCACCCCACTTGTAATCGACCCACTCGGCCCATGTGTCTGAGTTGTTCTTGAATTCGTGCGTCTCGCCAAGGATCGTCTGAGTGAAGTCGCCGCCTCCGTTGTTGGCCTCACCGTGATCCCAGTTCCCATTCACCGCGAGGTTGATCGCAGCCGCGACACTGTTGTATGCACACCCACTCACAGGCTCTGGCTTTTCGAGCGTCACAGTCGCAGTGGGCAACAGGGTGGCGGATTCCCCCTCGATGCGTACGGTGACCGTCGGGCCGGCGAGTGCGGGTGCTACGCCAAGGACAGCTAGGACGAGAACAGTTGAGCCAGCACCGACCAACGCCGGCACCATACGACGTGACTTATTCATTCAGGCCAACCCCTTTCCACGAGGGTATCTTGGGCTTTCCGGTCTCGGGCAGGTCTCCTGGCTCCCGGGCCTTCCCTCCGCGCCTTCCCGTCTCGTCTTCCGAAACAGTGGCTCGCGTGTCTTTCTCACGCGCCGCGGCTGGCATCCCCGGTCACAGTGGCGGGTCCGCGCCGGATTCTCACCGGCTTCCCTTCACCTCCGACCGTCTTGTGCCCGTATCCTACTCCCCGACGCCCGTGAGGTCGCTGTCCACGTCCGCCAGTGCCTTGCGCTGCCCCTCGTCGAGGGTCCTCGCCCCCGCGAGCAGGCGCCGCGCGTGGTCCAGATCGTCCGAGCGGCCGAACGTCAGCGCCGCCTTCACCTGCCCGTCCTGCAGGTACCAGGTCGTGAACTCGCCTTCCTCGTAGCTTCCCCTCACGATCTCCTCGTCCCACGCGTACGCGGGACCGACGTACTCGAGCTCGCCCCAGTCGCCCAGCACCGAGTAGAAGTACGGCGCCACTTCGTGGGCGATGTCGCGCCCGAGCATGTTCAGCGCCGCCGTCTTGCCGTGGTTGAAGGCCACGTCCCAGTGCTCGATCCGCACGTGCTCCCCGTGCAGCACCGAGTCGTATTCGCACATATCGCCCGCCGCCCATACGCCCTCCGCCGAGCTCTCCAGCCGCGAGGAGCAGCGCACGCCGCCTTTCTCGCCGATCTGGAGCCCGGCCCGTTGCGCCAGGCCGACGTCGGGCGCGACGCCCGCGCCGATCACGACCGCCTCCGCCTCCAGCTCCAGTCCCCCGCGCGTGATCACCTTCGCCACGCGGCCCTCCCCCTCGAAGCGCTCCAGCTCGTCTTCGCCGTGGATGCTCACGCCGTGCGCCTTCAGCAGCTCTTCCACGAAGCGCCCCGCCTGCTTGCCGAACCCGCGCTCGAGCGTCCGCTCCTCCTGCATCACGATCGTCGCCTTCTTCCCCAGCATGCTCATGCTCGCCGCGACCTCGCAGCCGATGTAGGAGCCGCCGATCAAGACCACGTTCTCGGCGTCTTCGACGCTCTTTCTGATCGCGTCCGCGTTCCCCAACGTCCGCAGGTAGTGGATCTCCTCGAGCTCGCACCCCTCCACGTTCAGCCGTCTCACGTTCGCGCCCGTCGCGATCAGCGCGCTAGCGAACTCGATCTCCTCCTTGCTCGACAGCTTCGCCGTCCGCGTCTCGATGTCGAGGCCCGTCACGCTCGTCCGCGTCAGCAGCTCGATCCCCTGCTCTCCCCACCACTCCGCCGGCCGGAACAGCGGCTCCTCGCGGCTCTCCTCCCCGCGCAGGTACCCCTTCGAGCACTCTGGGCGGTTGTACGGCGCGTCCGGCTCGCGGCCGACGAGCAAAATCTCCCCCTCCGCGCCTTCCTCGCGCAGCCAGCGCGCGCAGTTCGCGCTCGCGAGGCCGCCGCCGATCAAGAGGTAGTCGACCTTTCTCTTGGCCATACCGTCAGCCTATTCCACCGTGCTGGTCTTGGTTGTTCGGGTTGATCCTTCAAAGACCCGGCGGGTGCCTGACCGACCATTTCGCCCAGGTCGGGGTGTAGCTGAGAATCCGCCAGCGGGGGCCGTCTTCGTCTTTGTTCGGACCGACGTCCGTCCCGTTGTGGCTCGTGTCCAACCGCAGCCCCGCGATCACGATGAACACGTGCGGCTCCGGCGCGTCGGTCGCGTAGATCGTCACCCAGCGGCCCGGACCCGGATCTCCCCAGTCGACGTAGTCCTGCGCGAGCGGGTTGTCTTTCTCGATTTCCGCGAGCGGCCTCACCCCGCTGCGGTACAGCACGTAGTTGACCGTGCTCGAACAGTCCTCTTCGCTCGCGCCCAGCGGGTCCGGGTGCCCGCCCGGCCCGTACGGCAGTTCCTGCAGCTCGTTGCCCGCGACGATCATCGCCTGCACGGTCGTCGGCGCCCCTTCCGGGATCCAGGCGAGGTGGCCGTCCGCGGGATCGAGCTCGGCGCGTTCGCCGGGGATGAACTCGATCGGGGTCGGGCTTTCGCCGCTCACGCGGCCGTAGGAGCCGGCGCCGCCCCCGGCCCCGCTCCCGCCCCCGGCCACGATCGGTTGCGCGGGCTGGGTTGATGAGGTCGACCGCGCGCGGTACTTCGCGGCCCAGCTCTCGACCTCGTCGACGTACCATTCCGCGTGGTTGTAGGCGAAGATCGCTTTCCTGTAATCCCCCGGCGCGCCCGACGCCTTCAGGTAGTTCGCCGCCCCGAAGATCGCGTCTTCCGGCTTCCAACGGTCTGGCGTGCCGCCGTTTGGGGCGACCCCATACGTAGCCCACGTCCCCGCGAGGAACTGCATCGGGCCGCCAGCGCCAGCCGAGTTGACCGCGCCCTCTTTCGTACACGACGGGTCGGGGTCGCGCCCGTGGTCGCACTCGACCTTCCCGATCCCGGCCAGTATCGCCCAGTCGAGGTAGTACTTCTGCCCGGCCTGCTCGTAGTCGCTGAGGTATTCCGGGGGGATTTCCTTCCTTGCCAGGGCCGAGGGGGTGTCGGTCGCCTCGCCGGTCCCCGATCTGCCGCCGAGGCCGCCGAGACTGCCGAAGCCGCCCGCGCCGACCAACGTCATCAGCATCAGCAGCAGGAACATCGCCGCCAGCGCCGCGGCGGCCGCGATCAGCCCGCCGATCGCCAGCGGTATGCGGGGCGGGCGGCGCAGCCCGGGCAGAGGCACTCCCGCCGCGCCCGCCGCGATCCTGACCCCCGTCGCGAGCCTCGATCCCTTCGCCGCGCTGAAACGCGCCGCCGAGTCCACCGTCATCGCCGCCGCTCCCGGCCGAGCTGGCGTTTGCGCCCGACCTTCACTTCATTGGCATCGCGCATCACGCGCGAGGCGCCGTTCGATCCCCCCGATCGCCAGTCCTGCAGATGTTCGTCGAAACTCGGGCGTTTTGGCCGTGGTTTGAGCGATGTGGGGAGCTCTTGGCCTTCAGCCTTCACCTGCTGCTCGAGCGAGCCATCGAACAGCTTGTCCGTCTTCTTTTGCTCACGGCGCTTCAACGATCCCTCGCCGACCGCCGCGACCTCCCTGGCAGCCGCGCTCGCTCCCTTGCGGGCGGCCAGCTCGCGATCGATCTCCAGCCGCGCGGCCCGTTTGTCGCGGGTGCCGAACGCTTCGTACTGCCGCCGTCCGTAGTCCGCGATTCCCGCCGCCCCGGCGTAGTCGCGCGCCTTGCCGGCCGGCAGCGCGCCCTGTTCGTCGAGGAAGCGCCCGTACTTCTCGGCCTGCTCGCGCGTAGATACGCTGCCCGTCGTGCGCTTGGCCCGATCGCCGACGCCCACCGTCTGCCGAGCCGCGGTGAGCGAGGCCTGCTCGCCGGCGATCTCGGTTCGCAGACCGCCCATCCGGTTCTGCAGTCTCGCGGCGTGTCGTAGCTGAGACTTCTCCTCGGCCGCGAACCGAGCCGCTGTGCGAGCGCGGTCGGTCGGCGAGACCAGGCTGTGAGGGTTCAGCGCGGCCTCACGTGCGCGCTTGGCTTCCGCCGCCTTCGTCAACGCGCCGGCGTGAGCGTCCTGACCCCGCTCCAGCTGAGCTTGTTTTGCCGAGATCCGCGCTTCGGCCTCCGGCGCCGATTGCACGAGCGCGTGCGCCTCGCCGTGCTCGCGCTCGAGCGAGCGCTTGACCTGCCCGTCGGTGATTCCTTTGGCCCGAGCGAGACCCGCCTGCGCGCGCTTGCGCCGCTGCTCCACGCTCGGCGGCGGCGGGCGCAGCTTGTCTTTGACCCATTTCCCGCCGGGCACCAGCGGGGGCGGGTGCCGCAGTTTCTGGCGTGCGCGCTGCGCGTGCCGCGCCAACGAGCTGGACGTACTCCCCGAGCGGTGTTGGCCGTGGACGAAGCCGAGCACGTGATGGCGCTTCAGAAACGCCCCCCACCACATGGCAGAGACGAGCAGCCACTGCGCCCACCAGCCGAACACGGTGAGCCCCATCAACGTCCGCTGCATCAACAGCACGACGCCGAGCAGGAACGAGAAGATCAGCTTCGAGCAGACCGCACCGAGCAGCCACGTCCCCCAGCGCTTGAACAACGCGCGACCGCCGTCGCCCAACGCGGGGGCGATCACCGCCGCGGGCGCCAGCAGCAGCAGGAACAGGCTCGCGATCGCCGCGCCGAGCAGGTGCAGCGCGAGGTAGCCGAGCAGCAACACCATCCCGAGCACACCGATCCAGATCAGGAACAGCCCGATCACCCGTGCCGTGGTTCCGTGCTGGGTGCGGAACTCGGCCTCGCCGGCCGTCGGTCCGTGACACGGTTCTTCCGAGCCGCCGCACAGCACGTTGAACAGCCCGTCCTCGTTCTTGAACGGGCCATAGGGGTTGATCGCGTTGCGCTGTTCTCCGTTGGCCGGCAGCGCGAGGAACAGCTCGCCGTTCGTCTTCGCGTCGCGCAGCTCCTCGGCGCTCCTGGGGCCGATCGTGGCCTGGTCCTTCGCCGCGATCTGACGGGCCGCCGCCTGTAGCCGCGAATCCATTTGCTTGGGTTCGTCGCACCAGCGCACCTCGCCGAACTCCAGATAGCACCACGGCCCGCCGATCGTGCCGCTGAAGACGCTTTCCATGCTTTCCGCCAGCGTGCGGTCGGGCGCGCTGGGCGTGCCCGCGACCACGGCGCCGAGCGTCCCCAGGCCCGCTTCGTTGGCCCAGGCGCCGAGCGCGCCGACGGTGCCCAGCGGGTTGACGATCACCCAGAAACCGCCCAGCATCATCACCCCCATCAACACCGCCTGGCCGAGCGTCTCCGACACCTGCCGGCGCACGATCCCGTGGTAGAGCGCGAGCACCGCCGCCACCGCCAGCGCCAGCGCGAGCCACGGCCGGGTGAACGTCGCCTGGGTCTGGCGCAGCCCGCTCGTCACGGCTCGCATCGCGGAGCTTTCGAGCAGGTCGACCGTGTAGCACCACTCGAGCATCACGATCACCCCGTGCACGATCGCCACGAGCAGCATCCACCCCCACTGGGCCACGTTCTGGACGACCTCCGACAGGTAGTTGCCCGCGTTCGCCACGCCGGTGTTGATGTGCACGTCGAACGCGTAGTCGCCCGTCGGCGCCGGCGCCGCCTCGAAGTCGGAGCCGCGGCAGTTGCTCGCGTTGGCCGGCGACAGTTCGGCGCGCGTGCCCTTCCCGCACAGGGGGCTGCCCAGCCCGTTACTCACGAGCGAGTCGCCGCCGCTCGGCGAGGACGAGGCCGACGCTTCCGCTTCGGGGGTCATCGCAGTTCCACCGACGCCCGTACTCAGCGGCGGCTTGCTCGGCGCCCGCGTCGGGCCTTTCGCCGGAGGGGCCTTCGTCGCGGGCGTGTTTTTGGCACGCGGAGCGTTGTTCGCCGTCGGCGCGTGGGCCGAAGCGCGCGCTGGCACCCGCGCCCCGGCCGCGTCGGCCACCTGCGCACCGAACATCCACACGAGCATCGCCAGGCCCATCGCTGCGATCGGCCGGCGCGCCACCGTCAGGCGACCCCGGGCGTCGTCGAGAACGCGCGCAATAGCGACGGCAGCACGACGTCGACCTGGATCGCCTCCACCCGCCCCGCGTGGTCGCGAAACAGGCAGCGCCCGGCCTCGAATTCGAGCAGGCTCTGGCGCGCCCGCCGGTCCTCGGGGTCCAGCCCGAGCAGCTGCAACGCCCGCCCGGCCTCCGCCTCCGAGCGCATCCCGAACACGAACGTCGCGCCGAGCAGGTTCTCGAGCGACTCGCGCTCGCCGACGAGCGCGTCGGTGACGAGCTGCGTCGAGATGATCGGCACCGCCAGCTCCGAGCGGCCCATGCGCTGC
>DATCFG010000084.1:0-3929 GCA_036509655.1 Solirubrobacteraceae bacterium | reverse complement strand
GTCGCCGATCGCCCAGCTCGCGAGCCCGAGCGCGACAAAGAGCCACGGCGCACGGCCGCGGGTGGCCCGTAATGCACCGGCGAGGCAGGCTGCGGCGGCCGCCCACAGCAGGGCGGCATTGAGCCAGCGATCGAAGAACCCATCGACCCCTGTCCCGCCGAGACCGAGGTCCTGGTGAGCCGCATAGGCCACAACCAACCAAGATCGCGAGCGCTGACGAGATGACCACCACACCCCGGGGGCGGCGCAATCTTTCCCCGTCTACGGACACAGCGATTCGCCATCTGTATCGGTCTCGAGGCGTCTGAGCGCATCTTAGTCGAGCGTCACTCCGTGACGCGGGGTGCCGACCGCTGGTGGCAACTCAACGTGGAGCTCCGTCCCGACATCGAGGTGGGCGGTCGCATGGTGGAGCCTGAAGCTGAGGACGTGCCCCCCCCATCGCGCGATCGTCGGTGACGAAGTGCAAATGAGAGCCGACCATCTCGATACCGTCGAGCGCATCCGGAAAGTGGAAACGATGGCTTGCACTGGCCCCGGCGCGATGGCTTGAAGTGGCCCCACTTGGCGTCGGTTGTTGTTGGTGTTGATGTTGACTGATCGCCCGGCGGAGAGCAATGCCGCGGCTGTCGTCGCGAAGGCCGAGCGCGTAGCGCGAGTGCCTGAGTGGCGATAGCCGCGGGCGTGGCTGCGGGGCGGGGGGTCATGCTTTGTTGCGTGCGTGGCGTTCGAGGCCGTGGCGGAAGCGCCAGCTCTCGTTGCCGGTGTCGATGATGTGCGCTCGATGCGTGAGCCGGTCGACGACCGCCTTCGCGAGCCTGGGGTCGGGGAACACCTTCGTCCATTCTCCGAATGGCAGGTTGGTGGTGACGATCAGGCTGCCGCGTTCGTGGCGTTCAGAGAGGACTTGGAAGACGAGCTCGGCGGCACCGTCGGGCAACGCGAGATAGCCCAGTTCGTCGCACACGAGAAGCTCGGTGCGGGCGTAGCGGCCGATCACGCGGGCGAGCTCGCGGTTGCCTTGGGCTTCTTGGAGCTCGTTCGCCAGGCCGGCGAGCGTGGTGAAGCGCACCCGCCGTCCCTGATGACACGCGCAGACCGCGAGCGCCGTTGCGAGCATCGTCTTCCCGGTGCCGCTGTCGCCGATGAAGATCACGCTTTCGCGGTCATCGATCCACGATCCCTCCGCCAGGGCGGCGATCGTGGCTTGCGGGACCTTGGGGTTGTCTGAGAAGCGGAAGTCCTCGAGGCGTTTGATCTGCGGGAACCGCGCGTCGATCAGCCGGCGTTTCTCACGACGCTCCGCGCGTTCGGCCATCTCTGCTTCCAGTAGCGCGGCGAGGTACGCGACCGGGGTCTGCTGTTCACGGAGCGCTTCGGCGGCAAATGCTTTGAATCGCCGGCGGACGGTCGGGAGTTTCAGCTCGATCGCGTGCGCCTCGATCAGCGCCTCCAGCGCGGCGGTCTGCGCGTTTCTAGCCGGCGTGGTCATCGCTCCTCCTCACGGTGGCGGGTGAGTCCTTCGGCGTGCTCGGCCATGATCAGCAGCTCGAACGCGAGGGTGCGCGCCTGCGTGGCGGTGAGCCCGCAGACCGCGGGCTCGGTTAGGCACAGGTCGTCGCTCATCATCACCGTCACGAGCTGGCAGATCACACCGTCGCCCATCCAATCTGTCTGGTCGTGCTCGATGAACGCTTGCAGCGAGGTGTACGAGTCTTGGAGGCTCATCGCCGGCCGTCCTGTTGGTTGCGCAGCTGGTCGTAGTCGGCGAGATCGTCCGGCGCGGGCCGCGCGTGCGCGGCCAACCGCGGCGCCAGGCCGCTCAACGGCGCCACCGCCTCGGCCGGGGCGCTCTGGGCGCGGCGGACCAGGACGGCGACGGCACGCCCATCGATCGCTCCCGCCGTCAGCGCGCCGCGGACCGCCAGCGCGACCTGCTCAGGCCCGTGCTCGCGGCAGAGCAACACGACGTCGACCATCTGCCGCGCGGCGTCTGAGCGTCCGTAACGATCACTCAGCGCCGCCCACAGCTGATCAAAGCCCTCAGGCCACCCGCCACGCTCGCGCTCCTGGGCAAGCGCGACCGAGTTCTCCAAGCCGCCGGGCTTGCGCGCAAGCAGCTCGAGATAATGATCAAGCTGGGCGCTGGTGTGAAACCTGCCGTGCAGCCGCTCATGGCGCGCGACCTCCACGCCACCATGATTGATCGTGATCTCCCGCGCACCGACCCGGGCGCTGACGCGCAACCCCGCCAACGCGACCGGCACCGAGTAACGGTTCTGGCGAATCGTGACCAGCGACTTCGCGTCCACCCTGGGCGCTGCTGACTCGCACGCGTCAAACGCCTCAGCCGGGAGTGAGAGCAGCAACGGCCGCTCGGTCGCCCACGCCTCCCCGACCGTCAGCTGCCGTCCGTCGATCCGTCGGTCGAGATCGGCTTCGCAGCCTGCCAGCAGCAGCCGGTTTAGCTCGGCGAGGTCTGAGACCTCGGGGACCGGGACCAGATGCCGGCGCCGGCATCGCCCAACCTCCCCTTCCACGCCACCCTTCTCGTGGGCCCCTTCCAGGCCCGGGGTCGTGAACTGCGACGCGAACAGATAATGAGATCGGAGCGCGACGAACCGGTCAGACTCGACCCGCCGACGGCCCTTCAGCACCTTCTTGACCGCCGACTTCAGGTTGTCGAACTTGATTTTCGCGAAGACCCCGCCATACCACTCAAACGCCTGCACATGCAGCTCCAAGAACGCCTGCTGGGTGCAGACCAGCGACGCCTGACAGAACGCCGCGCCCGAGAACGACGCGCGCATCACGAACAAGTACACCAACGTCGCGACGCCAGCGAGCACCACCTCGGCCTCACCCCAGTCGACCTCCGCCTCGATTCCGGGCGCGTGGACCTGCGGCACGAACACCTCAGAGACCGCCCATCCCATCGCGCGCTTACGACCCCGGACGTACTGACGCACCGTCGTCTCCGCGACATCCGCACCCAGCTCATCAACCAGCCGCTGATGAATCCGCTTAGCGGTATGCCGCTGCTTGCGCGGAGCGGTCCGATCGGCCTCAAGCCACCCGTCGATCACCGCCCGATACGGGCCGAGCTTCGGTGCCGGGCGGCCCACCGGCGACCGCTTCACCGGCGGCACCGACGACGCCAACGCCTGCTTGACCGCCCGACGATGCACCCCGTGCCGCACCGCCAACCCCCGGATCGAAAGCCCCTCACGATCACGGTCCCTTCGAATCTGCTCAAACTGCTCCACTCTGGATTCCACTCCTCCATGCCTTTCGCTCAACGCTCAGATGAGCGCCAAGCGTCAGGTCACGATCGGACGCTCCGGTGGGGCCAGTTCAAGACGTCGCAGTGGGGCCAGTTCAGACCATCGTTCTCAGGAAAGCAGAAGCCCACCATCGTGCCCGAGACCTCGGCGAGATCGGTCACCTGCTGTTGGGCGATCGCCTCCGCAAGTGGCGGATACGGAGACTCCTGCTTGGGCACAGAGCGAACTCGAACGGACTCAAAGAGACCCGCGATGCGGATCGCCGTCGGTCGCCCAGCTCCGGTGACGTGATCGGCCAGCCGCCGCTTCAGATCGGCGTCCGAGAACGGCCCCCGGAATGTCAGACCTTCGCCCGTCACAAATGGGACAACCACTGCGTACGGCGTCCTGGACGAGCTGTCGACTCGGGCCAGTGTGCCATCGAGGTTGGCTTTGAACGCCTGTCCATCGACCACGATCAGTTCACCGTCCAGCCCGTTGAGCGTTCCGAGGCCCATGTCGCCATGCTCCAGCAGCTCGCCGACGGTCACGTCGCCGTCGAACGCGCCCGCGAGCAATGCCTGGACCGTCGAGGTCTGAAACAGCTCATGGTCATGGGGCCCGGCTCGCAGCTGGCGGTGGCGCATCAGCTCGACGTGAAGCGCA